>NZ_MDDU01000056.1:0-195894 GCF_001854795.2 Mesorhizobium sp. LCM 4577 | reverse complement strand
GCGGTTCCGGGGCAACGACATGCATCAAAACAAATGCATGTCGCCCGGAAGTGTGCAGCGGTTCCGGGACAACGACATGCATCAAAACAATTGCCGGGATGCAAAGCGCTGAAAACTCGGCTAAAAGCGGCAGCACAACAATCAGTTTCGAACGGATGGATCGATGACCCGTAGCAGGATTTTGGTGACGCTGGCGTTGCTGGCGGCGGTTGTCACCGTTACCGCCTGCGGCAGGAAGACCGGCCTCGACACGCCTTATGAGGCGGCGGTGCAGGCACGCAAGGATGCGGAAAAAGCCAAGCAGCCGGTGCCGCCCGAGCCGGAAAAACCGGTCAAGGACAGGAAATTCATCCTCGATCCCCTGCTCTAGAGCCGATGAGATCGACCCGATCTCATACCGCTCCAACTTCCGGAACCGAACCTCGTGAACCATTTCGATTACCGCGACGGCGTGCTCCATGCCGAGGACGTCGCGATCCCTGATATCGCTGCCGCGGTCGGCACGCCCTTCTATTGCTATTCGACGGCGACGCTGACCCGCCATTTCCGCGTCTTCAGGGAGGCCTTCGCCGGCCTCGACGCGCTGGTCTGTTACGCCATGAAGGCGAACTCCAACCAGGCCGTTCTGAGGACGCTGGCCAAGCAGGGCGCGGGCGCCGACGTGGTCTCGGAAGGCGAAATGCGCCGCGCTTTGGCCGCCGGCATACCGGCCAGCAAGATCCTGTTTTCCGGCGTCGGCAAGACCGCGCGCGAGATGGATTTCGCGCTCTCGGCCGGCATCCTCTGCTTCAACGTCGAATCCGAGCCTGAGCTCGAGCTTTTGTCGGCGCGCGCCGTGGCGCTCGGCAAGGTGGCGCCGATCTCGCTGCGCATCAATCCGGATGTCGATGCCAGAACGCACAAGAAGATCTCGACCGGCAAGGCCGAGAACAAGTTCGGCATCCCATGGCAGCGCGCCCGGCAGGTCTATGCCCGCGCGGCTGAATTGCCGGGCATCAAGGTGACCGGCATCGACACCCATATCGGCAGCCAGATCACCGAATTGCAGCCCTTCGACGACGCCTTCGCGCTGCTCGCCGAGTTGGTCGGCGCGCTGCGCGCCGACGGACATTCGATCGAGCATGTCGATCTCGGCGGCGGCCTCGGCATTCCCTACCGTGTCGACAACAGCCCGCCGCCATTGCCCGACGCCTATGCCGAGATCGTCAGGAAGCACGTCACCAGGCTCGGTCTCAAGGTGATGTTCGAGCCCGGCCGCCTGATCGTCGGCAATGCCGGCATCCTGGTGTCTGAGGTGATCTATGTGAAGGAAGGCGACGCCAAGAACTTCCTTATCGTCGACGCCGCCATGAACGACCTGATCCGGCCGACGCTCTATGACGCCTTCCACGACATCCGGCCGGTGGTGCAGCCGCACGCCTCGACGGCGCGCATGAAGGCCGACGTCGTCGGCCCGGTCTGCGAGACGGGCGACTTCATCGGCCTCGATCGCGACCTGCCGAGGCTGAAGGCCGGCGACCTGATCGCCGTTTCCACCGCCGGCGCCTATGGTGCGGTGCAGGCCGGCACATACAACACCCGGCTTCTGGTGCCGGAGGTTCTGGTCGACGGCGACCGCTTCCATGTCGTGCGGCCGCGCCAGACCTACGAGGACCTGATCGGACTGGATTCTATCCCCGACTGGCTGAAGTAACCGAGTGGCGACGACGCTTTAAGGAGCAAGCCATGCTGGAAAAAAAGACGATCACGCGCGAGCGCATCGCCGCTGTCGAACCGCGCATCCGTCCCTATGTGCGCCACACGCCCGTCATGCGCGTCGACATGGCGGATTTCGGCCGGCCGGCCTTTCCGGTCGACCTGAAGCTCGAATGCCTGCAGCATTCCGGCTCCTTCAAGGCGCGCGGCGCCTTCACCAACCTGCTCGAACGCCAGGTGCCGGAGGCCGGCGTGGTCGCAGCGTCCGGCGGCAATCATGGCGCGGCCGTCGCCTACGCCGCCATGAAGCTCGGGCACAAGGCCAGCATCTTCGTGCCCGAGGTCAGCCCGCCGGCGAAGCTCGCGCGCATCCGCGGCTACGGCGCCGAGCTGGTGGTCGGCGGCGCCCGCTATGCCGAGGCGCTGGCCGCCAGCGAGGAATTCGCCGCCAGAACCGGCGCCCTGCAGGTGCACGCCTTCAACCAGGAGGAAACGCTGCTCGGCCAGGGCACGCTCGGCCTGGAGATCGAGGCCGACCTGCCCGAAATCGACACGCTGCTGGTCGCCGTCGGCGGCGGCGGCCTGATCGGCGGCATCGCCGCCTGGTTCTCGGGGCGTATCCGCATCATCGCCATCGAGCCCGAGGGCGCGCCGACGCTCTACCGCGCCTTGGAGGCCGGAAAGCCGGTCGATGCGCCGGCCGAAGGCATCGCCGCCGATTCGCTGGCGCCGAAGCGCGTCGGCGAAATAATGTTCCCGATCGCCGAGGCCTTCGTCGAACGTTCGATCCTGGTCAGCGACGACGACATCGTCGCGGCGCAGAGGGCGTTGTGGGACCGCGTGCGAATCATCGCCGAGCCGGGCGGCGCCGCCGCCTTCGCCGCCATGCTTTCCGGGCGCTATGTGCCGGCGGAAACCGAGCGCGTGGCCGTCCTGGTCTGCGGTTCCAACACGAATCCCGCCAATTTCTGATCATAACCCGGCCAAACCGCTTCACGTTTTTGGAACCCGCCTCGCCTTTGCCGTGTTTGTTGGTATCCTTCTGGCGATGACGTCCGGGCTATCGTGCCCGGGCAGGAAGGGCCGATGACCGAACGACCCATTTCCAGCGGCGAACGCGGCTTGGCCGGGCGCCTGGCGCTCAGCCGGTTGGCGACACGGGCCTCGATACTCTTCGAGCGCGCCTGGCCGCTCGTGCTGCCGCTGCTGGTCGTCGCCAGCCTGTTCCTCAGCTTTTCATGGTTCGGCCTGTTCCCGCGCTTGCCGGATGCGGCGCGCATCGGCCTTCTGATCCTGTTCGCGCTGGCGGCGGTCGCGGCGCTCTATCCGCTGCGCTTCTTCCGCTTGCCCTCGGCCGCCGAGATCGACCGCCGCATCGAGGCGGCGAACGAATTGCTGCACAGCCCGGTGCAGGTGCAGACCGACCGGCCGAGCGGCGCCGACAGCATCTTTTCGCAGGCGCTGTGGCGCGAGCACCAGAAGCGCATGGCCGAGCGGCTTTCGAGCCTCGGCGCCGACCGGCCGCGCACCGGCGTGCCGGACTATGACCGCTGGGGCCTGCGCGCCGTGGCCGGGCTGCTGTTCGTCACCGCCCTGGCCTTCTCCTTCGGCCCATTCGGCGGCAGGGTCGGCGACGCTTTTGTCGCCCGCGCGGTGCACGATGCCGTGCCGCCGCGCATCGACGCCTGGGTGACGCCGCCCGCCTATACCGGCAAGGCGCCGCTGTTCCTGACGGCCGATGCCAACCAGGCCGTCCAGACCTTTTCCGTTCCGCAAGGCAGCGACGTTTCGCTGCGCGTCACCGGGGGCTCGGGCGAGGAAACGCTGAGCTATGCCGATCAAGGCGGCAATGACCGCGCCATCGAGCCCGCGGCGCCCCCCGGAGCACCCAAGGGGACCGCGCCCGCTGCCGCCAGCCAGACGGCGCCAAACGTCCGCCAGTTCTCCGGCAAGCTGAACACCAACGGCACGCTGACGCTGAAATCCGGCGATAGCGATCTCGGCCACTGGGCCTTTGCGGTCATCCCCGACAAGCCGCCGACGATCCGCTTCGTCGGCGAGCCGAAGCGCGCCGTCAACGGCGCCATGGAGCTCAACTACCAGATCGACGACGATTACGGCGCGGCCTCCGCCAAGGCCGTTTTCGAACTGTCCGACCCGCCGGCCGCGAATGCGCATCCGCTTTATGGCGCGCCCGACATGCCGCTGACCCTGCCGCGGCGCGGCGGCAAGGCGAGCGCGGCCAAGACGACCAAGGACCTGACCGAGCATGTCTGGGCCGGCGGCAACATCAAGCTGACGCTGAGCGTCACCGACGATGCCGGCCACACCGCGACCAGCGACACCAAGACGCTTGTCATGCCCGAGCGGCCCTTCGCCAACCCGCTGGCCCGCGCGGTGATCGAACAGCGCCGGTTGCTGGCGCTCGACACCAATGCCAAGCCGCGCGTCCTCGACCTGATGGATGCGATCACGCTGCGGCCCGAGGACACGTTCGACAACATGTCGAACTATCTCGCCATCATGAGCGCGCGGAGCCGGCTGAAGCTCTCCGAGAGCGACGACCAGTTGCGCAACGTCGTCTCCTATCTCTGGGAGATCGCGCTCGGCATCGAGGAAGGCAATCTGTCGGCCGCCGAGCGCCGGTTGCGCCAGGCGCAGCAGGCGTTGCAGGACGCCATCAAGAACGGCGCCAGCGATCAGGAGATCGAAAAGGCGATGAAGGAACTGCGCGAGGCGATGAACCAGTTCCTGCAGGAATTCGCCCAGCGCGCGCAGCAGAACCCGAACGCGCCGCAGATGCAGCAGAACGGCCGCGAGCTGCGCCAGAGCGATATCGACCGCATGATGGATCAGATCGAGAATCTGGCCAAATCGGGCGATCGCGACAAGGCGCAGCAGCTTCTCTCCGAGCTGCAGGACATGATGAACAACCTGCAGGCCGGCCGCCAGCAGCCGGGCGGCGAGCAGGATAGCGAGCTGCGCCAGCAGATGGACAAGCTCGGCGATATCATGYGCCGCCAGCAGGAAATGATGAACGACACCTTCCGCCTCGACCAGATGCAGCGTGGCTCGCGCGACAATGGCGAACAACAATTCGGCGAGGATGGCGAGCAACAGCAGCAGGGCCAGGACGAGCAACGGCCAGGTCCCGGCCAAGACCGCGATCCGCTGGGACGGCCGAAAATGTCGCCGAAGGACCTCGCCGATGCGCTGAAGCAACTGCAGGAAGGCCAGGGCCAGCTGCAAAGCGAGCTCGATCAATTGAAGAAGGGCCTCGAAGGCATGGGCATGCAGCCCAATGAAGGCTTCGGCGAGGCCGGCAAGTCGATGGGCGACGCCGAGCAATCGCTTGGCCAGGGCGATGGCGACCAGGCCGTCGGCCACCAGGGCCGCGCGCTGGAAGCGCTGCGCCGCGGCGCCAAGGACATGATGAAGCAGATGCAGGCCATGCAGGGCGACCAGGGCGGCGGCGAGCAGGGTGGCCGCGAGCAGAATGCCGACCGCGATCCGCTGGGACGGCCGCGCGCGACCAACGGCCCTGATGACGGCACCTCGGTCAAGGTCCCCGACGAGATTGACGTGCAGCGCGCCCGCCAGATCCTCGACGCGATCCGCAAGCGGCTCGGCAACGCGCTCAGCCCCGACATCGAGCGCAGCTATCTCGAACGGCTGCTGGAGCTGAAGTAGCTTCTGCCTCACAGCTGTTAGACTGGATGTGAGGCCCTTGCCCACTTTTGAGATGCTGGCGGGACAGCGCCCCTCTCTGTCCTGCCGGACATCTCCCCCACTTGGGGGGAGATCGGATGTCGTCACCGCTTTCGCCAATCGCCAACGCCGCGATCACCAATACCGCAGGAAAAGCGCGGTCGCGGGAACTGGCAATCTCCCCCCTTGTGGGGGAGATGTCCGGCAGGACAGAGGGGGGCGCGAAGGATCGCTGTGCGCCGGTATCTATGCCGCAGGCGCGACCTGCCTTGTCAACATGAACGCCTCGCGGATCGCGTTCTCCATGCCGTCGATCGCATCGCCGGTCGCCTGCGGATTGCGGTGCAGCACGACGTTGGAGGAATCGATGTCGCCGAAGCCGTCGGCGGCCGTCAGCTCGCGGCAATCTTCCGGGATGTTGCTGCGCGAGATCGGCGCGATGGCAAGGCCGGAAGTGACCGCGAGCGTCAGGCCGCCATTGGTGTCGCTGGTGTAGGCCACGCGGTAGTCGAGGCCGCGCTGCTGCAGCGACTTGATGGCGAAGTCGCGGCACCAGCCGTTGCGGCTGTAAAGCGCGATCGGCACCGGCCGCTCCTCATGCATGTGGTGCAGCGTCGATGTAACCCAGACCGTCGGGTCGTGCATCAGCACCTCGCCGCCGGAAGAGCCCTCCCATTCGAACACCACGGCGAGGTCGAGCTCGCCGGCCGCGAGCGCCCGCACCTGCGAATCCGAGTGCGCGTAGCGCACCGTGACCTCGACGCGCGGATGCCGCTTGGCGAATTCGCCCAGCGCCCGCGACAAGATCGAACGTCCATATTCGGCCGGGATGCCGATGCGCACCAGCCCGCCGAGCGGCGGCGCCACCAGCGAGGCCGCCGTTTCGTCGAGCAGCGAGACGATCCGGCGCGCGTTGACGATGAGCTCGCCGCCACGGCGTGTCAGCGCCACGCCGCGCGAGCCGCGTTCGAACAGATCGTCGCCGACCATGTCCTCGAGCTTCTTCATCTGCATGGACACGGCCGATTGCGTGCGCCCGGCTTTCTCCGCCGCACGTGTGAAATTGCCGGTCTCGGCCACCGCCACGAAGGTGCGCAGGAGGTCGCTGTCGAGCACGGGCTTCATCGATTTTCCGCCATAAGCAAATTTGATTGCAGGCATCATTCCAATTCGTTTGCAAGATGTCAAATGCCGCAGGATAGTCGCGTCACCCATTGGATATGCGACCGCGAAATCGGCCGCGGACCAATCGAAGAGTCCTCACTCGTACCCGCTGCCTGAAAACGGTAGCGGGTTCTTTTTGCTGATAAAATGCGGCTCGCGGGGGGCCGACACCGATGCAGAACCGGACGGTGCTTGGCATTCTGAGCCTCTGCCTCGGCGTGCTGGTTTTTTCGCTGCAGGATCCGCTGGTGAAGGCGGTGTCGGGCGGCTATCCGGTGACCGAGGTGATGGCGATCCGGGCCATCGTCGCGTTGCCGATCCTGATCGCCATCGTCCAGGCCGATGTCGGCCTGAAGGCGGTGCTGTCGAAGCGCTTCGGCATGCTGACGCTGCGCGCCTTCATCCAGTTCTCGTCCTACACGGTCTACTATCTGGCGATCGCCGCCTTGCCGCTGGCCGATGCGGTGGCGCTCTATTTCATGGCGCCGCTGTTCATCATGGCGATGGCCGGACCTTACCTTGGCGAACGCGTCTCGTGGAAAACGCTGGCGACGGTGCTGATCGGCCTGGTCGGCGTGCTGGTGATGGTGCGCCCCGGCGCCGGCGTGTTCGACTGGGCGGCGCTGTTGTCGCTGGGCTCGGCCTTCCTTTACGGCTTTTCGCAACTGATGGCGCGCCGCATCGGCGACACCGAATCGTCGACCGTGATGGCCTTCTACCAGAACGGCGCCTATCTCAGCGGCGCAATTGCCGTCGCGACCGTCTTTCATCTCGCCGGCATCACCCATGCGGCGCATCCGAGCGTCGAATTCCTGGTGCGGCCGTGGGTTTGGCCGACAATGCCGGACTTCCTCAAGATGGCCGCCTGCGGCCTCGTTGCGTCCGCCGGCATGATCCTGTTGTCGCAGGCCTACCGGATGGCGCCGGCCAACCGCGTCGCCACCTTCGAATACACCGGCATCCTGTGGTCGCCGCTGTGGGGTTTCCTGTTCTTCGCCGAAGTGCCGCGTGAAACCACCGTGCTGGGCGCGGCGCTGATCATCGGCGCCGGCCTGCTTGCGCTCAGCGGCGGGCGTCGGCGAAATGCCGCGCCGGCAACCGGCGCGGTCTCAAGCGAAGCAGCTTAATGCCTTGCCGACGCGGGTGCGGATCTCGGCCAGCGTGAATGGCTTCTGCACGACGTCGAGGATGATGCCGTTGAGCTCCTCGGCGCGCTCACGCTGGTCGGCATAGCCGGTCATCAGCATGATTCTCATCACCGGGAACTCTCTCGCGGCGGCTGTCGCCATCTCGATGCCGTCCATTTCCGGCATGCGGATGTCGGACACCACAAGGTCGTAGCCGCCGCGGGCCTGCCGGATCATGTCCAACCCCTGCGCGCCGTCGGTGGCGACGGTGACATTATGGCCGTCGCGCTCGAGCGCGCGGGCAGCGAGGGTGCGGACGGACTCATCGTCCTCGACGATCAGAAGCTTTGCCATGCCGAGATAGATGCCGCCGAAACGTTGATGTTTTCTGAAAATTCTAACGATCGGCAGCTTTTGGAAGGACGCTGGCGTCCTTTCAGGCGTCGCCCTTCACCACGCCGACAAACGGCAGCTCGCGGAACGCGTGGGCGACATCCATGCCGTAGCCGACGACGAAATAGTCCGGACAGTCGAAGCCGACATAATCGGCGTTGAGCGCGCTCTGGCGGCGCATCCGCTTGTCGAGCAGCACCGCGATGGCGCAGCTCCTGGCGCCGCGCGAAAGCATCAGATCGCGGGTGAAGGAAAGCGTCTTGCCGGATTCCAGTATGTCGTCGATCAACAGCACGTCGCGGCCGGCGACCTCGTTGTCGATGTCGCGCAGCACCCTGACCTCGCCGCTCGTGGTGCCGGCGCCATAGCTTGAAATGAAGATGAACTCGACTTCCGGCGACAGGCCGACATCATGCATGGCGCGGATGAGATCGGCGGCGAAGACGAACGAGCCCTTGAGGATCGAGATCACCAGCAGGTCGTGGTAGTCGCGCCCGGCGATTTCCTTGGCGAGCTCGAGATTGCGGCGCGCGATCGCCGACGCCGAAAACAGGACCTCGATGTCCTTGCCACGCACAACTGGCATTCTTTTGTCCTTCAAAATCGGCAGCGACGTCGACAGGAGCGGAGCGTACGTTTCGGTACGTGAGCACCGGAAGCGCGGGAAACCGCTATTTGCAGGCCGGCCTCGCCTGAATATCGACCCGTCTAGCCGGCGAAGATTACGGAGACGGTCTTCACACCGTCTTTAGGCACATCGAGGCGGCTGGAAAAGCCGAATCTTTCGCCGGGCCCCAGGGAACGGTTGGATGTCCCCAGCCTGTAGCGGATGATATTGGCGTTGTTGTCGGTGACGCGGATCTCGAGCGGCGGCAGCGTTTCCGACTTCATCCCGTCATTCGCCGCCTCGCCATCCACGAACAGCACCGGCTTCAAGCCCGACGCGTCGATGCGCGACGTCACGCCGGAAATGGTGAGCGCGCTCGCCGGCGCGGGGGTCGTCCAAAAGGGGCTTTGCCGGACCAGCGCATGACCACCCGACACCCAGAAGGAGGCGAGCGCTATGCCGACGCCGGCGACCCAGAACAGCGGGCCGCCTCGCGAGGAGCCCGACGGCGCGGCCTCCGGCTTGCGCAGCATGCCCATGCCTTCGATCGATGGCGAGGAAGGAACCTGCGGCGGCGCGGGCGCTGTCGACGATTCAGGGTGCGCGACAAAACGCGGCAGCACTACATAGTCGGCATCGACGATGTCGGTCGCGCCGGACATGACGCGCTCCGGCGCGGCCTTTGTCGCCGAACCGGTCATGATTTCGCCGGAAACAGGGCGCGCGGTTCTCTCGTCAGCCATTACGGCACCAGTGCAATCTTCGTTTCTTTTGCGTAAACGGAATTGGTTAACGCTTCCCCACCGGAATGGCTTTGATGCACGCTGAATGTCACAAAATTAACCGCCGGTTAACCATGCCGGCCGATGGTCTGTTAGAGCAATTCCAGGAAAAGTGTGAAACGGTTTTCCGTCCGGAATTGCGTCAAACGAAAGATAGAGCGGTTCGCCGTTTCCGTGAAACGGTGGAACGCTCTAGAGTAGATTGTGGCGCGTCGCCGCCGAGAGTTTCAGGTCGCCGAACGTGATCCGCTTCGAAAATGTCGGCCTCCGCTATGGCATGGGTCCGGAGATCCTCCGCGACATTTCCCTGCACATTCCGGAGCGCTCCTTTCAGTTCCTGAGCGGCCCTTCGGGCGCCGGCAAGACGACCTTGCTGCGCCTTTTGTTCATGTCGCTGAAGCCGACGCGCGGCCTGATCACCATCTTCGGCAAGGACCGCTCGCGCATCTCGCGCGGCGAACTGCCGTTGCTGCGCCGCCGCATCGGCGTGGTGTTCCAGGATTTCCGTCTGCTCGACCACATGACGACGTACGAGAATGTGGCGCTGCCCTTGCGCGTGCGCGGGCGCGAGGAAGCGAGCTACCGCACCGACGTGACCGAGCTTCTGAAATGGGTCGGCCTCGGCGACCGCATGCATGTGCTGCCGCCGGTGCTGTCCGGGGGCGAGAAGCAGCGCGCCGCGATCGCCCGCGCGCTGATAGAGCAGCCGGAGATCCTTCTGGCCGACGAGCCGACCGGCAATGTCGACCCGCCGCTGGCGCGCCGGCTGCTCAGGCTGTTCATCGAATTGAACCGGCTGGGCACCGCCGTGGTGATCGCCACCCACGACCTTGGCCTGATGGAGCAGGTCGATGCGCGCCGCATGATTCTGGCTGGCGGAAGGTTGGACGTCTATGACTGACCTTCCAGCCGATCAGCTGCACGATGAAGCCGACGCCGAGGCGCCGGCGACGATCCGGCGTGTCCAGCGCAAGACGGCGCCGATCGTGCCGGCGCAGAACATCGCCGGCCGGGCGCTGGTGCTGGTCATCGCCATCATGACCTTCCTGTCCTGCCTCACCTTTGGCGCGGTGACCCTGGTGCGCGATACCGCATCGGTCTGGGAGAACCAGATCTCGCGCGAGGCGACGATCCAGATCAAGCCGGCCGATGGTCTCGACATGGAGGCGGCCCTTGCGCAGGCCTCGCAGATCGCCAGCGAGTTCCCCGGCGTGAAGGGCACCAAGATCATCGACCGCGACGCGACGGCGCGCCTTCTGGAACCATGGCTGGGCAGCGGCCTCAACATCGACGAGCTGCCGGTGCCGCGCCTCATCATCGTCACCATCGACGAGGCCAGCCCGCCGGACTTCGCCGCCATGCGCGCCGCCATCGCGCCCAAGATCCCGACCGCGGCGCTCGACGACCACCGCACCTGGGTCGATCGCCTTGTCGCCATGGCGCGCACGACGGTGACGATCGGCATCGCCGTCTTGGTGCTGATGCTCTCGGCGACCGTGCTGACGGTCGTGTTCGCCACGCGCGGTGCCATGGCCGGCAACGGCCATATCATCGAGGTGCTGCATTTCGTCGGTGCCGAGGCGCGCTTCATCGCGCGCGAGTTCCGCTGGCATTTCCTGGTCACCGGCATGAAGGGCGCGGCCGCCGGCGGTGCGCTCGCGATCCTCGTCTTCATCGTGTTTTCCTGGTGGTCGTCGCGCAACATGGCCACGCCCCAGGCCGACCAGGCGACCGCTTTGTTCGGCAATTTCGCCATCGGCTCCGCCGGCTATTTCGGCGTCGGCCTGATGGTGCTGGTGATCGGCGCGCTGACCGCGGCGACCTCGCACGCCACCGTCGTCGCCTATCTCAGCGACATCGACGTTCGCCAACCGGATGCGGGCTGATCCATGAGCTCAATCCGAAAGCCGGCGCAAGCGCTATATAAGACAACGATCACACACGGGACACCTGCCGTAACGCAATGTGCGCGTCTTACCCATCAAACGCCGCATTTCGGAGTTAACCATGCGATGCTTTCAGGATTAACCTGGGGATGATGGAAGCGCGGGATTCGATCGATACGGTTGGACGGATGCCGGCGATGCGTGTGCGCAGCGCTGCCCCCGCCGGGCTTGGTCGTTTGCGGCTCGCCTTGCGCGTCTGCGGTTTCGCGGTTCTCGCCGCGCTGGTGCTTTTTGCAGGCGGCTTCGGCTGGTTCGCCGACAAGGTCAGCCACATGACGACGCCGACCAATCCGGCCAGGGCCGATGCCATCATCGTGCTCACCGGCGGGCAGTCGCGGCTCGATGCGGCGATGGATCTGCTGGCCTCCGGCAAGGGTGAGCGACTGCTGATCAGCGGCGTCCATCCCTCGGCCACAAGGCGCCAGCTGCAGGCGGCGATGGGCGGCGACAAGCAGCTCTTCTCCTGCTGCGTCGACATCGACCGCGCCGCGCTCGATACCATCGGCAATGCCGAGGAAAGCGCCAAATGGGTGGAGAACCACGCCTATGGCAGCATCATCATCGTCACCAACAATTACCACATGCCGCGCAGCCTGCTCGAGATGGGCCGGCTGCTGCATGGCGCGCGGCTCGAGCCCTATCCGGTGGTCAACACCAATCTCGGCAATGGTGGCTGGCTGACCAAGCCGGAAGCGCTGCGCGTGCTGCTGACCGAATACAGCAAATATGTGCTGTCGCTGGCGCGCGGCGTCCTGCCGCTTCGCACGACGCCCGAGGGCGTCACGCTGGCGGAAGCATCGACCGTGGTGAAGAACTAAAGCTCAGCCGCCGCACCATCGCGCAGGCGGGCAATCTCCTGCTCCAGGCCGGCGATGCGCCGGTCGCGCTCGGCCAGTGCCGCCGCGACATCCGCCGCCTCGAAGCGCTGCGGGATGTGCTGCGGGCAATTGGCATCCCAGGCCGTGACCGTGAACAGGATCGCCTGCTCCGGCCGTGCCTTGTAGTCCGCCGGCATCAGCTTCGCCGTCAGTTCCGGGTCATTTTCGACGACCCGAGCCCTGCCCCAGATCTTGATCCGCTGCCTGAGCATGTAGTCGATCAGGAACAGGAAGGCCTGGTCGTTGTCCTCGAGGTTGCCCTGGGTGATGAACTGCCGGTTCCCGGAAAAGTCCGCGAAGCCGATCACGTGCTCGTCCAGCACCTTGAGGAAGCCGGCCGGCCCGCCGCGATGCTGGATGTAAGGCTGTCCCTGGGCGTTCGCCGTCGCCAGAAACACGCTTGTCTGTGCCTCGATGAAGGCGGCGAGGTCCGGCGTGATCGTTGCCCGCCAGCCGCCGCGCTGCTCGACGCGTGCGTAGGAATCACGCGACCCCTTGCGGGACTGGATGGCCTTGACGGTCGGCGTGAAGGCGACGTCGCTGGTGAATTCATTCATGCCGGCGCTCCTTGGACCAGGATAGCAAGTGATTTAGCCTCTTCCGAAAATCGGATGTAGAGCGCATATTCGCAATCCATCTTTCCAGTTTTCGGAAGAATAATGGACCGCCTCGACGCCATGTCCCTGTTCGTCGCCACGGTGGAGGCCGGCAGCCTTTCCGCTGCAGCCAGGCGCGCCGGCGTGCCGCTGGCGACGGTGAGCCGCAAGCTCACCGACCTGGAGAAGCATTTGAAGACGCGCCTGCTCAACCGCTCGACGCGGCGCCTGACGCTCACCGATGCCGGCCAGTCTTATCTTGCCGCCTGCCGCCGCATCCTCGACGAGGTGAGCGAAGCCGAACGCACCGCGGCCGGCGAATATTCGAGCCCGACCGGCGAGCTGGTCATCACAGCGCCGGTCGTCTTCGGCCGCCTGCATGTGCTGCCGGTGATCACCGCCTTTCTCGCCATCTATCCGCAAGTGGATATCCGCCTGACCTTGTCCGACCGGATCACTCAGCTGGCCGAGGAGCATATCGATCTGGCGGTGCGCATCGGCGAGCTGCAGGGTTCGGCCATGGTTGCAATCCGCGTCGGCTCGATCCGTCGCCTCGTCTGCGCAAGCCCCGCCTATCTCGCCATGCACGGCACGCCGGAGAAACCGCAGGATCTCGCGGGCCACAACGGCGTCACCTTCGAAGGTCTCGCCGCTCCCGCGACATGGAGTTTTGGCTCTGGCAAGACGGAAACCACGGTCCCGGTCCGCTCGCGCCTGCAGGTCAACACCGCCGAAGCGGCGATCGATGCCGCGATTGCCGGCCTCGGCCTGACAAAAGTGCTCTCCTACCAGGCGGACGCCGCCGTGCGCGCCGGCACGCTGCGGGTGGTGCTGGAGTCGTTCGAGCCACCGCCCTGGCCGGTGAGCCTCGTCCATGCCGGCCAGGGCCGGCTGCCGGTGAAGCTGCGCGCCTTCCTCGATTTTGCAGCGCCGCGCCTGAAGGAGCGGCTGGCGCGGTCATTGTAAGCAATTCCAGGAAAAGTGCATCGCGGTTTTCCGTCCGGAATTGCGACAAAACAAGAGTGGCCAGCGTTCGAGCACCGTGCCGTTTCCTTTTTGCCGCCGCTTGGTGTAACCAACGCACACTTCCTCACGGGCCCCTTGCATGCTCATCATCCGCTCGCTAGCGTTCAACCTCGTTTTCTATCTCAGCCTGATCGTCCAGATGATCTTCTGGACGCCTTTCTATTTCCTGTCGCCGCGCCATCGCGCCTGGTTCGTGCCGAAATTCTGGTCGCGCACCTCGATGTGGCTCTATGACAAGATCGCCGCGACCAAGAGCGAGATCACCGGCGTCGAGAACCTGCCCAAAGGCTCCTTCATCCTGGCGCCGAAGCACCAGTCCTTCTGGGACGCGATCGCCTTCTTCCCCTATCTCGACGACGCGCTCTACATCCTGAAACGCGAGCTGACCTGGATCCCTTTCTTCGGCTGGTACATCATGAAGATGCGCATGATCCCGGTCGACCGCGGCAGCCGTTCGAAAGCGCTGAAGGCCGTCGTCGTCGCGACCAGGCAGGAGATGGATCGCAACCCGCGCCAGCTCATTATCTATCCCGAAGGCACGCGCCGCCCGCCGGGCGCCGAGCCATCCTACAAATACGGCATCGTCGAGATCTATTCGCAACTGGGCGTCCCCGTGGTGCCGGTCGCCCATGTCGCCGGCCTCTACTGGCCGCGCCGCAAGTTCCTGCGCTATCCAGGCACCATCAAGGCCCGCTTCCTGCCGCCGATCCCGCCAGGGCTCGGCAAGGAGGAATTCATGCAGCGGCTGATCGGCGAGACCGAGGCTGCCTGCGATCAGATGCTCGTCGAGGCGGCGCAGGCGCCGAACCCGCCGCCCATGCCGCCGACGGCGCTGAAGCGGCTGGCGGAACTCGGCGTGGCCGCAAAGACCTGATCGGATAAGGCGTTTCACCGTTTCACAGAAACGGCGAAACGCCTTATCCCTTTGTTTTTACGCAATTCCAGACGGAAAACCGCTCACACTTTTCCTGGAATTGCTCTACCGCAGCGCCGCCAGCGCAGTAGCCAGCACCAGCGTCGCCGCAAATAACAGGTTGATGATCCGCGATGCCAGCGGATGGCGGAGGAACCGTGCGAAAGCGGTTCCCGCAAGCAGCCACACGACGTGGATGGCGACGATCATCGCGGCAAGCACCAGCAGCCTGGTGGAAACGCCCAACGCATCGGCCTGCGACGCGGCGCCGGCGAAGACAGCGGCGATCGCCACATAGGCTTTCGGGTTGGCGACGGCGAGCATGAAACCGCCGAGAAAATCAGGCTTCGTCGCCGTGCTCCCGCGCTCGGTCAAGGGCGGCGCGGTCGCGATCCGGAAAGCCAGATAAAGGATGTAGGCCGCCGAGGCGATCGCCAGCACCGGCGCCACTCCCGGCACCGATGTCAGTATGCCGAAAATCCCGGCCGCCACCGCCAGAAGCACGGCGATCGTGCCGAGCACCACGCCAGACGTGTAACCCAGGGAAGGACGCAGACCGAAGGCCGCGCCGACCGCGGTGACGCTGATGGTCGCGGGTCCCGGGCTGCCCATGACGATGGTTGCGGCCACGATGAGTGCCAGCAATTGTTGCCAGGGCTGCGCCTCGTTCAAGATGCCACCGGCCATGCCGAACCCTCCTGCTTGCCGCGATGCGACAGGACTTACGAGGGTGTGTCATGACCGTCTTGGACGATCGTGCACGAAGGCGCTAGCTACTCGCGCGGTCTAGCGCCCCGATATCGTCAGGCGAAAGCTTCAACGACGCGGCGCGGATCAGACTGTCCATCTGGGCCGGCGTCGTCGCGCTGGCGATCGGCGCGGTGACACCCGGCCGTGCGATGATCCAGGCCAGCGCCACTTCCGCCTGCTTGGCCGAATGGCGCTCGGCCACGGCATCGAGCGCGGCAAGGATGCGCATGCCGCGCTCGTTGAGGTAGCCGGCGACGCCCTCGCCGCGCGTGCTTTGGCCGAGATCGGCCTTGCTGCGGTATTTGCCGCTCAAAAATCCCTTGGCCAGGCTGAAATAGGTGATGACGCCGATATCCTCGGCCTTGCACAGGTCAAGCAGCGGTCCGTCGAGCGACGAACGATCGTACAAATTGTATTCGGGCTGCAGCACCTCGTAGCGCGGCAGGCTGCGCAGGCTGGCGACGTCGAGCGCGGCGCGCAACTGGCCGGCATCGAGATTGGAGCAGCCTGGATAGCGTATCTTGCCCTTTTCGAGCAGCCGCTGATACGCGCCGAGCGTTTCCTCATAGGGCGTGGCAGGATCAGGCCAGTGCGACAAATAGAGGTCGATGACGTCGGTTTGCAGCCGCTTCAGCGACGCGTCGACCGCCTTTTCGATATAGGCGGCGGAGAGGTCCTTCTTGCCTTGCCCCATATCGGAGCCGACCTTGGTGATGACGACGATTTGATCGCGGTTGCCGCGGCTCTTCATCCAGTTGCCGATGATGGTTTCCGATTCGCCGCCCTTGTTGCCGGGAACCCAGCGCGAATAGGAATCGGCCGTGTCGATGGCGTTGAAGCCTGCCGCGACGAACCGGTCGAGCAGATCGAAGGAGGTCTTCTCGTCGGCGGTCCAGCCGAAGACGTTACCGCCCAGGACCAGCGGCGCGATGGAAAGGTCGGTGCGACCGAGACGACGTTTCTGCAAGACTGATCTCCGTGATGCTGGAACGGGCCTGACGCCCAAGGATGGGATGCCGGTAAGCTAGGTCGTGGCCGGACAAGGTCAAAGGCATGGTTTTGCTTTTTGATCGGACCMGCGCTTCACGAAGGCGAGACCTGACGACCCACCTCTTCCAGCCAGTGATCGCGAATGCCGAGCGCCTCGAGATGCTCGAGCGTGCTCAAGACGTAATCCTCGTTCCGGCCGGATTGGCCAACGGCGCCGCGAACGATACCTGCCGCGTGACCGGCGTCGAGCGCCCCGGCATATTGCTCATGCTGCCGGTCGACGATGTAGGCAACCGCCTCGACTGTACTGCCGCCATGCAGCCGGACGTCCAGCATGCGTTCGAGATAGACGCTGGTCACCAGCTCGCGTTCGCGCAGATAGGAAAGCACCTCGTCGCGCAGATTGCCGGGAACGCGGTAGGCGAGGCCGATGCAGGAGCCGCCCCGGTCGAGGCCGAGCACCAGGCCCGGCCGCTCCCGCGTGCCGCGATGCACGAAGGAATAGACGCAAAGCGAGCGGCGATAGCCGTAAAGCCGGGCGCGGCGCGTCTCGACATGGGCAAATCCGGGCCGCCAGATCAGCGACCCATAGCCAAAAACCCAAAAATCGCCCATATCGCCAAGCCTGATCGCATTCGAGTGAACGACACCGCACCGACAAGGTGCTTCTTCTGTCCCCCGCTTGTTTGCGTATTGGTAAACGCCCGCTCGCCGGGGTTAACGAGAGCCGCAGCATGACGTCAAGTGACGAGCGATCGCCCAAACCCCGCCGCCGGCTGTTCTGGCTCGCCGCGTTCATCGTCGTGCTGTTCGCCATCTACAGCGGCGGCTGGTTCTATCTTGCCGGCAGGCTCAAGACCGAAGCCGACCAGGCGGTGGCGCGATTGGGCGGCAAGGGCATCGCCGCTGGCTGCGCCAACCTCACCGTCAGCGGCTATCCGATGAGCTTCACGGTCTCCTGCGACAACATCGCCTACGAGGACGACGCCCGGAAGGTCGCGGCCTCCACCGGAAGCTTCAACGCCGTCGCCGCGATCACCGGGCCTTTGTCGCCGGTCGCCGACCTGCGCGGGCCGCTGCGGACGATGGCGCCCGGCATGCCACCGCTCTGGATCGACTGGGACCAGTTGCAGGCCAATGTCAAAGTGTGGTGGCCGCTGCCAAGGAGCGTCTCGCTGCGGGCCGAAGGCCTGAACGGCCAGACCGATCCGCAGGACGACACGGATCCGATGCAATTGTTCAGCGCCGGCAAGGCGGCAGGCCAGCTGCAGCCAGTCGGCCAGGACATCAACTATGTCGGCAGCTTCGGCGATCTGGAGATCAATGCGGATGCCATCGACGGACGCGTGCTGCCGGCGCTGGACGGCAGTGGCGACGTAACGCTGAAGAACGGCGTAGCGTTGATCGCGACGCCGCCGAAGAGCCTGCGCGGCCAGTCGATCGACATCGCCAGGCTCGACCTGTCGTCGGGAACCGCGCGCATCACCGTGTCCGGGCCGGTCTCCGTCGACGCGGAAGGCCTGATCGATGCAAGCCTGACCATCAAACTCAAGGACCCCAAGGCAGTGGCCGCCATCCTTGGCGGTGCCATCCCGGAGCACAAGAGCGAGATCGAGCAGGGATTTGCCGGAATCGCCATGCTTGGCAAGGAGCCGTCCCTGCCGCTGAAGATCGTCAAGAGCAAGGCTTCGCTGGGCTTTATCCCACTCGGCAAGATCAAGCCGGTCGAGTAAAGCAGCGATGGCGAGACTGCTCAGCGTCGGCGCCTTCACCCTCGACACGATCCTGCGCGTCGAGACGCTGCCGGCGCATCAAGGCAAGTTCATCGCCAGCGACGGCGTCCAGATCGCCTCCGGCATGGCGACGAGCGCCGCCTGCGCCGCGCATCGCCTTGGCGCCGAGGTCTCGCTCTGGGCGAGCACGGGCGACGATCCGGTCGGCGACCAGCTGATCGCCGACATAGAGGCCGAAGGCGTCGACTGCAGTCTCATCCGCCGCGTCGCCGGCGCGCGGTCGGCGCTGGCCGCGATCGTGGTGGACGCGCATGGCGAGCGCATCATCGTCCCCTTCTACGACAAAAAGGCGCAAGCCGATCCCGAGGCTTTGCCGCTTGCCGATCTTTCCGCCTTCGATGCCGTGCTGGTGGATGTCCGCTGGCCGGGCGCCGCGGCGCTCGCCTTGAGCGCGGCCCGATCGATCGGCCGCCCGGCGATCCTCGATGCCGATACCGCGCCCGTCGAGGTGCTGGAGCGGCTCTTGCCCTTGGCCTCGCACATCGTCGCCTCGGAGCCCGCGGCCCGCATCGTCTGCGGCCACGCGCTCGACCCCGAAAGCGCCTGCGCCGACCTCGCCTCGCGCACCGACGCCTTTGTCGCGGTGACCGGCGGCGCTGCCGGCACCTGGTGGCATGACCGGACGACCGGGCGCGTACGCCATGTCGAGGCGCCGAAGGTCAAGGCGATCGACACGCTCGCCGCCGGCGACGTCTTCCACGGCGCTTTTGCCGTCGGCCTCGCCGAGGCCATGCCCATGGAGAAGGCCTTGCGCTTTGCCAGCGCCGCCGCCGCGCTCAAATGCCTGCGCTTCGGCGGCCGGCTGGGCGCGCCGGACAGGGCCGAGACGCTGGCCATGATGGCGGCGCACTGGCCACCATCGGAACAAGGGTAGCGGCACGGCACAGGGATTTGACCGATCGGCTCCGTTCGCGTTGGCAGGTGGATGCCTCGGAGATTGGCCGAAACGCCCATCGCGATCGTCATTCCAGGGCGGAGCAGGAGCGAAGCTCCGTCGCGAAGACCCTGGTATCCATGCCGCTACCTTCGCCAAGGCGTGCAACGGAGCAGAATTCTGCACCGCGGCAACGCTTCCAAGTCGCGGCATGGATTCTATGGTCTGCGCTGCGTCGCTTCGCTCCTTGCTCCGCCATAGAATGACGAGGTTGGGAGGCCTCAGCCAATCTCCAAGGCTGCCAATGCAGACATAGTCGACCGGTCAAAGTCCGGTGCCGAGAAATTAAGGAACCAGCCTACGACTTGGCCGGATGCTCGACGGCCTGGCGGCCAAAGTCCGGCACGTCGATATCCTGGCCGGCCTCGATGATCGAGCGGCGGATGGCGCGCGTGCGGGTGAAGAGGTCGAACAGCTTCTCGCCGTCGCCCCAGCGGATCGCGCGTTGCAGCGAGGCGAGATCCTCCGAAAAACGCGCCAGCATCTCCAGGATCGCGTCCTTGTTGTGCAGGCACACGTCCCGCCACATGGTCGGATCGGAGGCGGCAAGGCGGGTGAAATCGCGGAAACCGGAAGCGGAATATTTGATGACCTCGCTCTTGGTCACCGCTTCCAGATCGTCCGCCGTGCCGACGATGTTGTAGGCGATGATATGCGGCAGATGCGAAACGATCGCGAGCGTCATGTCGTGATGCTGCGGATCCATCGTGTCGATGTTGGAGCCGCAGCGCCGCCAGAATTCCGAAAGCGTCTCGAGCGTGGCGGGATCGGTGCCCGGCAGCGGCGTGAAGATGCACCAGCGGTTCTCGAAGAGATCGGCGAAGCCGGCATCGGGCCCGGACTTTTCCGTGCCGGCCAGCGGATGGCCGGGGATGAAGTGCACGCCCGCCGGCACATGCGGCTGCATCTGCRCGATCACCGAGGCCTTGGTCGAGCCGACATCGGTCAGGATGGCGCCTTTCTTCAGCGCCGGCGCGATCTCGGCCGCGACCTCGCCGGACGAGCCGACCGGCACCGAGACGATGACGAGGTCGGCATCGCGCACCGCTTCCCTGGCGTCTGTCGAGTAGGAATCGCCGAGACCGAGCTCCTCGGCGCGCTTCAGCGTCGAAGCGCTGCGCGTCGCGATGGCGATGTGCCTGGCAAGCCCCTCGCGGCGGATGACGCGGGCGAGCGACGAGCCGATCAGGCCGATGCCGACCAGCGCTATTTTCTCGAACATCGGTGATGCCATGGCGTTCTAGCTTTTCAGGAAGGTCTTGAGCGCATCGATGACGCCGCGATTTGCTTCCTCGGTGCCGACGCTCATGCGCAGCGCGTTGGGGAAGCCGTAGCCGGTGACGCGCCGCAGGATATAGCCGCGCGCGCTCAGATAATCGTCCGCGGCCGCCGCCGAATGCTTCTCGCCGTCGGGAAAATGGATCAGCACGAAATTGCCGACGCTGGGCGTGACGCGCAGGCCGAGCCCGGTCAGCTCGGTGCTCAGCCAGGCCAGCCATTTCTCGTTATGCGCCACGCTGCGCTCGATATGGGCGCGGTCGCGGATCGCGGCGATGCCGGCCTCGATCGCGGTGGCATTGACGTTGAACGGGCCGCGGATGCGGTTGATGGCATCGACGATATGCGCCGGCCCGTACATCCAGCCGATGCGGGCGCCGCCGAGGCCGAGCTTGGAGAAGGTGCGGGTCATCACCACGTTCTCGGAGCTGCCGGCCAGCTCGATGCCGGCTTCGTAGTCGTTGCGCCGGACATATTCGGCATAGGCCGCGTCGAGCACCAGCAGGACGTTTTTCGGCAATGCCGCGTGCAGCCGGCGTACCTCCTGGAACGGCACGTAGGTTCCGGTCGGGTTGTTCGGGTTGGCGAGGAAGACGATGCGTGTCGCCGGTGTCACGGCCGCGAGGATCGCGTCGACATCGGCGCGCTCGTCGGTTTCCTTCACCGCCACCGGCTTGGCACCCGCCGCCTGGATGTAGATCTTGTAGACCATGAAGGCGTGTTCGGTGAACACGGCCTCGTCGCCCGGCGCGAGATAGGTCTGCGCCAGCAGCCCCAGGATTTCGTCGGAGCCGTTGGAGCAGATGATGTTGGCCGGGTTCAGACCATGCACCTCGGCGATCGCCTCGCGCAGCCGCCGCGCCGTGCCGTCGGGATAGACGTCGAGCTTCGCCGCCACTTCGCGCGCGGCCTCGATCGCCTTCGGCGAGGGCCCCAGCGGATTTTCGTTCGACGACAGCTTGTAGACTTTCGTCACGCCGGCCGGCGCCGTGCTTTTTCCCGGCACATAGGCCTCGATGTCCATGATGCCCGCGCGGGGCGTCGGACGGGGCTGATCCTGCTTCATGTCACAAATCCGTCGAGAAGGCCTTCAAGGCCGCAGCGGGAATACAGGCCACGGGCTGGAATGTCGAGTGCCGGCGCCTGGCGTAAGCGGGCCGCTCGCGAGGATCGGGGCCTTGAAAATCGCGCGGCGCCTCAGGAGCCGGTCACTGCTTCGCCGAATCGACGGCGGCGCGGAACCCCTGCAGCTCTTCATCGGCAATGGCGGCGATCTCGGCCTTGCCGGGGTAGCTGCCGCCGTCGACCTCCCTGCGGAAGGCCGTGAGCGCGTCGATCCGGGCGTCGCGTACCTGCTGGTGCAACGCAGCCAGCTTGCCCCAGGCCCGCGCGTGTCGGGGGAGGCGAGCCGACTCGCCGCAGATGTCCGACGTGAACAGGAAAATGACGTCCGCCTCGGCGCCCGAGCCGAGCGACACGGTCACCAGCGCGGTGCGGCGGTGGATTTCCGCCATCAGCGCTGCCGGTATGATCTCGCACTCGACCGCAAAGGCGCCGGCATCCTCGAGGCGCCGGAACTGGTCCCAGAGCTCCACCGCCTCGGCCGCGGTCTTGCCGACCGCCCGGATGCTACCGACCCAGGTCGACTTGCGCGGCACGAAACCGAGATGGCCCATGACGGGTATCCGTTCATTGGCCAGCATGCGCACTGTGTCGAAGCCGCGGCCGGTGATGACCGCGTCCGCCCCGGACGTGATCGCCGAAAAAGCGGTGCGCAGGATTTCGTCGCCGGTCACCGCGTCGGCGAAACCGAGCGCGGCCGTCACGAAGACGCGGCGCGACCCCTCGCGGACGCGGGCGACGTTGGCGGCCCGGCAGACCACCATCTCGATGCCGGCCGCCTCGGCCGCGGCCGCCTCGTCCGCCGTCTCGGCTGTCGCCTGGGCGACGCGCCGGCCGGCCTGCCGCAATGCGCGCAGGCCGGCGACGGTGATGCTGCGTTCGACCTCGCGGCCGCCGAAATCGAAGATCCTCGGCACACTCAGCCCTTGAGCTTCTTGGCGTAGTAATCGGGAGCGACAACGCCAGGCTTGGAGAACCAGGCCGGAACGTCGACACCGGAATAGAGCAGGATGTTGCCCCAGGGGTCGAAGGCGCCGGTGCGCACGATCACCTTGGCCCTGGCCGCCATCTCGCTGAGGATGGCCTCGTGCTTGACGGTTTCATGGTCGGCGTCCGGGAACAGGCGCTTCACCTTCGCAAGCAGCGGCGCGTTGTGCACCGGCAGCGTGTCGGCATAGGCGACGCGTTCCGCGATCAGGTTGGCCGCGATCGGCGTCAGCACGGTCTCGAGATCGGGAACGTCGGGCGCAATCGCGAGGTCGATGCGCCATGCGCTGGAAGGAATGGGGAAACCCGCGTCGCAGACGATCATCAGGTCGCCATGCCCCATGCAGGCGATGGCGTGGGCGAGTTCGGCGTTAAGCAGTCGGTTGCGGTTCACGGTTGCTCCTTCCATACGGTTTTCATGGCTTCGGCATAAAGCGCGTCGGCCTGGGCGCGCTGGGGCAGGCCGGGAATAACGCCGAGCCTGGTGCAAGCGATCGCGCCGCAGACGACGCCGAAACGCACGGCCTCGACGATATCGCGGCCTTCGGCGAGCGCCATGGCGAAGCCCGAATTGAAGGCGTCGCCCGCGCCGGTCGTGTCGGTGACCTCCACCGGCACCGCCGGCACCATGATATCGATCTCGTCGGTCAGGATCAGCGCGCCGCTGCGGCCGAGGGTGACGACGACGTTGCGCACACCGCGCCGCCRCAATTCCCGCGCAAGCTCGCGCGAAGACCTTGGGTCGTCGGCTGGCAGGCCGAGCAGGATGCGCAGCTCGCTTTCATTCGGAGTGAGGTAGTCGACCCAGGCGAAGATCGTATCGGGCAGCTGGCGCGCCGGCGCCGGGTTGAGGATCGTCCTTGCGCCATGCTTGCGGCCGAGCTCCATCGCCCGCGTGGCGGCGGCCGTCGGCACCTCCAGCACGGTCATGACGACATCGCTCTCGGCGATGCGCGCCTCGGCCGTGTCGACAGTGGCCGCGTCCATCAACTCGTTGGCGCCCATGTCGAGGATGATGAAGTTCTCGCCCTTGTCGTTGAGGATGATGAAGCCGACGCCTGTCGCCCGCTCCGTTCGCGTGGTCACAAGGCTGGTGTCGACGCCTTCGGCCGCATAGAGGTCGGTGGCGATGCTGGCGAGCTTGTCGGTGCCGAGGATGGCGAGCAGCGACGACGACGCGCCCAGGCGCGCCGTCGCGACGGCCTGGTTGGACCCCTTGCCGCCCGGACCCATGTCGAAATCGGTGCCGAGCATGGTTTCGCCGAAAATCGGCAGCTTGGGCGCCCGCATGGTCAGCCCGACCGCGAAGCTGCCGACGATGGTTATCTTTGGCTTGGTCATCCGCATTCCCGTTTCAGGATGTCATGGCGCGCGCGAGGATCGCCGTCTCGTTGATAGCCTGGCCGGTGAGGTCGCCCGACACGCGGCCGTCGCGCAGCACAAGCACGCGTTCTGCATTCATGATCAACTCCGGTATCTCCGAGGAGATCATGACGATCGCCATGCCTTCGCCGGCGATGCCGCGCAGGATCGAGTAGATTTCCGCCTTGGCGCCGACATCGATGCCGCGCGTCGGCTCGTGCAGCACCAGCACGCGTGGATTGGTGACGAGACTGCGGCCGAGGATGATCTTCTGCTGGTTGCCGCCCGAAAGCGTTCCCAGCTTCTGGCCGAGATGTGAAATCCGCGCATCGAGCCGCGCGACCTGGGCGCGGGCCTCGCGTTTCACCGCGCCGCGCCGCACGAAGCCGGCCAGCGAAAAGCGCGGCAGCGAGGCGGAGACGACATTGTCGGCCACGCTCATCCGCAGAAGGCCGCCGGAACCGCGCCGGTCGGCCGGAACGAAGGACATGCCGAGGCGGATCGCGGCGAGYGGATCGGCGCCGCGCAGGTCCTTGCCGTCGATCGTGACCTTGCCGCGCCGGGCGCAGAGCCCGAAAAGCGCGTCGCCAAGCGCGTCCTTGCCGGAATCGGGAAGCCCGCCGATGCCGAGTATCTCGCCGGCGCGCACGCTGAAGGAAACATCCTCCAGCCCCGCCGCCTCGAGGTTCTCGACCTTCAGCACGGCGTCCTCGCCTTCAGGCCTGGGTTCGGCCTGAAGCGACCATTGCAGGGCGGCGTCAAGGTCGCGGCCGACCATGGCCCGGATGAGCTGGTCCTCGGACAGGCCCTCATTGTCCATCGTCACGATCGTGCGGCCGTCGCGCATCACCGTGACGCGGTCGGCGATATCCAGCACCTCGCGCAGATGGTGCGATACGTAGATGACGGTCACGCCCTCGGCGCGAAGCTGCCTGACGACCTCGAACAGCCTTTCGCTTTCGCGTTTGGAAAGCGCCGAGTTCGGCTCGTCCAGCACGAGCACGCGGGCGTTCTGGCGGATGGCGCCGGCGATCTCGACCAGTTGCATCTCGGCGACCGACAGGCGGCCGACCTTGGTGTCGGGGTCGAGGCCGCCCATGCCGAGCCGGGTGAGCGCGTCGCGCGCCTTGCGCCGCATCATGTCGCGCGGCAGCAGCGAAACGGCCGAGCACGCCGCCATGTCCGACATCATGATGTTTTCGGCCACGCTCATCGTCGGGCAGAGCGCCAGCTCCTGATAGACGACGGTGATGCCGTGGGCGCGGCTGTCGAGCGGAGAGGATAGTTTCACCTCCCGGCCGTCGACCAGCAGCTTGCCGCCGTCGGGGCGCAGGTCCCCGGCCAGGATGTTCATCAGGGTCGACTTGCCGGCGCCGTTCTCGCCGATCACGGCGTGAACCTCGCCGGCCCGGAAGCCGACGGAGATACGGTCAAGCGCGAGCACGCCGGGGAACCGCTTGGTTACTCCGGCGATCTCGACGATGTTTGCGAGGGATGGGGCGGCCGTCATCGAGCTGGCTCGACGGGCCGGCGGAACCTGCGGCCCGCCGGTCCGTCACGCTGGCGTTGTTACTTCTTGGCCACCTCGGCGATGTTCTCCTTGGTGTAGACGCCGACGCCGGTGTCGAGGTTCTCGATCGCCTGCCCCTTGAGGAACTGGA
Organism: Mesorhizobium sp. LCM 4577; assembly: GCF_001854795.2. Lineage (NCBI taxonomy): Bacteria > Pseudomonadati > Pseudomonadota > Alphaproteobacteria > Hyphomicrobiales > Phyllobacteriaceae > Mesorhizobium > Mesorhizobium sp. LCM 4577. The sequence continues at coordinate 170,182 of NZ_MDDU01000056.1, read as the reverse complement.
CGAGGAGGTCGACCGCGGCGAAGCCCTGCTTTTCCGGAGCCTGGTCGATCGTGGCCTGCACGTCGCCGCTCTGCACGAGCTGCACGGTCTGGTCGAGCAGGTCGAAGCCGACCACCTTCACCTTGTCGGCCGCCTTGTTGCGCTCGACCCAGGTGCCGGCGGCGGGAGTGGAGCAGCATTCCAGCGACAGGACGCCGGAGATCGACGGGTTCGCCAGCATGGCGTTCTCGATCGCCGAATAGATCTTCTGCGGATCGGTGCCGGTGTTCAGCGTGCTGACCACCTCGATGCCGGGCTCGGCCTTCAGCGCCTCGCGCGCGCCTTTCTCACGGTCGAGCGACCACTGGGCGGCGGCGTCGATGGTGGTGATCATCACCTTGCCCTTGCCGCCGAGGACCTTGGCCATCAGCTTGCCGGCCTCGCGGCCCGACTGCACGAGGTCCTGGCCGGCGAAAGCCAGGCGCTTGCTTTCGGGATTGTCGGTGTTGAAGGTGACGACCGGGATGCCGGCGGCGATCACCTTGTCGATCAGCGGCGCCAGCGCGTCGGTCGACACCGACGAAATCGCCAGGCCGTCCATCTTGCCCATCAGCGTCTCGATCTCACTGATCTGGCCGTCGGCGTCGGCGCCGACCGGGCCGATGAACTGCACGTTGACCTTGTCCGAAGTGGCCGCGCGCTGGACGCCGGCCTTCATGAACGGCGCGAACTCGTTCGAGACGTCATGGTAGGAGACGTAGATGTCGAGCGGCTGGCCGGCGGCGATCTTGGCCTTGATGCGCTCGGCGAGCGAGAAATCGGCGAGCTTGGCCTCGGCATGCGCGAGCGCCGGCAGCAGACTGAGCGCCGCCGCGAGAATGACGTGTCTGATTTTCATGGATAGTCCTCCCTCTTGTTTGGCTTGATTGCCCTTAGAATATGATGCCGAAAAGTGTGCAGCGGCCTTCGGACGACATCATGCTCTATCTCCTTGATTTAGAACCGGATTCAGATATCAGGTCGATGCGGCCTGAAACCTGGATCCGCTTCTAGGCCGCGCGTCGCGTGGTCCATTTGTCGATACCGACGGCGATGATGATGACGAGGCCGATCATCAGCTCCTGCACGAAGGGCGACACGCCCATCAGCACAAGGCCGTTGCGCATCACGCCGATGATCAGCACGCCGAGTATGGTCCCAAGGATGGTGCCTTCGCCGCCCGACAGCGAGGCGCCGCCGACAATGGTCGCGGCAATGACGTCGAGCTCCAGCCCGAGGCCGGTGCGGCCGGCCTGTCCGCTCGGCAGGAAGGCGAGGCTGAGGATACCGGCGAAGGCGGCCAGCAGCCCCATCAGCACGAAGGCCCAGATCTTCACGGTGTTGACGGAAATGCCCGACACGCGCGCCGCCTTGGCGCTGCCGCCCACGGCATACACCCTGAAACCGAAATTCGAGTAGGAAAGCACCAGCCAAGCCAGCACGGCGATGATGGCGAAGAACACGAGCTGCATCGGAATGATGCTGAACAGATAGCCCTGCCCCATGAAGCTGAAGGTCTCGAGAACGTCGGGAAGCGCGCCGTTGCGCGCATTGACGGTGACGGGCTGGCCGTTGGTCAGGATGAGCGCGGCGCCGCGGACGATGCTGAGCATGCCGAGCGTGGCGATGAGCGAGGGCAGGCGGCCGTAGGTCGACAGGATGCCGTTGATGATGCCGATGACGACGCCGGTGAAGAGGCCGACCGCGAGTGCCGGCAACAACCCCCAGCCAGCGATGATCAGCATGCCGGTGGCAAGCCCGGAAAAAGCGTAGGTCGATCCGACGGAGAGATCCACCTCGCCGGAGATCAGCACGAACGTCATGCCGACCGCCATGATCCCGAGCAGCGAGACCTGGCGGCCGATGTTCAAGAGGTTCAGCGAGGTGAGGAAGCCGTCGGTCGCGAAGGTCAGGAACAAGCAGATCACGACCAGCGCGATGAACACGCCAGCCTCACGGACCCGCAAGAGTCGCGACAATTCAAACCGGCCTGCGGCTGCCGCGCGCGCGCCGCTCCTGACCGTATCGGCCATCCCATTCCTCCCTCGACGGCGGCGCAACGGCTGCAGCCGTCCGTCGCTGTTCTTCATCTTCCCATCGATCCGTGGCCTGGGCCCAAGCCCGGGTCGATGTCCTCAGAGCCGGGCTCGTGCCCGGTCGTGCTTGCTCAGGAGGCCTGCTGGAAAGACCCGGCAGGCACCTTGCGCAATTGTTCGTAGTTGCCGTATTCGCGCACCTTCTTGAAGGGCGCGTTCTCGACCGCGTTGTAGGAGCAGATGTAGCCCCAGCGATACGTGTCGGAGCGGTTGGCGTCCGAGCGGTGCAGCAGGTTGCCGTCGAAGACCAGGGCGTCGCCCGCCTCCATCTCGACATAGACGTGCTCGAAGCGCTTCAGGGCAGCTTCCAGATGCTCCTGCTCGACATTGGTCTGCTCGTTTTCGCGGATGTGGTTGAGGYGGCCGAGCTTGTGCGTGCCCTTGAGCACCTGAAGGCAGCCGTTTTCACGCGTCGCCTTGTCGAGCGCGAYGTAGATGCTCATCATTTCCGGCGCCAGACAGCCGTAATTGTACCAGTAGCCGAAGTCCTGGTGCCATTCCCATGCGCCGCCTTCGTTAGGCTGCTTCATGGTCATCTTGTGGCTGTAGAGGTAGATCGGCTTGCCGACGGCGTCCTCGGCCAGATCGACCATCCGCTCGTCGCGCGCCAGCAGGCCGTATTTGTCGTCCTCGGCCTTGGTCCACATCTTCAAGAGCGTGGTCTTGCCTTCCTTGTCGCCCTTGGACATCACGCCGCCCTTGCTCTGCTCCTCTTCGAGCTGCTTGCGGGCGTGGTCGCGGAAATTGGCGACTTCACCGACGCTCAGCAGGCCACGGCGAATGATGTAGCCGTCGCGTGCGTAAAGTTCCGCTTCATGTCTGGTCATCGCGAGCATCAATATTCTCTCCCTGGAACCCTAAAGCATCCCGCGATGCGGCGGGGCGCCCCTGAACCTCTTTGAAGGCCCGGTCCCGATCCGTTTCCGGCCGGCATTCCCAGGCTCGTTAGGAGAAATTAGTCCATCCGCCAGGGAACAAAATGGACAAAGGGAACGCATTTTTTGTATAAAACGCGCATGGAAAAAAGAACGTCCGTCATCGAGAGTTTTCATTATGTGCCGGCTCCGTCCTGGACCCGCGCCGCGTTCAGCGTGCTGCGCGCCGGAAAGGTCGCCGCCGGACCCGATTATCGGATAGAACGCGCCGTCTATCCCGGACAGGACATCCTCTACTGCCTGGCCGGCGCCGGCTATGTCGAAACGCTTGGGCAAAGGATCGACGTCGGGCCTGGTCAACTGGTCTGGATGGCGAACGAGGCGCCGCACGTCCATTCCGCCGATCCCCGGGATCCCTGGACAGTCCTTTGGTTCAGGCTGGACGGGCCGGAGCCCGCCATCCTGCGGCGCAAGCTGTTCGGAGACGGCGCGCCGCGCGCCATCTTCGCCGAGGGAGCAAATCCGGTCCCTTGGTTCGAGCGCCTGTTTGCCGCGCTGCGCCGCCGCGACGCCAGCCTCGACCTGCGCCTTTCGCAACTGGTTGCCGAATTCCTGCTCCTGATCGATCGCGCGTTGGCGGGACCGGACAGCGACGACCTGCCGAAACCGCTCGCCTCCGGTATCGAAGCGATGCGCGGGGCGCTCGGCTTTGCATGGAACGCGTCGGCCCTGTCGGCCGTCACCGGGCTCGGGCCGTCGCAGACCCGGCGGATGTTTCAGCGCCATCTTCGCACCAGCCCGCATCAGTGGCTGATGCGCGAGCGGTTGATGCACGCGCAGTCACTGCTGGTGCAGGACGACCAGCCGATCGCCGAGATCGCCGAGACATGCGGCTTTTGCGACGTCTACCATTTCGGCCGCGAATTCAAGCGATCGGTTGGCATTTCGCCTTCGGCCTGGCGGCGCAGTGAACTGGGTGTCGCATCGAAGCGCTGAGCAGGTTCCGCGAAGGCGTCGCATGGCCTTCCGGCAAGAACCTGCGACAAGGTGCGGTGAACTGATTGGAGCGCCGCGCTACCCGTTGACGAAGCGCGGCGCTGGTCCTAGAAGGACTGCCAGACTTCCGTGGTGATTTGGCCGGTCGGCTTGCAGCCACGTTAAACAACTCGCTAAAGGGCCGTTTGCAACCTGTAACCGGCTTTGCGACGGCAATGCCGGTTTTTTGTTGTCCGCGGCCGGCCGGACACCGCATCGGGACGAAACCGCTGCGGCACAGGATCGAGGACGGACATGGCCGCTCAGCGCGCYGCAAGAACCAAAGACGAGGTCGACCATCCGTCGAGCCCGGTGCTGCGGTTCGGGCCCGACAAGCCGCTGAAGCTCGACGCCGGCACCCTGCTCTCGCCTTTCCAGATCGCCTACCAGACCTACGGCACGCTCAACGATGCGCGCTCCAACGCCATCCTCGTCTGCCACGCGCTGACCGGGGACCAGCACGTCGCCAACACCAATCCGGTGACCGGCAAGCCGGGCTGGTGGGAGGTGCTGATCGGTCCCGGCAAGATCATCGATACCAACCGCTTCTTCGTCATCTGCTCCAACGTCGTCGGCGGCTGCCTCGGCTCGACCGGCCCGGCCTCGATCAATCCGGCGACCGGCAAGCCTTATGGGCTCGACCTGCCGATCATCACCATCCGCGACATGGTGCGCGCGCAGGCGATGCTCATCGATCATTTCGGCATCGAAAAGCTGTTTTGCGTGCTTGGCGGCTCGATGGGTGGCATGCAGGTGCTGGAATGGGCCGCAAGCTATCCGGAGCGCGTGTTCTGCGCCCTGCCGATCGCCACCGGCGCCCGCCATTCCTCGCAGAACATCGCCTTCCATGAGGTCGGCCGGCAGGCCGTCATGGCCGATCCGGACTGGCATGGCGGCAAATATCTCGATTTTGGCAAGCGCCCGGAAAAGGGGCTGGCCGTCGCGCGTATGGCCGCCCACATCACCTATCTATCGGAAGCAGCGCTCCACCGCAAGTTCGGCCGCAATTTGCAGGATCGGGAGGCGTTGACCTTCGGCTTCGACGCCGATTTCCAGATCGAGAGCTATCTGCGGCACCAGGGCATGACCTTCGTCGACCGCTTCGACGCCAATTCCTACCTCTATCTGACCCGCGCGATGGACTATTTCGACCTTGCCGCCGATCACGGCGGCCGCCTCGCCGATGCCTTCGCCGGCACCAAGACGCGCTTCTGCCTGGTTTCCTTCACCAGCGACTGGCTGTTCCCGACCGAGGAGAGCCGCTCGATCGTGCATGCCTTGAACGCGGCGGGCGCTTCGGTCTCCTTCGTCGAGATCGAGACCGATCGCGGCCATGACGCCTTCCTGCTCGACGAGCCGGAGCTGTTCGCGGCCATCAACGGCTTCATCGCCTCCGCTGCCCGTGCGAGGGGGCTCAGCGTATGACCCCGAAGAGCCGCAGACCTTTCGGACCGGGATCATGCGCCATGCAGGAGGCGAGGCCATGAGCGTCAATCGCGCCCAGCGTGTCGATCTGGAGGTCGTCGCCGATCTTATTCCGGCCAATTCGCGCGTGCTCGATGTCGGCTCCGGCGACGGCCTGCTCCTGGAACTGTTGCAGGAAACCAAGCAGGTCGACGGCCGCGGGTTGGAACTGTCGCAGCGCGGCGTCAACGAATGCGTGGCGCGCGGGCTCTCGGTCATCCAGGGCGACGCCGACACGGATCTGAAATTCTACGCCGACAAGGGCTTCGACTTCGTCGTGCTCTCGCAGACGCTGCAGGCGACGCGCAACCCGAAGGTCGTGCTCGACGAGCTGCTTCGGATCGGCAACCGCGCCATCGTCTCCTTCCCCAATTTCGGCCATTGGCGCGTGCGCTTCTCGCTGCTGATCAAGGGCAGGATGCCGGTCACCAAGGACCTGCCCTATTCCTGGTACGACACGCCCAACATCCACTTCTGCACCATCCGCGACTTCGTCAACCTGTGCGACGAGCTTGGCGCGACTGTCGAGAAAGCGACCGCGCTCGACGCCAACGGCCAGAAGATCGGCCTGTCGATGCCCTGGTGGTTCTGGAACTTCTTCGGCCAGCAGGCGGTGTTTTTGTTGAAGCGATGACGGGAATGCGTTTCTTTCGTCAGTCACCGGCTGTGGTGAAGATCCCACCAAACATTCTGCCCGAGCTACGGGCGGGAATTCTCGTCTGCACGTCACCGCGCAGCGGCAGCAATCATCTCGCGGGATTGATGGCTTCCGCCGGGCTGGGCCATCCGTTGGAATGGTTTGGCGGGCGACGCCTGCTGGAGTTACCGGGTTACCCGCGAGATCCCCGCACACAGCTTTTGCGTGCGCTGACGGAAGGGCGATCCTCTACCGGAGTCTATGCGATCAAGCTCTTTGCGAGTCAGTTCAAACAACTTGCCAAGAAGGTGAATTTGCCAGCGAGCCTTCCTAATTTGAGCTATGTGCGCTTGACCCGTGACGATCTGCTCGGCCAGGCGATCTCATGGGCACGTGCGCGTCAAACCCGCAAATTCCGATCCACCGAAATCAGTCATGTACCGCCACGCTATAACGGCCAGGCAATTGCAGAGTCTCTGGAAAAACTTTTGATGGAGAACGCGGCATGGGGCGGTTGGTTCGCCAAGAACGGCCTGTCTTTCCTCTCCCTGACCTACGAGCAGGTTCAGCGTGATCCGGCGGGGAGCCTAACGAAACTGGCGCAGCTAGTGGATGTAGAGCCMAACTGGGGCCCAGAGCTCCAGTCAGGTCTCGAAATCCAGCGCGACGCACTCAATGAAGAATGGCGAAAGCGTTTCCTGTCCGAAAATGCCGACCCGTCCAGCTTCGAATACCGAACAAGGAAATAGATCATTTAACAATTTCGTAGCGTAGAACTGCATCTCGATCGTTTGACAGCATGCCGTCAGGGCTATAGCCCTAGTTGATCAACTGGTTGTCTCGCGATGGCGGAGCGCCCCACCTATTCTATCGTCATAGAGATGGAGAATGCCAAATCCATCGACTGGGACGAGATCGGCCTTGGGTTGGAAGCCTTGGCGCGTGAGATCGCCGACGTTTCCGCTACCGGATTTGCGCGACCGAAGGTCATTATCTCGCATGGCGGCCTCGAGACTGACGCAGTCTCGCTGCGAAGCCATATCGGAGCCGAAGCCCCACAATTGGAGCAGGTTGCTGACCTGGCATTCGCAGCATGTCCCGGCGGCAGATACTACGACCTCAAGAACAACGGGATCCCTTCGAGCGAAGGAAGCATTCTTGTTTTTCTGGATTCTGACACGGTTCCGGAAAGGAACTGGCTCTCAACGTTGCTGAAACCCTTCATCGACCAACCTGAAACCATCTGTGTGAATGGGCACACCTATCTTTCATATGACGACTTCTTTTCGCGAACCTTCGCGTTGATCTGGTTCTTCCCCATGGCCGAGGGAGACAGGAGGTTCGCCTCGAAGCGTGCTATCAATGCCAACAACGTCGCCTTCCGCCACGACTGGATATCCAGCCACCCATTTCCACCACAGAACGGCTTTAAGGTCTCGTGCACGCTGCTGATGCATCAGCTTTGGAGCGAAGGCCACAAAATAGTCAATGTGGACGCGCGCGTTCACCACTACTCGCCACGCGGCTGGCGCTTCTTCTATTGGCGCGCGCTGGTGACGGGCAGGGATGCCGACAGAAAGTTCGTCGAGCTCCATTCCCCCACCCGCGCCCAGCGAGTTGTCAAGTCGTTTAGCCGCTGGGGAACCATGTCGTGGCGCACGATACGACGCGTCATAAGCCATGCGCCGAGAACGGGTATGCCGCTTTGGCAAATCCCGTTTTCGCTAGCGGTCGGCCTGGCGTTTTACACGCTGGCGTTTTTTGGCCATTTCAGCCTGGCTGCCGGGCTCGTTCGTGATGAGGACGAAATCGTGCCCGCTTATGTCGGGCATAGTTAGAGCAATTTCGACAAAAGCGTGTAACGATTGGCTCGCCGGCCTGCCCTAGCTTTCAGTCCAGTTCCGGAACCGCAGAAGGACCCGCCGATTTCCTGCGCGGGACATGGGCGCCGTTTCTGCTAGCCAAGTACATCCGTAGCCTTGTGCGGATGCTCGACGCCGTCGACGAAGATCACGTCGGACAACGAATTCCCGGTGCGCAGCGAAAGGATCGCCTGATAGGCCGGCGAATTGTACCAGTCCCGCGCATGCTGCCTGTCCGGGAACTCGATGACGATCAGGTGTCCGGGCCAGCTGTTCTCGACAACCTCGACATCGCCGCCATGGACGATGAAACGCCCGCCGAACGGCGCCAGCGTGGCATCTATCTTCTCAAGATACTCGACGATCCAGGGACCCGGCGTGACTTGGCGCATATGGGCAGCTGCGTAAGCGGTCATGGTCTGCTCCTTGATGGATCGAAGCCGATCGGCCGGCCTCGCGGAGATCACCATGCGGGAACCAGGTAGTTCGGTCGATTACCTCGGACGTCATCGGGACAAGCCGTTCCTCGCCCCTTGCTGACGGACCGTCAAGTCAACGGAGAAGCCAATTGTGTTGCCATCAAACCGCAATGTTGCGGAAAAGCCGCCGGTTTCGGGATTTCTCGGCTGGCCTGGCGTGACACAAAGGTGGCTTTTTTGTAGCGTCGGCCGCAAATCAAAGGTGGACGCGAAGATAGCCATCAGACCCATCCGACAAATGCTAGATTCGACCGGTGGTGGCAGCCCGATGTCGAGCCAGGATGTTCCGCTGATCTCAGTGATCACGCCGACCCACAATCGGCGCAGCCAGGTCGTGCGCGCGGTGGAAAGCGTTCTGGCGCAGACACTTACCCGATTCGAGCATATTGTCGTCGACGACGGTTCGACCGACGGGACGGCCGCCGCGCTCGCCGAAATCCGCGACCCGAGGCTGATTTATGTCGGCGCCAAATGGCGCGGCGCCAACGCCGCGCGCAATGCGGGCATCGAGCGCGCGCGGGCGCCGGTGGTTACGTTCCTCGATTCGGACGACGTCTATCTGCCGGACCGGCTGGAGCGGACGCTGGCGCGCTTCGACCAGAACCCTTCGCTCGAAGTGCTCATCAGTTCGTTCGTCTCGCTCAAGGGCAGCCGCAGCACCAAATGCATCAACCGCGCGGCCTTTCTGGACAAAAGCACGCTGCAGCGCGCTCTGGTCTCGCAGACTATCTTCATCGCCGGCTCGGCGATCACCGCGAGGCACGAATCGCTGCTCGCGATCGGCGGCTACGACAGCGACATCACGCGCATGCAGGATCGCGAGCTTCTGCTGCGTTTCGCCCGCCGCAGCGGCGCCCTGCTGTCCGAGGACATAGACTGGAAGAAGTACAATTCGGAGAACTCGATCTCCGGCCGGCGCGACGGCTATGTCGCGGCCTATGCCAACCTGATCGACAAGCACCCTTACATCGCCGACCGCTATCCCGATGTCCCGCCCTATATGATCGCTCGCCAGATCATCGCCGACACGTTGAAGGGCCGGCTGCAGCAGGCCTTTTCCGGCTACCTCGCAAATCGCTCGTCCAAGGCGCTCGGCTATTCGCTGCCGCAGCTCTTGCGCGGCTATGTCGTCGGCCGCCGCTGGCGGCGCGATTGCTACGACGAGTTCCGCGCCAAATACGGCGCCCGGGCGGTTTGACCGCCTTCTAAAGCATGTCTCCCGAAAGTGGGAACCGGTTTCGGGATGAAGACATGCGTAAAATCAAAAACCTAAAGCGCATGGCCCGGATCTGAAAGATCGCGCCGCGCTTTAAGCTTCAGTGGATTCCTTCTTGCGGCGCGGCGCCGCAGGTGGCGGTTCGATCGCGCCGGCCCTGACGCGCGCGGGTTTCAGCGCCGGCGCGCCGGAATCCTTGACGATGTTCAGCGAGCGCGGAAAAAACTGGGTGTTGTGYTGACCGCGCCCGATATTGATGATCGCTGTTTCGGGCAGACGCTTCTGCAGCATGGCCAGCACCCGTCGCAGCGTCGGGCCGTCGAACGCATCGAGCGCTTCGTCCATGATTACCCATTTCGGCTTGCGCAAGGCGAGCCTGGCGAAAGCCAGCACCCGTTGTTCGTCATCGCCGAGCTCACGTTCCCACCGCCCGGGGTGGTCGAGGGCGGTTGCCAGCCGATCGAGGCCGACCTCGCCAAGCATCGCCGCGATCTCGGCATCGCTCGCCGGGGCCTCGCCGTTCGGATGGTCGAGGACTTCGCGCAACGTGCCGGCCGGGAAATAGGGCACGCGGGGCACGAAGATGGGGGTCTCGCCGGCCGGCAGGCCGATCCGGCCGCTTCCCCATGGCCACAGGCCGGCAATGGCGCGAAAGAACAATGTCTTGCCGGCGCCCGGCTCGCCGGTGATCATGACGCGCTCGCCGGCGTGGATTTCGACATYGGTCTGGGCAAGCCTGGTGCAGCCTTCCGGCGAAGCCACCTCGAGCCTGTCGAAGGTCAGGCTGCCATTGGCGTTTTCAACGAACTGGATGCGTTTTTCCTTGTGATGCAGCGCATCGGTCTCGGTGAGCGCAATGCGGAAATCGGCCACGCGCATCAGCGTCGCGCGCCAGTCGGCGATGCTGCCGATATTGTTGATGAACCAGCGCAGGGACGAATGAACCTGGTTGAAGGCGCCGACCGCCATCATCAGCCCGCCGAACGAGATGTCGCCGGAAAAATAGACCGGCGAAGCCACCAGAATGGGCGCCACCACCGTTATCCAGCCATAGGTGTCGGTCACCCAGGCCAGGTTGATCTGCGCGGTGAAGATGCGCCGCATGGCGCCGAGCACCGTGCCGAGGTCGAGCTCCAGGCGGCGCCGGGCGTCGGGCTCGCCATGGTAGAGCGCGATTGCGTCGACGTTTTCGTTGACCCGCACCATGGAGGAGCGCAGCTCCGCTTCGCGGGTATAGCGCTCGCTGTTGAGGCCGATAAGCGGACGCCCGACCAGCCAGCTCAGCCACGAGGCGATGCCGGCATAGAGGAAGGCCGCCCAGACCATGTAGCCCGGTATCGCCAGTGAATAGCCGCCGATGTGGAAGACGAAGCCCGAAGACAGCTCCCACAGCACTCCGATGAAGGAGACGAGCAGGATGAAGGACTGCAGCAGGCCGACGCCGAGATCCGTCGACAGATCCGACAGATGAGCGGCATCCTGCTGCATGCGCTGGTCGGGATTGACGCCGATGGCGCCGGCATTGGCCAGCCGGAAGGCCCGCGCCGGGCGCATCCATTGATCGATCAGATCGAGCGTCAGCGCCTCGCGCAGCCTCAGACGGATCATCTGATTGAGCCAGGTCTGGCCGATGTTGAGCACCAGAAGTCCGCCGGCGATCATCGCAAAGACCAGAAGCTGGTGCAGGAAGTCGGCCATGTCGCGCCGGGCCAGCGCGTCATAGAAAGGCTGGTTCCAGCGGTTGAGCAGGACCTGCCCGATCGCGGTGGCGACGATGACCGCCACGATGCCAATGGAGACCCAGGCTAGTTGCCCGCGCACCGGCGAGGTTTTTATCCCCAGCTTGATCGTCGCCACCTGGTCGGCGAGGCTGCTTGCCTCGACCGAGACGGCGGGTTTTTGCGGGCCCGGGTTTTTATCGGTCTGGTCGTCCATGAAGGATCTTCCTGGTTTCCGCGGCGGTCATGATGGCCGCGCCAAGCAAGCATGCTCGGATCCGGCACGCCTCAGATAGGGTGATGATCGCTGCGCGTTGCAAGGCGCGGCGGCGATCACGAACGCGTCACTTGGCCAGGCGCGCGGCCAGTCGAATGCCGGCCCAGCCTCGTCGCGCCTTGCGGCGAGAAGACCGGCACGAAGACGCGACGCGAGGCGCGTTGCACGACGGGCACGCCCTGATAGAGCCGCTTCTGCGCCTCGACGACGATGACGCCGGAAAAGATCGGCCAGAACCGCCGGCCGGCCTTCTCCAACACATTGTGGAACCGCATCATGAAACGCCGCGGCGATGGAGGGAAAAACAGCGCGTCAGACCAGGACGCGGGCGTAAAATTCGCCTCGCGCAGCAATTCGGTCAGCTGGCCGCGCGAGAACGGTCGGCCGTTGCCGAAGGGCGTGTGCTCGAAGCGCGCCCACACGCCGCGCCGGTTGGGGACGACGATGACCACACGGCCGGCTGGCGACAGCACGCGCCAGATCTCGTTCAGCGTCTCGCGCGGGTTTTCGGCATGTTCGAGAGAGTGCACCAGGAGCACGCGATCGATGCATGCATCGACCAGCGGCAGTTCCTCGTCGAAGACCAGCGCCGTCGCCGCCGGCCCGGTCGCCGGCCACACCACGGCGCCCTGCGTCGCCGGCATGAAGGCGAAGACGCGCTCGGCATCGGTGCCGAAGCGTTCCAGCCAGGGCAGCGTGTAGCCGAGGCCGACCAACCGCTCGTTGGGCACGGTTGCCCATATCGACGACAACGCCATGGTGATCGAATGCTCGGCCAGGCGGCCGAGCGTGGACGAGTAGAAGGAGCGCAGATCCACAATATCCGAATGCATGCGCGGGACGGTAGCTGCGAAGCCTGTCAAGTTCAACAAAGGCGCCCGGTCGACAAACGCGCCAGGTTCAACAAACCCGGATGACATCGGCGCCCGCCCGCCCTATGTCTGCGACGACAAAGGGAGACACGCGATGCCGGTCGAAATCGAGCAGTTCATGTGCCGCACCGACAATTTCGGCGTGCTGGTCCACGATCCGGAAAGCGGCGAGACGGCGATCATCGACGCGCCGGAAGAGGCGCCGATCCTGGCGGCGATCAAGCGCACCGGCTGGCCGCCGACATTGATCCTCACCACGCATCATCATGCCGATCATGTCGAAGCCAATCTGGCGCTCAAGGAGCGCTTCAAATTGCGCATCGTCGGCCCGGAGGCCGAGAAGGCGAAAATCCCCGGCATCGACGAAACCGTGAAGCAAGGCTCGGTCGTGCGACTCGGCGAGGAGAGGATCGAGGTCATCGAGACGCCCGGTCATACCGCCGGCCATGTCTCCTACCATCTGCCGGCCTCGAAGGTGGCCTTCACCGCCGACACGCTGTTTGCGCTGGGTTGTGGCCGGCTGTTCGAATGCAAGCCGCCGGTGATGTATGACTCGCTGAAGAAGCTGGCGGCGCTGCCGGCGCAAACCGCCATCTATTGCGGCCACGAATACACTTTGGCCAATGCCCGCTTCGCGGTGACGGTCGACCCCGGCAATCCGCTGCTGAAGCAGCGCGCGGCCAGGATCGAAGCGCTGCGCGCCGCCAACAAGCCGACGCTGCCGACGACCATTGGCGAGGAATTGTCGACCAACCCGTTCCTGCGCGGGCATGACCCGTCGATCCGCAAGCATCTTGGCATGGAGAGAGCCTCGGACGCCGAGGTGTTCGCCGAGATCCGCAAGCGCAAGGATAATTTTTGAGCCTGCTTGAATGACCACCAGCGCCGCCGAGATCATCGCAACGCTAGGCTTAAAGCCGCATCCCGAAGGCGGCTGGTATGCCGAGACCTTTCGCGACGCCGCGGGCGGCCCGCGCGGGCATTCGACCGCGATCTATTTCCTGCTTGAGCAAGGCCAGCTCTCGGCCTGGCACCGGGTGAGGGACGCGGCCGAGGTCTGGCACTTTTATGCCGGCGCGCCGCTGGCGGTGTCGATGCATGAGGAAGGCGCCGGCGCCGTCATCGAGCAGGTGCTGGGCACGGCCCTCGCCGCCGGCGAGCGGCCGCAGATCGTCGTGCCGGCCGGCTGGTGGCAATCGGCGCGCAGCCTCGGCGAATGGACGCTGGTCGGCTGCACCGTGGCGCCGGGCTTCGATTTCGCCGCCTTCGAGCTTGCCCAACCGGGCTGGCAGCCGAAAATCGCCTAACTGAGAAGAAGAAATCCCAGCGTGATGGCCAGCTGGGCGGCATAGTAAAGCACCCAGACCGCATGGCGCATCCAGACGCGATGCGGCGAGATCGCCGCGAGCAGGAAGCGCTCGGTTGCCAGGAGCCCGTCCGAAGCGATGAAGAGCACCGCGCCGGCAATCACCCAGACCTTGTCCGTGGTGAGCGCCGAAATGCCCATAGCGAGGATGGCCGCGACATAGACCGCGACCGGGATGCGCAGTTGCGGGCCGACGCGGCGCCAGAGCGCGGCAAGCATGACGATGCTGAACACGGCCATGGCGAGAGCAATCGCGTCCCGCCAGAACTCGGCGCTCAGCAGTTGGAGCCCGCCGCCTGCCTGCGCGAACAGCGCGACATAGGCGATGTGGCCGGCGAGAAAGCTCGCCAGCCCGCCTAGAAAGGCCTTTTCGCCGTCGCGCGACAGAAAGGCATCGCCGGCCGCGCTGAGTGCCAGCGCCGCGACGAGCAGCAACGGGCCGCCCTGCATGGCGGCAAGCACGGCCAGCAAGGCCACGGCAAGCGTCTTCGCCGCCGTGCGCGTCCATTTCGGCGGCATGTCGAGCGCAAAGGCGTAGATCACGGCCGCGACAAAGGAAAACAAAAGCGTCGCGTTGGCGTTGGCCTCGATGCCGCCCGGGAACGGCATCATGCGTTGACCTCTTTGGYCGCCGGCTTGCGCATCAGCAACGACTTTGCCGCGAGCGCGGCGCCCCCCGTGATGAGCACGCAGGCCGCGAGAATGCGCAACGACGGCTCGGCGACGCCGGCAGCGATCAGCACCAGCGTCGACAACAGCGGCGCCGCATAGCTCGCGGCGCCTAGCACCTGGATGTTGCCGCGCTTGACGCCGATGTCCCAGGCATAGAAGGCAGCACCCACCGGCATCAGGCCGAGCCCCACGACGGCCAGCCACTGTCCGGGGCCGTCCGGCAGCACCGTCTTCTCAAGCAGAAAATGGCAGACCAGCGACAGCACCGACGTCGCCGCGCAGAACCAGGTGACGATCGAGGTCGGCACCGAGGGGAAGCGCCGCGACAGAAGTGAATAGGACGACCACACAAGCGCGCAGACGGCGGCCATCGCGTAGCCGAAGGCGTAACGCGCGTCGAAGGCCAGCCCGCCGCCCTTGGTGACGATCAGGACCGTGCCGGCAAGGCCGAGCAGCGCGCCGACGACATGGTTCCAGGCGAGCCGCTCGCCCGGCATCAGCGCCGAGCCGAGCACGATCAGCAGCGGCCACAGATAGGCGATCAGGCTCGCCTCGACCGCCGGCGCGTTGCGCAGCGCCGTGAAGTAGAAGAAATGATAGCCGAACAGGCCGGCTATGCCGATCACCCAGACTTGGCGAGGGATCTTCAGATTTCTGTCGGCGGCCGGCATCACCAGTCGGGCGGCGAGCCCGACGCAGGTGCCGATGGCGAAGGTGATGGCCGACAGCAGGAACGGCGGCACCTGGCCCGAGGCATTGGTGAGCAGCGCCAGCAGCGCCCACATGGCGACCGCCGAAAACCCGATCAGTGTTGCGCGCGCCATATCTCCCCCGCCGGCGCGAGGTGGCGCCTGACCTAATTCACCGCTTCGAACCGTCCGGCGCTGATGGTCAATGGACCGATCTGGGTCCCGACCGTGGCGCGGATCGGCGCATATACGCCGGATTGGCCGACCGGTGCAAACGTCACCAGCATGCGACTCTTGTTCTTGAGGAAGTTCAGCGCCTTGCGGCCCTTGCGATAGCCCGCCACCGGCTCGAAGCCCATCTTGCAGGTCACCGTGTCGCCCTTGTAGCCCGGCACCGAGATCGAACCCTTGGACGCATAGGTCAAGGTCAGGTCGGCGCGCATCTCGCCGTCATAGAATTTGACCGTGCGCCCGCAGACCTTGTCCAGGCTGTCGGCATGGATGACGGTCGCCGCCATCGGATCGAGCACCGATTTCAGGTCTCCGTCGCCGATCGGCACCCAGTTCTTCGGATCGCGCTTCTTCGGCGCGGGAATGACTTGCGTGGAGGTGACTGCCCCATTGCTGAAGCGTATGTCGACCATCGAGGCCTTCTTGCCGGACGTATAATCGGCCCTGAACACCTGCGGCGTCATCCGCTTGTCGGAAATGGTGCCTTTCGACGAAATCGTGCCTTTCGTATCGTCGAACAGCCTGCCGAGCCCGGCGGCGGAGACGGTGCCGTTGATGGCGTAGGTATCGCCCTCGTAGCGGCTGGAAAAAGTCGCCCTGGCGATCGAAAGGCCGAGATAGGACACCGTATATTCGCCCTTGAAGGATTGCGGCGGCGCGGCGGCGAAGCTTGTTGCCGGCACGGCAAGGGCAAGCAGGGTGGCGAATGCGTGAGTCGAGCGGACCATGGCGGCTGACGAATCCCTGGCGGTTCGGCCGGAACGCAAAGGATCCAGCCTGGCATATCCCTTCGCGAACGGCTTATAGTTTGAAATCCGGCCTTTATATGGAGCGCGGCCGACAGCCGGCGATGCGCCGGAGCTTGACGCAATGGTGAAATGCCACTATGGAACGCCAACTTTTCCAAAGGCCGCCTGACCGAGACCGCGCGCCGCCTGGCGCGGGCAGAATGGTTTGGCAGGTTTAGAAACTGAAGGTTAGACAAATGTCCCGCACCTGCGAACTCACTGCCAAGGCAGTTCAGACCGGCAACAATGTGAGCCACGCCAACAACAAGACCAAGCGTCGCTTCCTGCCGAACCTGGTCAATGTGACGCTGATTTCCGAAGCGCTGAACCAGAACGTTCGCCTGCGCATTTCGGCCAACGCCCTGCGTTCGGTCGAGCACCGCGGCGGCCTCGACGCCTTCCTGGTCAAGGCCGACGTCAAGGAACTGTCGCAGCGCGCGCGCCTGCTCAAGAAGCAGATCGCCAAGAAGCTGGCCGAGCAGTCGGCGGCTTAAAGCAGCTTTCAGGCGGGGGACGACCGCCTCGAGCACCGGCCAGACCGGTGCTCGGAATAAGAGCGAGCGTCGGCATGACGCTCCGCTGGTTCCATTACCCAGGATAAAAAAATGAACTTCCTGACGCGATACCTGCCCTTCGTGGCCGCCATGGCGCTTGTCGTCGTGGCGTCGAATATTCTCGTGCAGTTCCCGATGCAGGGCGAGATCGGCGGCCTGGCGCTCGCCGACGTGCTGACCTGGGGCGCCTTCACCTATCCTTTCTCCTTCCTGGTCACCGACCTCGCCAACCGCCGCTATGGCCCGGCCGTGGCGCGCAAGGTGGTGTTCGTCGGCTTCATGACGGCGGTGACCTGCTCGATCCTGATCCCGCCCTTCCTCTTCCGCCACGGCCTGATCGCGTTCGAGACCGCCGCCGACCGGCTGGTGCGCATCGCCGCCGCTTCCGGCGCCGCCTTCCTCACCGCGCAATTGCTCGATGTCACCGTCTTCAACCGGCTGCGCCGGCAGAGCTGGTGGCGGGCCCCGATCGTCGGCACGCTGGTCGGCTCGGTGTTCGACACCATCGTCTTCTTCGGCGTCGCCTTTTCCGCCGCCTTCGCTTTTGCCGGCCCTAATGACAGCTTTGCGCTGGAGACCGCGCCGCTGATGGGCATACTGCCGGTCGAGACGATGCGCTGGGTGTCCTGGGCGCTCGGCGACCTTTCGGTCAAGCTGATCATCGCCGTCGTGGCGCTGATCCCCTACCGGCTGCTCGCCGCGCGCTGGAGCCAGCCGGCGGTCGCGGCCGGAGCATGATCCCAAAAAGTGGGACTCGGTTTTTGGAAAAGATCATGCTCCAAACGGAAAGAGAGAGCATGATCCCAAAAAGTGGGATCCGGTTTTTGGAAAAGATCATGCTCAAACAAAAAGAGAGAGCATGATCCCCTGGGTTCAGCTTGATTCCGCCCGCACGCCCGATGGCGGCCAGGAACTACGCCTGAAGCAGCGCGGCGATGAATTCTCCATCATGCTCGGCGCCAACGAGCTGATGAACAGTCGCCTCAGCGGCTCCGAGGAGGCTCTCGCCAGGCTTTCCTGCGAGCGGATCGCCGGCCGCAAGCGGCCGAGGCTCCTCATTGGCGGGCTCGGCATGGGCTTCACCTTGCGAGCCGCCCTCGCCGCGGTCGATCGCGACGCCGCCGTCACCGTCGCCGAACTTGTCCCTGCTGTCGTCGCCTGGGCGCGCGGCCCGATGGCTAAAATCTTCGACGGCTGCCTCGACGACCCCCGCGTCACGATTCAGGAAGTCGATGTCGGCCAACTGATAAGGGCAGACAAAGGCGCCTGGGACGCCATCCTGCTCGACGTCGACAACGGCCCCGAAGGCATCGTCTACAAGGGCAATGACACGCTCTATGGCGCGGCCGGTCTCGCGGCCGCGCGCGCCGCCCTGACGCCCGGCGGCGTCCTGGCGGTCTGGTCGCAAGGGCCGGACAGCGGCTTCACCCGGCGGCTGAAGCAGGCCGGCTTCTCGGTCGAGGAGATCAACACCCGGGCCAACGGCAAGCGCGGCGCCCGCCACGTCATCTGGGTTGCGACCAACCGGCCCTGACGCTTTCAGCCACAGCCGCGGCGGCTTTACGCTTTGTTACGGCCGATGATGCAGGATGGCGAAAAATCTCCAGAGTGGTTCGCCGTTTCACGGAAGCGGCGAACCACCCTATCTCTTTGTTTTGACGCAATTCCTGACGGAAAACCGTGTCACACTTTTCCTGGAATTGCTCTAAGGCATAGCAACCAGCATGACCGTGCAAGGCACCGGTTGGAAAAACGATCTCGTGCTCGCGTTGTGCGCCACGCTGGTGGCGCTGACGATCAATGCCGTTTCCGGCTTCCCCACGCTTGCGAATTATGGCGCCGACAATGACAGCATGCTGCGGCTGGTCGAGGTCCGCGACCTGCTCGGCGGCCAAAGCTGGTTCGATCTCCATCAATACAGGATGGGCACCTCGGGCGGCTTCGTCATGCACTGGTCGCGGCTGATCGACACGCCACTCGCGCTGATCATCATGGCCTTCGATGCGCTGGGCGCCAGCCCCGCCACCGCCGAACGCGCTGCGCAGATCATCTGGCCGACCCTGCTCTACGGGTTGACCATATTCGTGCTGATGCGCGCCTCGCAGCGCTTCGCCGCCACGAACGTCGCGATGCCGGCGGTCATCCTGTCGACGGCGGGGCTCTTCTTCCTGGTGATCTACAGCCCGGGCGTGATCGATCACCACAATGTCCAGCTGCTGCTGACGGCGGCCAGTCTTTGGTTTCTGATGGAGGCGCCCTCCTGGCGGCCTGCTGCCCTTCTGTCAGGCATTTGYGCGGGCCTTACGCTAGCTGTCGGCATGGAGACCGCTCCCTATGTGGCGGTGCTCGGCATCTGCGCCGCGGTCCTGTTCATCCTCGACGGCAAGGAGCGCATCACGGCGTGGGGTTTTGGCCTTGGGTTTGCCGGCATCGCCTCCCTGGTCTTCGTGGCGACCGTCCGGCCGGCCGACTGGGGCGTGGCCCAATGCGACGCCTTCTCATCCTTCCAGTTCGGGGTTGCGGCGCTTTCCGGCTTCGGTCTCGCGATCGCCACTGCATTGACCGCCTCGACAGTTCGGGCGCGGCTGGTTTCGATGCTGGCGCTTGCAGCGGTGATCGCGGCCGCCGTGATTGTGTTCTTCCCGCAATGCCTGTCCTCGCCCTATGCGGACATGGACGAGCGCATCCGCACCTATTGGCTGGCCGACGTGGTTGAAGCGCAGCCCTTCTGGAGCGTCGCCATCCACCAGCCGAAGCTGATGGCGGCGCGCTACGTGACGCCCTTCATCGCGATCCTGCTGATCGGCTTTCAGTTGCGGAGCCGTGGCCTGCGCCGCGAGGAAATTCTCGCCGCCATCCTGCTTGTCGTCGCCTTTGTCGTCAGCCTCTGGCAGGTGCGCGGCTCGACCTTCTCCGTCGCCTTCGCCGTGCTGCCGCTCTCGGCCTGGATCGCGAAAACCCGCCTGCGGGCGGACACGGCACCCTCATGGCGCCTTTCCGCCGGCATCGTCATGGCGTGGCTGGTCTCGCTCAATGCGACCTGGGCCGGGGTCGCGGTGGCGGCGCAATCCATGGTCCAGAAGGCGCCGCAGCGGATCAATTCCGATCCCGACCATGCCGTGACTTGCGGCAAACCCGGCGACTTCCGCGATCTTGCCGCCATGCCGGCGACGACGGTGCTTGCCTCGTCCAATCTCGGCTCGGGAATATTGGTGTTCACCCACCACCGGGCGCTGGCCGGCCCTTATCACCGCAATGTCGGCGGCAATCTGGCGATGCTCGACGCGTTCATGGGGGGCCCGGACGCCGCCCGCGCCGTCATCGAGCGCGAGCATGTCGGGCTGATCGCGATCTGCCGCGGCAACACGGAAGAGATATCGCTGGGCCTGGACGCGCCGAATGGCCTTGCCGCGGCGTTGCTGCGGGGCGACCTGCCGACATGGCTCGAATTGGACCAGTCTACCGCGGGAAAGCCGATCGAGATCTACAAGGTCCGCTGAATATCGGCCCGCGGCCATATCAGCATCGTCGACAGCGCCCCTCGCAACGTGCTGGTTTTGCGCCGATGCAACGTCATCTCGTGATTTAGAAAACCGCGATTGAAGCCAGTCCCGTGGATCATTGCAATCCAGCCTGTGCTTTGGTTAGCATTCCGCGCGGCCAGCGATATATCTATTCAAGAAATTTGGATTCGGGGTTCTTTGGATTGGGGAGAGGATATCCATGTCGGCCATAGACGGCGCGGTGGCGCCAGCATCAGCCACACAAACGCTGCAGCATGTTGTCTCGCACATGGTGGATGCCGTGAACCGCGCCGCCTTTGTGGAAACGCCTTTCTGGCATCTGGAAATGACCGACGTTTTCCCGGCGGACCTTTATCGGCGCATGCGCGCCGCCATGCCCGAGGCGCGCGAGTATCGTGCGCTCAAGGGGCGCAACAATGTGAATATCAAGGCGGACGGAACCGCGACGCGGATCAAGATCGACCTCTACCCCGAATATATCCGCCATCTGCCTGACGAGAAACGTGCCGTCTGGGCCCTGGTCGGCAAGGCGTTGCATGCGCCGGAACTGAAGGACGCATTCATGCGCCGCCTTGCCCCGGGCCTGGAGCGCCGGTTCGGCGCGGACTTCATGAAGGTCGGCATGTATCCGGTGCCGATGCTGACGCGCGACGTGGCCGGCTACAAGATCGGCTTCCACACCGACACGAAATGGAAGGGCATCACGGTTCAGTTCTATTTGCCCGAGGACGACTCGATCAACCACATCGGCACCCGCTTCGCCGAGCGCAAGCCGGACGGACGTTTCGAGAATTCGCACCGGATGTCGTTTTCCCCGAATACGGRCTACGCCTTTGCGGTCGGCACCGACACCTGGCATGCGGTCGACACCGTCGGACCGGAAGTCCGCACCCGCGACAGCATCCTTCACACCTATTTCGTGGACAACACCGCGACGCTCAAGATCCGCAACCGGAGCAAGCGCGCGGCCAATTTCGTGATGAACGAAGTCCGCCACGTCGGCCGGTAGAGCAATTCCAGGAAAAGTGTGAGCGGTTTTCCGCCCGGAATTGCGTAAAAACAAAGGGATAGAGCGGTTCGCCGTTTCCGTGAAACGGTGAAACGCTCTAGTCTCGGCCGCTGGCGCCCACCGGCACGGCTGAACCCATGCCGGCCGGTCTGCTTAGTCCTGGTGCAGGATGAATTCCAGATAGAGGTTGCGCTGCAGGATCGAATGGTTGTCGTCCGACACCAGCGACACCATCAGCGCGCCGTCGTCGCGGGTCCAGACGTCCAGCCCTTCCATATTGTCGATCTGGTAGCCCATGTCGGCTTCCATCAGCACCGGTCCGTCGGCGACCGCGCCCTTCTCGACGCTTTCGCCATAGATGCGCCGCAGCCGCATCTTCACCCCGCGGGCGATCGAGAAGCTGCGCTCCAGGAGCAGCAGATCGCCGTCCGGCAGGAAGGCGCCGTCGGTTATGTCGAAACCGCCGTCGCGCCTGATGGTGAAGACGCCCTTATGCGGCCCCTCGATGACGGCTGCATAGACATTGCCTGATGTGTCGAGGCTCCTCTCCGAGACCACGACCAGGCCGCCCTCGTGCTGCCCATAAGGATCGGCGTGGGCAACGGTCTCGAAACCGCGGTTCTGGCGCAGCTCCTCAGCGGGGACCAGGTAATCGAGCTGCCTGACCGGGGCTTTCATATTGTCGGGATCGATCTTGAACTGGGCGACGCGCTGGTCGCRCTCGAAGCCGACGGTGGCGATGCCGTCCTTGACCGCGAGCCCTTCCGCATCGACCTCCCATTTGCGGTCGATCGGGCGGCCCGAGGCGTCGACCATCTGCTGCATGCGGAAATTCGAAACACCCGACGGTCGCTTGCCGGCGTCATGCGTGATCGTGCCGAAGAACCAGAAGCCGGTGTCGGCCACACCGATGAAATCGCCGCCCGGCTTCAGGAAGCGAAAGGCCGACAGCGCGCCGAAATCGCGCGCCGGCGAGGTCATCTCCAGCCCGCCGACGAATTCGAGCGGCCCGAACCGCGTCTCGTCATGGCCGACATGGAACTGGCTGATCGGCCGCGCCGAAATCTCGACCGTCTCGACGGGAGTTCCCGGGGCGGCGATGACCGGCGAGGCGCAGGTCAGCATGCAGGCGAAAAGCATCCGCCGCGCACGCCGCCCCGAAAAGATCATCCGGCGCGCCGCAAGCCGCCGCGCCGCGTGTCGCGCGCGCTTTCCTCGCCGAACAGCGAGGCAAGCTGCTCGGTCATGGCGCCGGCGAGCTCCTCGGCATCGACGATGGTGACGGCGCGGCGATAGTAGCGCGTGACGTCGTGGCCGATGCCGATCGCCAAAAGCTCGACCGGCGAGCGCGTTTCGATCAGCTCGATGACCGCCCGCAGATGCCGCTCCAGATAGTTGCCCGGATTGACCGAGAGCGTGGAATCGTCGACCGGCGCGCCGTCCGAGATCATCATCAGGATCTTGCGTTGCTCGGGCCGGCCGATCAGCCGGTTGTGCGCCCAAAGCAGCGCCTCGCCGTCGATGTTTTCCTTGAGCAGGCCCTCGCGCATCATCAGACCGAGATTGCGCCGAGAGCGCCGCCAGGGATGGTCGGCGGATTTGTAGATGATGTGGCGCAGGTCGTTGAGCCGGCCGGGATTCGGCGGCTTGCCGTCCTTCAGCCATTTCTCGCGCGCTTGCCCGCCTTTCCAGGCGCGGGTGGTGAAGCCGAGGATCTCCACCGAAACGCCGCAGCGCTCCAGCGTGCGGGCCAGGATGTCGGCGCAGGTCGCGGCGACCGTGATCGGACGCCCGCGCATAGAGCCCGAATTGTCGAGCACCAGCGACACCACGGTGTCGCGGAACTTGGTGTCGCGCTCCTGCTTGAAGGACAGCGGCTGCATCGGGTCGATCACCACGCGCACCAGGCGCGCCGGATCGAGATAGCCTTCCTCGAGGTCGAAATCCCAGGAGCGGTTCTGCTGCGCCATCAGCCGGCGCTGCAGCCGGTTGGCCAGCCGCCCGACGACGCCTGAAAGGTTGGCGAGCTGCTTGTCGAGGAAGGCGCGCAGCCGGTCGAGTTCCTCTTCCTCGCACAGCTCTTCCGCCCCCACCGTCTCATCGAAGGCGGTGGTGAAGACCTTGTAGTCGATTTCTTTCGGGAGGTTGAGGAACGGGTTGTCGTTGCGCTTGGCCTCGCCCGGCGTCTCGGCGTCGGAATCGTCCTCGTCGGACAGGTCGTCCGAGGTGGCGTCGGTCGCCTCTGTTTCGGCCGACTCTTCCTCGTCGGCAGAGGCTTCGGCATCTTCCGACTGCGACTGCTCGGAGCCTGAATCCTCCTCGCCGCCTTCCTCGCTCTGTTCCTCGCCCTGCTGCTCGTTCTCTTCGTTTTCCTCCGAGTCGTCGGTCTCCTGGTCGTCGCCGAGCTCCTCGGCCATTTCCATGGAGACCAGCATGTCGCGCACGACGCGGGCAAAGGCCTGCTGGTCCTCGAGCTTGGCCGACAGGCCGTCGAGATCGGCGCTGGCCTTCTCCTCGATCCAGGGGCGCCAGAGGTCGACCAGCCGCTCGCCGCTCTTCGGTACGGGCCGTCCGGTAAGCTTTTCGCGCACCATCAGCGCGACCGCCTCTTCGAGTGGCGCGTCCGCCTTGTCCCTGACGTCGACAAGGTTCGCCTTGGCGTATTTGTCCTCGAGCATCGAGCCGATATTGTCGGCAACGCCCTGCATGGCGCGGCTGCCGATCGCCTCAACGCGGGCCTGTTCGACCGCATCGAAGATGGACCGCGCGAGCTTCCCTTCCGGCGCCAGCTTGTTGTGGATGCGCTGATCGTGGCAGGCGCGCTTCAGCGCCATGGAATCGCCGATGCCGCGCGTGATCGCGATGTCGTTGCGCGAAGCCTTCTTGGGCAGTTCGGGCAGGCGCGCGCGATTTCCCGCCAGCGCCGGGCGGTCCTTGGCGAAGCCGACCTCGAGGTCCTTGTCGCCGGCGACGGCACGCATGCATACCGTGACGGCGCGCTTGAAGCTGTCGGCTTCAGACCCGTTCTTCGGCTTGTTGCGCGTGTTGTCGCCCGGACCCGCCATCGATCATTCCCTGCGCGTTTTCATGCTGAAAGGCTTGGAGGCCTTTCAGCGGCGCGCCTAACCCAGCACCACGTTGGCGGCGCTCTCCGGCAAATCCTCGCCGAAGGCGCGCTGGTAGAACTCGGCCACCACCGAACGCTCCAGCTCGTCGCACTTGTTGAGGAACGTCAGCCGGAACGCCATGCCGATATCGCCGAAGATCTCGGCGTTCTCGGCCCAGGTGATGACGGTGCGCGGGCTCATCACCGTCGACAGGTCGCCATTGAWGAAGGCCGAGCGCGTCATGTCGGCGACGCGCACCATCTTGTTGACGATGTCCTTGCCCTTGTTGTCGCGATAGTGCTTGGCCTTGGCCAGCACGATGTTCACTTCATTGTCGTGCGGCAGGTAATTCAGCGTGGTGACGATCGACCAGCGGTCCATCTGCGCCTGGTTGATCTGCTGCGTGCCGTGATAGAGGCCGGTGGTGTCGCCGAGACCGACCGTGTTGGCGGTGGCGAACAGCCGGAAGGCCGGGTGCGGACGGATGACGCGGCTCTGGTCGAGCAGCGTCAGCCGACCCGACGATTCCAGAACGCGCTGGATGACAAACATCACGTCCGGACGGCCGGCGTCATATTCGTCAAAGCAGAGCGCCACATTGTGCTGATAGGCCCAGGGCAGGATGYCGTCGCGGAATTCGGTGACCTGCAAGCCTTCCTTGACGACGATGGCGTCCTTGCCGACGAGATCGATACGGCTGACATGGCTGTCGAGGTTGACGCGCACGCAGGGCCAGTTGAGCCGCGCCGCCACCTGCTCGATATGCGTCGACTTGCCGGTGCCGTGATAGCCCGACACCATGACGCGGCGGTTGTAGGCAAAGCCGGCGAGGATCGCCAATGTCGTCGCCTTGTCGAACAGATAATCCGGGTCGATGTCCGGCACATGCTCGGTCGCCGCCGAATAAGCGGGAACGACCATCTTGGACTCGAAACCGAATTTCTCCTTCACCGACACCGTCGTGTCGGGCAGGTTGGCGATGTCGCGATCGACCTTGTTCATCACTATCAACGTCTCCACGGGCGAAACGCCCCGTTTCGCCGGCAATCGATTTTGTCCGGGGGCGGTCTTAGAGCCTTTTCCAACCTTATGAAAGTTGGAAAACGACACGAACCGTAGGGCCGCTCAGCACAATCCTGCCTGCTTGAGCACGCGATAGGCCTGGAGCACATCGCGAAACCGGTCTTCCGAACCTCTGTCGCCGCCATTCGCATCCGGATGGTGGCGCTTCACCAGTTCCTTATAACGCGCCTTGATGTCCTGGCCAGTCGCCTTTGTGTCAAGGCCAAGCGTTTCCAGTGCCTTGGCCTCAAGCGGCTTTGCCTTGCGCTCGCGCGGCTCGCGCGCGCCTGAGCCGAACAGATTGAACGGATCGCGCATGCGGTTGTAGTAGCCGGCGCGACCCGAACGCTGCTGCGCGAAATCCGGCGCCGAGCGCGTCCCGCCTCCATTGGCGCCCATGCGCCATGTCGGCCTGTGGCCGGTCAGCGCCTCTTTCTGGAAGCGCGCGATCTCGCTGTCCGACACGCCGGAGAAGTAATTGAAGCCCTTGTTGTATTCGCGCACATGCTCGAAGCAGAAACGGAAATACTCGCCCTCCTTGAGGCGTCCGACCGGCGCGCGATGCGTGCCGGCCTCGTTGCAGCCATCCCACTGGCAGATCGGGGCGCGCGACTTCAGCTCCGCGTCCTTCTCCGGCCGGATTCGAATTTTCTCGAAATATTTGGGATACGCTTTCATCTCCCCCATTTATGGGCTGTTCGCACGTGCGAAACAAGAATTGACATTTCGCCGATGATCGCCCTAACCGCTGAATCGCGGCTTAAAAGCGGTCGAAATTCAAGATTTTGCGGCTGTGCCGCAGATGTGGGGAAGGGAAGCTCGAATGTCCATACAGTCGACGATGGAAAACAAGCTGAAGGCGGCGTTTTCGCCCGAAAGGCTCGCCGTCATCAATGAAAGCCACCTCCATGCCGGCCATCACCACGCCGAGCACGGCCATGAGGCCCATTTCGACGGCACCGGCGAGACGCATTTCCGCGTCCGCGTCATCTCGGCCGCCTTTGCCGGCATGAGCCGCGTCGACCGTCACCGCGCCGTCAACGAACTGCTTGCCGACGAATTGAAAGCCGGCGTGCATGCTCTGGCGATCGAGCCGGCCGCGCCCGGCGAGAAGACGCGCTGGTAGTCAACCGACGGTCGCCTTGAGGAACGTCAAGGCGGCCGCGGTCAAGGCGTCGCCGTCCTGGCCGAAATCGCGATCGATCGACATATGCGTATAGGCGCTGCCGTCGAACAGCGTGACCTTGGTTCCCGCGGCGCGCAGGCGTTTCGCGAAAGCTTGCGACTCTTCGCCTCGCCCGGACGCACGCGAATAAGCGATGAAGGTCGGCGGATGCTTCCTGCCGTCGACATAGCTCGCCGGCGACAGCGCGGTCCATTGCGCGGGATCGGAGAAGGCACGCGCATAGGCCCGGACCATGCCGCCATCCCTGGAAAGCGCGGCAAGATCATAGGCCCGGGTGTCGTCGAGAAGCAGGCCGGCGACGCCAGGCAGGCCGCCTCGCATGCCGGTCAGCGCGACCAGATGGCAGCCGGCCGAATGGCCCATGCCGACGATGCGGTTCGGGTCGCCGCCATGCCGGGCGATATTGGCGCGCACATAGGCGTAAGCTTTTTCGACGTCGCTGGCCTGGGTGGCGACATCGGCCTGCGGCAACATGCGGTAATCGATCGAGACGAAGACGAATCCGTTGGCGAGCAGGAAGCCCGGCTTGGCGCCGACCTGGCTGCGTTTGCCGAACCGCCAGGCGCCGCCATGGACGAAGAAGACCACCGGCAGGCTGTTTGCGCCGTCCGCGGCATAGATGTCGAGCTTGGCCGGACCGTAATCGCGGGTTTGCGGTTCCGGCTGGACCGGACGCCCGGCGGCTGACGCACCCGCCGGCAACAGCCCCGCCAAGGATCCCACGATGAAACTGCGTCGATTGATCATCGCCATCTCCGGCCAGGTTGCGCCGCGGCGCGGACGAATGCTCGCCACGCGCCTCGCTTACGGACCAAAAATGACAACTTTCGGTGCGAAACCAAATCCGCTCCTTGACCGTCCGCTGGCAATCACCACGTATGTTGATAGGCGAGCAGTTGCGGCCGAATCGGGGTGGCCCGAAGGCCAATGCCGGAGTGCATTGTGCGCTCTTCCTTCACGCGAAGGGAACAACAATGCTTTCCGGCGGTTGATGAAGCGATGAGCCGATTGRCAGCCTATCGGCTCCGAGGCAAAGCATCATGCGCGAGAACCAATCCGACGTCTTCGATCTGTTTTCGGAGATTTATTCCAACGCGGCCCAGGAAGAGATCAGCCTCCAGCAATATTTGCTGGCCTGCCGCGAGGACAAATCCATGTACGCCTCAGCGCCGGAGCGCATGGTCGAGGCGATCGGCGAGCCGAACCTGGTTGATACCAGCAAGGACGAGCGGCTCGGCCGCATTTTCTCCAACCGCACCATCAAGATCTATCCCTCCTTCTCCGACTTCTACGGAATGGAGGATACGGTCGAGCGCATCGCCGGATATTTCCGCTACGCCTCGCAGGGCCTCGAAGAGCGCAAGCAGATCCTCTATCTTCTCGGCCCGGTCGGCGGCGGCAAGTCCTCGCTCGCCGAACGGCTGAAGAAGCTGATGGAGGAGYGGCCGATCTACACGCTCAAGGTGGGCAACCAGATCAGCCCGATCTTCGAATCGCCGCTCGGCCTTTTCCATCCCGATCGCATGGGCGATCTGCTGGAAGACAAATACGGCATCGCCCGCCGCCGCCTGAACGGGTTGATCTCGCCCTGGGCGGCCAAGCGCCTCGACGAGCTGTCGGGCGACATCTCCAAATTCAGCGTGGTCAAGCTGTCGCCGTCGCGGCTGCGCCAGATCGCCATAGCCAAGACCGAGCCCGGCGACGAGAACAATCAGGACGTCTCGGCCCTGGTCGGCAAGGTCGACATCAGGCAACTGGAGAATTTCAGCCAGTCCGACCCGGACGCTTATTCCTACAGCGGCGGCCTCAACCGTACGACGCAAGGCCTGCTCGAATTCGTCGAGATGTTCAAGGCGCCGATCAAGGTCCTGCATCCTTTGCTGACCGCAACCCAGGAAGGCAGCTACAACGGCACCGAGAATTTCGGCGCCTTCCCCTATCAGGGCATCGTCGTCGCCCACTCCAACGAGTCGGAATGGCAGCAGTTCAAGAACAACAAGAACAACGAGGCCTTCCTCGACCGCATCCTCGTGGTCAAGGTTCCCTATTGCCTGCGCATCACCGAGGAACGGCACATTTACGAGAAGCTGCTGCGCGAGAGCGAGCTGGCGAACAGCCCCTGCGCGCCCGAGGTCCTGGACATCCTCAGCCGCTTCACCGTCTCGACACGTCTTGCCGAACATGAGAACTCGCCACTCTACACAAAGATGCGCGCCTATGACGGCGAGAACCTCAAGGAGGTCGATCCGAAGGCGAAGTCGGTCCAGGAATATCGCGACGCCGCCGGCGTCGACGAAGGCATGACCGGGGTCAGCACCCGCTTCGCCTTCAAGATCCTGTCGCAGACCTTCAACTACGACACCAAGGAGGTTGCCGCCGACCCGGTGCACCTGATGTACATCCTCGAAGAGGCGATCAAGCGCGAGCAATTCCCGAAGGAAACGGAAGCCGCCTATCTCGAGTTCATCAAGTCGGAACTCGCGACGCGCTATGCCGAGTTCATCGGCCACGAGATCCAGAAGGCCTATCTGGAATCCTACAGCGAGTACGGCCAGAACCTCTTCGACCGCTACATCGCCTACGCCGATGCCTGGATCGAGGATCAGGACTACAAGGATCCCGATACCGGCCAGATCCTCAACCGCGAGGTGCTGGACAAGGAACTGTCGCAGGTCGAGAAACCCGCCGGCATCGCCAATCCCAAGGACTTCCGCAACGAAGTGGTCAAATTCACCTTGCGCGCGCGGGCGCGCAACCATGGCCGCAATCCCTCCTGGACGAGCTATGAAAAGCTTCGCGAGGTCATCGAGAAGCGCATGTTCGGCCAGGTCGAGGACCTGTTGCCGGTGATCAGCTTCGGCTCTAAGCAGGACAGCGTCACGGAGAAGCGGCACAATGAATTCGTGCAGCGCATGGTGGAGCGCGGCTACACACAGCGGCAGGTGCGACGGCTGGTCGACTGGTACATGCGCGTGAACAAGGCCGGCTGAACAAAGCCGGGACGGTTCCATGCCGATCTTCATCGACCGCCGCCTGAACCCGAAGGACAAGAGCCTGGGCAATCGCCAGCGCTTTCTCAGGCGCGCGCGCGAGGAGCTCAAGCGCAGCATCCGCGACCAGGTCCGCACCGGCGGCATCGCCGAGGTCGACCGCGAGCATGCCGTCCCGATGCCTCGCAAAGGCACCAGCGAACCGACCTTCGGCGACGACAGGGCAAGCGGCCGGCGCCAGCACATTCTGCCCGGCAACAGGACATTCAGCCCCGGCGATCTTATCGCCAAGCCGGGCGGCGGCGAAGGCTTTGGATCCGCCCCGGGGACCACGGAATCAGAAGACGACTTCCGTTTCGTCCTGTCGCGCGAGGAAGTGCTCGACCTCTTCTTCGAAGATCTCGAACTGCCCGATCTGGTCAAGCTCAACCTCAAGCAGATATTGAGCTACAAGCCGAGGCGGGCAGGTTTTGCAGCAAGCGGGGCGCCGACCAACATCAATGTCGGACGCACGATGCGCAACAGCCATGGGCGGCGCATCRCACTGAGGCGCCCCAAACAGGCYGAGATTGACGCGATCGCCAGGCAGATTGCCGAGCTGGAAGCGAAGCCGGCAAGTGCCGCGTTGCGCGAACGCATCGCCACCCTGCGCGAACAGTTGGAGCGGCTTGAGCGCCGGCGCAGGCGCATTGCCTATGTCGACCCGGTCGATATCCGCTTCAATCGCTTCGATCCCCAGCCCGTGCCCAATGCGAATGCGGTCATGTTCTGCCTGATGGACGTCTCCGGTTCGATGGGAGAGCGCGAGAAGGACCTGGCCAAACGCTTCTTCGTACTGCTGCATCTTTTCCTGACGCGCCGCTACGAGCGCATCGAGGTCGTCTTCATCCGCCATACCCACGAAGCCAAGGAGGTGGACGAGCATACGTTCTTCTACCACACAGAAAGCGGCGGCACGGTCGTCTCCACCGCGCTCGAGGAAATGCACCGCATCATCGAGGAACGCTATCCCGTCGCCGAATGGAACATCTACGCCGCCCAGGCCTCCGACGGCGACAATTTCGCCACCGACTCCGAGCGCTGCATAGAACTGCTCGACCGCAAGCTCATGCGGCTTTGCCAGTATTTCGCCTATGTGGAGATCATCGACGAGCGGGAAAGCCATATTTTCGGCTCCACCGAGAACGGGACGTCGCTCTGGCGCGCCTACAACGCCGTCGACGGGAAATGGCCGAACTTCCAGATGAGGCGCATCGCCGCGCCGGCCGACATATATCCGGTCTTCCGACAGCTCTTCGCCAGGCAGCCTGATCTGCGCAAGAGCGCTTGAGGACTTCGGCAATGGTCAGCCAGGCGCGCAAATCCGAATTGCTGTTCTCTGGGTCGGACTGGGATTTCAAGAAGCTGTCCCGGGTCTATGACGAGATCGAAGCGGTCGGCCGCGAAGAGCTTCGCCTCGATATTTATCCGGTGCAGATGGAGGTCATCTCTTCCGAGCAGATGCTCGATGCCTATTCCTCGGTCGGCATGCCGCTGATGTACCGGCACTGGTCGTTCGGCAAGCGTTTCCTCCACGACGAATTACTCTACCGCAAGGGCGCGCGCGGCCTCGCCTATGAAATCGTCATCAATTCCAATCCCTGCATCGTCTACCTGATGGAAGAGAACACCATGGCCTTGCAGGCTCTGGTGACCGCCCATGCCGCGCTTGGGCACAACCATTTCTTCAAGAACAATCATCTCTTCCGGCAATGGACCGACGCCGGCGGCATTTTGAGCTATCTGGATTTCGCCAAGAGCTACATCGCCCGGTGCGAGGAAAGGCATGGCCTGGCCGCGGTCGAGGCGATTCTGGATTCGGCCCACGCGCTGATGGAGCAAGGCGTGTTCCGCTACCGTCGGCCGCCGAAACTGTCATCGGAGCAACAGCGCGAAGGGCTGCGCGAGCGCCTCGAATATGAGGAGCGCTCCTTCAACGATCTGTGGCGCACGCTGCCGCCCTCGCAGGGAACGAGCAAGCCGGAAGCAGAGGACGACAACCTTGCCGAGCGGAAGAAGTCGCTCAATCTGCCGGAAGAAAACCTGCTCTATTTTCTCGAGAAGAACAGCCTCGTCCTTGAACCCTGGCAGCGCGAGATCGTCAGGATCGTGCGTGTCATCGCGCAATATTTCTACCCGCAGCGGCAAACCCAGGTGATGAACGAAGGCTGCGCCACCTTCGTCCACTACACGCTCATGAACACGCTGTTCGATCGCGGCCGCATCAGCGAAGGCGCCATGCTCGAGATCTTGCGCAACCACTCGAACGTGGTCTTTCAGCCGTCTTATGACGATCCTCGCTTTTCCGGCATCAATCCCTATGCGCTCGGTCTCGACATGATGCAGGATATCCAGCGCATCTCGACCGCGCCGACCGCCGAGGACCGCGACTGGTTTCCCGACATCGCCGGCCGCGGCGACTGGCGCGACACCCTGCTCGACGCCTGGGCAAACCACCGCGACGAATCCTTCATCCGCCAGTATCTGAGCCCGGCGCTGATCCGCAAATGGCGGCTCTTCGTGCTGGCCGACGGCGCCGATGAGCCGCATTACGAAGTTGCCTCCATCCACAACGAGCGCGGCTATGCCAGGATACGGTCGGCGTTGGCGCAAAGCTACGATATCGGCGCCAGCCGTCCCGACATCCAGGTGGTCGACGTCGACCTCCTCGGCGACCGGCACCTGCGGCTCCAGCACACGGTGAAGGACGGCGTGATGCTCGAAAGTGAAAGCCGCGACGCGACGCTGCGCCACATCCGCAACCTCTGGGGCTACGACGTCAGCCTGGCCGCTATCGACGGCGGAACCGGCGCGATGCTCAGCGAGCGCTGGACAAAGGAGCTCTGAAGGCGTCGGGAGCCGCCATCGAGGCCGGCTGAACGGTACCTATCCCTCGCCGGCGGGCCTGATCCTCAATCTCGCAATGCGGTTCTTGTCGCGCTTCATCACCACGAAACGCTTGCCGTGGAAGGTGAAAGCCTGCTTCTCCTCCGGGATCGACTGCGTCTCATGGATGACGAGACCGGCGATCGTCGTCGCCTCCTCGTCGGGCAGGTCCCAGTCGAGCGCGCGGTTCAGGTCGCGGATCGGCACCGTGCCGTCGACGACGACCGAGCCGTCGGCCTCCTTCTTCACGCCCTGCATGTCGACATCGTGCTCGTCGGCGATCTCGCCGACGATCTCCTCGATGATGTCTTCCAGCGTCACCAGTCCTTCGACCTCGCCATACTCGTCGACGACGATGGCGAAATGCGCCTTGCGCCGCAGGAAGGCGTTGAGCTGGTCCTGCAAGGTGGTGGTGTCCGGCACGAACCACGGCTTCGCCGCGATCTTCATGACGTCGATCCGCGAAAAATCGTTGCCGACCTCGTTGAGGGCCCTCAGCAGATCCTTCGCGTGCAGGACGCCGAYGATGTTGTCGAGCGAGCCCTTCCACAGCGGCATACGGGTGTGCGGACTTGTGAGGATCTCGCGCACAACCGCTTCGGGCGCATTGTCGGCATTGACCGAGCGCATATTGGTGCGGTGGACCATGACGTCCGACACTTCGAGCTCATCGAGGTCGAAGAGGCCCTCGAGCCGGTTGTGCTCCTCACCGGCAGCCGCGCCCTCGTGGCGGGGTTCGTCGCCGTCTTCATCCTTGCCGTTGCGCTCCGACCGCTGCGGCGGCTCGATCGGCCGCAGAGCATAGCCAAAAGCGCCAAGCAACCGGGCGCGGAACAGAAGCGCCAAAAGCACGATGGCGGCAAGGATTGCGGCGACGATCCAGCCGGCGCCGATCATCTAGGCTGGCTCACTTCGAGCCTTCCGGGATGGCTCACCTTGAGGAAAGCCAGCACTTCCGAGGGCGGCACGTCCTTGGCGATGAAGGACTGGCCGATGCCGCGTGTCAGGATGAAGGTCAGCGCGCCGCGCGAGACCTTCTTGTCCTGGGTGATGAAGGAAAGCAGCGCCTCGGCGTCCGGCAGCTCGCCTGGAATATCGGCCATCCGCCAGGGCAGGCCGACGGCCCTGAGATGCGCTTCGACGCGCTCCGCGTCGTCCGGGCTCGCCAGGTTGAGCCGCGCCGAAAAACGATGCGCCAGCGCCATGCCGATGGCGACACCCTCGCCATGGACGAGGCGCGCGCCGTCATATTGCGTGGCGGCTTCCAGCGCGTGGCCGAATGTGTGGCCGAGATTGAGCAGCGCGCGGTCGCCGGTCTCGAACTCGTCGCGTGCGACGACATCGGCCTTGGCGCGGCAGGCCTCGGCGATCGCCTCGACCCGCGCCGGACCGCCGGCAAAGACTTGCCCCCAGTTCTGTTCCAGCCAGGCGAAGAAGGCCGGGCGATCGATCAGCCCGTATTTGGCAAGCTCGGCATAGCCGGCGCGGAACTCGCGGATCGGCAGCGTGTCGAGCGCGTCCGTGTCGGCGAGCACCAGCCTGGGCTGGTGGAAGACGCCGACGAGGTTCTTGCCGCGCGCGCTGTTGATGCCGGTCTTGCCGCCGACGGAGGAATCGACCTGCGCCAGCAGCGAGGTCGGGATCTGCACGAAATTCATGCCGCGCCGCACGATGCCGGAGGCGAAGCCGGCAAGGTCGCCGATGACGCCGCCGCCAAGCGCGATCACCACGTCGCGGCGTTCGAGCTTTGCGGCGAGCACGCCGTCGACCACCTCCTCGAGATGGGCAAAGCTCTTGGTCTTTTCGCCGGCGGGCAAAGTGATGACGGCGGACTGGATGCTGCCTTTATCCAACCCCGCCTTGAGCGTGTCGAGATGCGCGGCGGCGACGTTCTCGTCGGTGACGATGGCCGCGCGGGTGCCGGGAAGGCGGCGCGCGATCTCTTCGCCTGAGCGCGCCAGAAGCCCCGAGCCGATGAGGATATCATAGGCGCGGTCGCCGAGCCCGACCTCGACCTTCACCGCCTCGCTCACGACTCCACCTCGTCGGTTGTGGCGCTTGTAGTGCCTGTCGCGATCGCGGCGACCCCCAGATAGCCGCAAAGCGCGCAGATTACTTCGCCGGCGATGATCTCCTTGCGGTCGTCGCGCGTCGGCACGGTCAAGTCGGCCGTGGCATAGACCGGATAGCGCTCGCTCATCAGCTTCTCCAGCACGCCGCGCGGATCGGGATTCTTGAGCAGCGGCCGGTTCTGCTTCTTGGAGACGCGCTCCATCAACAGGTCCAGATCGGCCTTCAGCCAGACCGATACGCCATGTGCGGAGATCGCCTCGCGCGTCTGCGCGTTCATGAAGGCGCCGCCGCCGGTCGACAGCACCTGCGGTCCGTTCTCCAAGAGACGCAGGATCACGCGCTGCTCCAGCGCCCGGAATTCCGGCTCGCCATAGCGCTCGAACAGCTCCGGCACCGTCATGCGCGAGACGCTTTCGATCTCCTGGTCGCTGTCCATGAAGGGCAGCGAAAGCATCGTCGCCACCTTGCGGCCGATCGCCGTCTTGCCGGCACCCATCAGCCCGACGAAGACGATCGAACGGCTGCCGAGCGCTTCGATCAGCGCGGCACGGCCTTCGTCCGTCGGATTTGGTGGCAGAGCGTTCATCGGGGCCTCTTTGCGCCGTATCGACATCAAAAGCCTGTTTGCGTCAAGCACGGCCGGACAAACGTCCCAAGCAGGTTCCGCAAAAGTGGCCCACGGCTTTGCGAAGAGAACCTGCGAAAATAACAATCCCTAAGCAGGCATTCGTGGGCTTGCCCGCGATGCCTGCTTAGGAGCTTTTCCGGCAAAACCTCTGTCCACCCCAACCCTTCGTCCTTGAATTGGCCGGATTGGCGTCCCATAAGGGGACAGGGCTTGGAAACGCAGAACAAGAAGACGGGCGAAAATTTGAATGCCGACTTTGTTTCGGTTTGTCGTGACGCTGGCGGTTCTTGCAGGCATTGCCTATGGCGCGATGTTCGCGCTGGCAATGTTCGTGGAGCCGAAAAAGGCGGAAATGAGCGTGCGTATCCCCGCCGAAAAGCTCAACCCCAAGAAAAACTGATCCAACAGAAACGAGCACCGATCCCGGCCCGATGAACAGCGCCGCCCGCATCGAAGCCTTCCTCGAAATGATGAGCGCCGAGCGGGGCGCAGCCGAAAACACGCTTTCGTCTTACCGCCGCGATCTGGAGGACGCTTCCGAGGCGATCGAAGGCGGACTTGCCGGCGCGGGATCGGCCGACATCCGCGCCTATCTCGACGACATTGCAGCGCGCGGCTTCGCCCCGACCTCGCAGGCGCGCAAATTGTCGGCGATCCGCCAGTTCTTCAAATTCCTCTATGCCGAAGGCCTGCGCGGCGACGACCCGACCGGCACGCTGGACAGCCCGCGCAAGGGCCGGCCGCTGCCGAAGACGATGAGCGAGGCCGAGACCGGCCGCCTGCTCGACCGGGCGGCGCAGGAAGCGGCCGGTACCGGACCCGACGGCGACAGGCTGGCGGCGCTGCGCCTGCACGCGCTGGTCGAAGTGCTTTACGCCACCGGCTTGCGCGTGTCGGAGCTGGTCGGACTGCCGGTAACGGTGGCGCTGCGCGACGACCGTTTCTTCATGGTGCGCGGCAAGGGCGACAAGGAACGCATGGTGCCGCTGTCGGCCAAGGCGCGCGCCGCCATGCGCGCCTGGCTTGCCGCAAGGGCCGGGCGGCCGGCCTTTGCCGAGAGCCCGTTCCTGTTTCCGGCCTCTTCCGACAGCGGCCATCTCTCCCGGCAGGTTTTCGCCCGCGATCTCAAGGGCTTGGCCGCGCGGACGGGGATAGAAGCGGCCAAGATCTCGCCGCATGTGCTTCGCCATGCTTTTGCCAGCCACCTGCTGCAGAACGGCGCCGATCTCAGAGCCGTTCAGCAACTCCTTGGCCATGCCGACATCTCGACCACGCAGATCTACACCCATGTGCTGGAAGAGCGGCTGGTGCGGCTGGTCAACGATCATCATCCGCTTGCCGACTAGGCCTCATATCGCTATGTGAGGGCGACGTTCCACCGCCCGGAGCCGGCATTTCAGCGGTTCCGCCAGCCATTTGCCTTCCGACGGATCGGTCCGCTCAAGCATGTACAACTACCTCGACTTCGAAAAGCCGGTGCAGGATCTGGAGCTCAAGATCCTTGAGCTCAAGAAGCTTGCCGAGAACGGCGAAGCGGTCGACGTCGCCGAAGAGATCAGCAGGCTGGAAAAGCGCTCGCGTGACGCGTTGCGCGACCTCTACAAGGCGCTCACGCCCTGGCAGAAGGTGCAGGTCGCGCGCCATCCCGACCGCCCGCATTGCGTCGACTACATCAAGGCGCTGTTCACCGACTTCACGCCTTTGGCCGGCGACCGCAATTTCGGCGACGACCAGGCGATCGTCGGCGGCTTCGCGCGTTTCCGCGGCGAGCCCGTGGCGGTCATCGGGCAGGAGAAGGGTTCCGACACGGCAAGCCGCATCAAGCACAATTTCGGCTCGGTACGGCCCGAGGGCTACCGCAAGGCGGTGCGCCTGATGGAACTGGCCGACCGTTTCAAGATCCCGCTGTTGACGCTGGTCGACACCGCCGGCGCCTATCCCGGCGTCGGCGCCGAGGAGCGCGGCCAGGCCGAGGCGATCGCGCGTTCGACCTCGGCCTGCCTTTCGCTGAAAGTGCCGTCGATCTCGGTGGTCATCGGCGAAGGCGGCTCCGGCGGCGCCATCGCGATCGCCACCGCCAACCGCGTCTACATGCTGGAGCACGCCATCTATTCGGTCATCTCGCCCGAGGGTGCCGCCTCGATCCTGTGGCGCGACACGACCCGCTCGAAGGATGCGGCGACCAACATGAAGATCACCGCGCAGGATCTTCTCGAGATGAAGATCATCGACGCCATCATTCCCGAACCGATCGGCGGCGCCCAGCGCGCGCCGGAAACGGTGATCGCCTCCACCGGCGACCTCATCGCCCGGACGATGAAGGATTTTGCCGGCGCCAACACCGATTTCCGCGAGCAGCGCCGCGAGAAATACCTGGCGATGGGCCGCAGTCTCTGATCCATCGGGCCTCTGTCGGGTAAACTGTGGCGGCAACGACCAATTTCGCCACAAAAATGCCGCCGGATTCGGCTCAATGGAAATCGCCGTGAGGGGTTTGCCAAGGCTTGCGGTAAGGAATTTTCAAGGTTAACGGGCTTACGGTCCACTGGTGTTCAGCCTGCGGGCCCGGCCATGCCGAGAGCCGTTGGCCCGAAAGAAGAGACGTAGCCGCATCGATGTTTGCCAAGCTTGCCCGCACCGGAGTCCTGATTGCCGCCATCGGCGTCGCTGGCTGCAATGATTCGTCGATGAAGGATTTCGCGCCGGAGGCCAACAAGCCGCTGCCGGACAAGATCCTTGCCGACATGAAGGCCAAGGGCATGGTGCGCACCTCCTCGGTGATGGCGCGCATCTTCAAGGAGGAAGGCAAGCTCGAGATCTGGAAGGCCAAGACCAACGGCCGTTACGATCTCGTCGCCACTTACGACATCTGCAAATGGTCGGGAAAGCTCGGCCCCAAATACACCGAGGGCGACCGCCAGGCGCCGGAAGGCTTCTACACGGTGCGCCCGTCGCAGATGAATCCGCGCTCGAATTACCATTTGTCCTTCAACATCGGCTTCCCCAATGCCTATGACCGCGCCAATGGCCGCACCGGCCAGAACCTGATGGTTCATGGCGCCTGCTCGTCGTCCGGTTGCTATTCGATGACCGACGCGCAGATCGAGCAGATCTATGCCTTCGGCCGCGACGCCTTCCAGGGTGGCCAGACCGAGTTCCAGATCCAGGCCTTTCCGTTCCGCATGACCGCCGCCAACATGGCGCGCTACCGCAACGACCCGAACTACGAGTTCTGGAAGATGCTGAAGGTCGGCTATGATAATTTCGAGATCACCAAGGTGCCGCCGAAGGTCGACGTCTGCGAGAAGCGCTACGTCTTCAACCAGGTGGCGCCCGAAGGCACGACCTTCGACCCGACCGGCCCCTGCCCCGCGACGACCCAGCCGGATTCGCTGAAAGTGGCCTACGCCAATTACGAGAAGAGCTACGATGCGGCCTTCAATTCGGCCGTGAGGTCCAGCGCGCCGCCGCCGAAGCCGACCATTGCCGGCATCAAGGAAGCCAGCATCGTTTCCGACTGGTCGAAGCGCCGCGCCCGCGGCGAGCGCGTGCCGATCGACCCGCCGTCGATGAACGCCGATGGCTCGGTGACGGAAACGACCCGCATGGGCCGTATCGATTCCCCGCTTGGCCGCAAGATGGCCGCGCTCGACGCGGAGAAGGAAGCCAAGCGCAAGGCCGAGGAGCAGCGCCTGGCCGCGATCGAGGCGGCCAAAGCCGCCAAGGAAGCGGCCAAGCAGCAGGCTTTGGCCGAGAAGGAAGCCGCCAAGCAAGCAGCGCAGCAGCCGGTCGTCACCGCAGGCGTGGAAGCCGCGCCCGCGCAGGAAACGCAGCAAGCCGCCGATGCCGACCAGGGCACCGTGTCGAAGCTGAAGAAGAAGCTGCTCGGCATGTTCGGTGGCTGAGACTTCGTGCATAACGACACGCCCGCCACCTACGATCTCAAGGGGCTGAACTGCCCGCTGCCGGTGCTGAAAGCCCGCAAGCGGCTCGCCGCGATGCGGCCTGGCAGCCGGCTTTGGCTTGAAACCACCGATCCGCTGGCGGTCATCGATATCCCGGCCTTCTGCGCCGATGCCGGCCACCAATTGGTCGAAACGGCCGCGGTCACCGGCGGCCACCGCTTTCTGGTCGAACGCGGCAACGCCGCCTGAGCCGACGTCGTTTTCGCCTATAACCCTGCAATCGCCAGCGGATTGGCTTCGAGCGCGGCCCGGTCCGGCGTGTCGATCGACGGCCTGTTGGTGAAGGCAGCGAACAGCCGCCGGATATAGTCCTGCGGCATGTCGAGCGTGATCAGCACCAGCCTGGTGCCGCGCTCGCCGTCGGGCCAGGCCGGCAGCCTCGCCGGCGGATGCAGGATCTTCTGCACGCCGTGAATGACCAGCGGCCGCGACGGATCCTCGGCAAGCTCGATGACGCCCTTCATGCGCAGGAGTTTCTCGCCATGCGTCGAGCGCAGAAGATCGAGGAACATCTCGATCGCCGAGAACGGCACCGGGCCGTCATGGACCAGCGAGTGCGTGCGCACGCGCGCATCATGGCGATGCTCATGATGGTGGTGGTGATCATCATGGTCGCCGTCATGGTGGTCATGGTGATGATCATGGTCATGCGCCGCTTCTTCACCAAGCCAGCGCCGCACGTCGGCGGACTTGGTTTCGGGATTGTAGAGCCCGCAATTGAACAGCGCCGCGGCGCTGGCCTCGTTGACGTCGAGCACAACTGCGCCCGGATTGACCTGCTTCAGCCTCGCCCGCAACGCCTCGACCTCGGCCGCGTCGGCAAGGTCGGTCTTGGCCAGCACGACGCGGTCGGCCACCGCCGCCTGCTTCACCGCCTCGACATGGGCATCGAGCGTTGCCTCGCCATTGACGGCGTCGACCAGCGTGATGACGCCGTCGAGCCGGAAGGCCTGCACCAGCGCCGGATGCGCCATGATCGACTGCAGCACTGGCGCCGGATCGGCAAGGCCCGTCGTCTCGACGACGACGCGAGCCAATTTCGCGATACGGCCGGTCTGCAGCCGGTCGACGAG
Organism: Mesorhizobium sp. LCM 4577; assembly: GCF_001854795.2. NCBI lineage: Bacteria > Pseudomonadati > Pseudomonadota > Alphaproteobacteria > Hyphomicrobiales > Phyllobacteriaceae > Mesorhizobium > Mesorhizobium sp. LCM 4577. The sequence continues at coordinate 129,791 of NZ_MDDU01000056.1, read as the reverse complement.
ATCGGCGAGCGTGTCGACCAGATCGCCGCGCACTGTGCAGCACAGGCAGCCGTCGGAAAGCTGGATGATGCCGTCGGACGCCTGCTCGACGAGCAGATGGTCGATCGCCACCTCGCCGAACTCGTTGATGATCACCGCCGTATCGGCAAGCGCCGGGTCCTTGAGCAGCCTGTTGAGCAGCGTCGTCTTGCCGGCGCCGAGGAAACCGGTGAGCACGGATACGGGAATGGGAAAGCTGCTGTCCATGACGCAGCTCAGTTGGCCTTGGCGGGCTGGTCGCCCTGCGCCCCGGCGGCGGCGGTAGCCACCGGCTCGGCGCCGGCCGGCGCCGGCCTGTCGGGCCGCCAGCTCGGCAGCGGCACATCGGCATAGTTCTGATCGGTCTGATCGACGAATGCCTTGGGCGCCGGCCCCGTGGCGCCGCCGAGCCCGACCGCGACCAGGGTCGGGTGGTCGAGCTTCACCTGGTAGGGCGATTTCGGCTTATCCTTGGCCGCAACCTCGGGAGCAGCCTCGGACTGCTCCTCCTTCGGCTTCTTCTTACAGATCTCGTCATGCAAGTCGTTGGGCGACAGCGTATCGCCATAAGGCTTGAGAGCTGCCAGCGTGGTCGATCCCGTCGCCGGCTTATCAAAACCCTGGTCGAGCAGCTTCGCCGCCGCTTCCGCTCTGCTGATCGCCGATTTCTCGCCAAGCACCACGGCCACCAGCGTGCGGCCGTTGCGCGTCGCCGAGCCGATCATGTTGAAGCCCGACGAGCAGACGAAGCCGGTCTTCATGCCGTCGGCGCCGGGATAGCGGCCGATGAGGAGATTGTAGTTCGGGAGCGTCTTCTTGCCGACGGCAAGGCCTTCGATCGAGAACCAGGGCGCATATTGCGGAAAATCATTGCGCAGCGCCGTCACCAGCACGGCAAGGTCGCGGGCCGTCGTATATTGCTCGGGAGAGAAAAGCCCGTTCGGGTTGACGAAATGCGTGCCTGTCATGCCGAGCCGGGCCGCCTCGGCGTTCATGCGGTCGGCGAAGGCGGCCTGCGATCCGCCGATATTCTCGCCGACAGCCATGGCGATGTCGTTGGCCGACTTGACCAGCATCATCTTCAGCGCATTGTCGAGCCGCATCACCGAGCCGGGCTTGAAGCCCATCTTGCTCGGCGGCTCGCCGGCCGAATGCTTCGTCACCTTGATCGGCGAATCGAGCGCCACCTCGCCCGCCTGGATCGCGCGGAAGGCGACATAGGCCGTCATCAGCTTGCTGAGCGAGGCCGGATACCAGCGCTTGAAGGCGTCCTGATGCTCCAGTATGGAGCCGCTTTTGAGGTCGAAGAGCACGACCGGATTGGCCCGGGCCGCGCCGGCAAAGACCGCAGTCGCCAGCGCGCCTGCCAGCAACAGGTTGAGGAAATGCCTTTGCCRCATGATCAAATCCGAAATCGCCTCTTGCCGTAATCGCTGCCGGGTCCGTAAGATTTCGTTACCCATCGCCAGCATAATGCGGGCCGACCCTCACCCCGGACCGCATTGTTGCGGTGCTATTTACCCTATGTGTCGCCAAAATGGCAAAGTGCCAGACATCACAATTGACAAACACAATTGCTGAGCATCGGCTCTGAACCGACCGCCGCCGACCAACCGAGAGATGGAACGATCATGCCGATTCTGAACCGCGCCGCGCAAATGCAGGAAGAAGTAGCCGGCTGGCGACGGCATCTGCACCAGACACCGGAGCTGAATTTCGACGTGTTCCAGACCGCCGATTTCGTCACCGGGAAGCTGAAGGCCTTCGGCTGCGACGAGGTGGTGACGGGGCTGGGCAAGACCGGCGTCGTCGGCATCATCCGCGGCCGCAAGGGCGATGGCCCGACCATCGGGCTGCGCGCCGACATGGACGCGCTGCCGATCGACGAGATCACCGGCAAGCCATGGGCCTCGACGGTACGCGGCAAGATGCATGCCTGCGGCCATGACGGCCACACCGCAATGCTCCTGGGCGCTGCCAAGTATCTTGCCGAGACGCGCAACTTCGCCGGCACCGTGGCGGTGATCTTCCAGCCGGCCGAGGAAGGTGGCGGCGGCGGCAACGAAATGGTCAAGGACGGCATGATGGAGCGCTTCGGCATCGAGAAGGTATTCGGTATGCACAACATGCCGGGCCTGCCTGTCGGCCAGTTCGCCATCAAGCCCGGCCCGATCATGGCCGCGACGGCCGAATTCACCATCACCGTCAAGGGCCGCGGCGGCCATGCCGCGATGCCGCACGGCACGATCGACCCGATCGTCATCACCAGCCAGCTCGTCGGCGCGCTACAGACGATTGCCTCGCGCAGCACCGATCCGGTCGAGGCCGTGGTGGTGTCGGTGACGAAGTTCCATGCCGGCGACGCCTATAACGTCATTCCCGAAAGCGCCGAGATCGCCGGCACCGTGCGCACGCTGAAGAAGGAAGTGGCCAAGAAATCGGAAGAGCGCATCCGCGCGATCTGCGCCGGCCTCGCTGCGGCCTTTGGCGCCACCATCGAGGTCGACTACGACGCCAATTACCCCGTCACCTTCAACCATGCCGAGGAAACCGCGTTTGCGGCCGACGTCGCGGCCGACATCGCCGGCGACAGCCATGTCCACCGCGCCATCCAACCGGTGATGGGCGGCGAGGATTTCTCCTATATGCTGGAAGCCCGCCCCGGCGCCTTCATCTTCATCGGCAACGGCGACTCGGCCGGCCTGCATCACCCGGCCTACGACTTCAACGACGAGGTCATCCCGCACGGCATGAGCTATTGGGTGAAGCTGRCCGAAACCGCGCTGGCCGCCTGAGCGCCTGCGGGCGAAGGCGGCGCCACCCGGCTTGCCGGCTCGGCCCTGCCGAGATGAGTCGCAGTCCAAGGGGAGTCAGCATGCCCCTTGGCGAACCGGCCCGAAGCGTTTATGTGTCGGGCCGCGTGGTCCCGTAGCTCAGTAGGATAGAGCGGCAGATTCCTAATCTGTAGGTCACAGGTTCGATTCCTGTCGGGATCACCATGCTTTTCAATGGCTTGGCGAGCAGGTCGCCGCGCGCAGGGATCAAAGCGATCCCGACGTGAACGGCCCCGAAAGATGGTGCGCACGCATAAGCGTCGAAAGGCGGTTCGCCGCTTCGGCGAATGCTTCGCCTCCCGAAGCGATCAGCGCCGCTCGTTCCTGCTCGGATGCGGCCAGGATGCGTTCCCAGAACGCGGCGACGACAGCGCTCGACCGAGCGAGATCGGATGCCGCGTCCCGATCGGCGGCCAGCGCCGCCAAGTGCCGAGATGTGATGCCGCCGATGCCGGGCGGGACTTTCGCGCCCATGTCGACAAAACCCGGAGGCAGCGATCCTTTCAGATTGTGGACGCGATGCTCGACGATGGCGGCGTAAATCTGGTCGACGGCCTGCTTGGCGCCCGCGACGCGAGAGGGATGATCGGTGTCGGCCGCGGCATGCGGGAGAAGTTCCAGACGCTGGCCATAGGCCTCGACCAGTCTGAGATAGGGCGCCATTGGTCCCGAAAGCGTGTCGCCGTCCTTGAAAAGGTCCGCATCGATCGCCGCATGGGAAACGCGCCCTGACGCCAGCGCGCGCTCCAGTGCTGCCACATCGACCAGCTCGCCGCGATCGTAGTTGATGAGCACGGCGCCGGGGTTGAGGAGGGAGAGGACTTCATCTCCGATCAGACCGGCGTTGGCGTATCGTTGCTGGCCGGCATCGAAAACGCCGAGGCCGAGATGGACGGAAAGCGCGTCGGCGCCACGCGCCGCCTCCTCCATGGTTGCGGCATAGTCGAAGCCTTCCGCCTCGATCCATTTGCGGTGACGGGGCCGCGCATGGATGGCGACCCGCATGCCAAAGGCCTGGCCGAGCCTGGCGAATTCCCGGCCGATATTGCCATAGCCGATCACCGCTAGTCTTTTGCCTTCGAGCTTCTCGGTCGGGTAATGGCGCAGGTCTTTTCCCGTATCGAACTGCCCGCCGGCAACCAGGGCGTTGAGCTTGTCCACGGGGAGATCCGGCCTGACTTTCAGCAGCGCCTTCATGGCCATTTGCGCGGTGGCGCGGCTGTTGATGCCCGGCGTGTTCATCAACGGCGCCTCGCCGCCCTCGCCGCCGCCCCCGCCCCAGGATGCCGACCCCATATTGCCGGTGCCGGCGCCGATGCGTACGCCGCCGAGGCGGAACCTGGCCTCGGCCGGAATGAAGGTCGCGGCGGCAATGACGGCGTCGTAGCGGCCGTCGCCGGCCTCGGCCAGCAATTCCTCGCGCGTGCTCAATTGCGGCAAATAGAAGAAATGCAGCTTGCCGGGATCGAGGGCGCCGGCGCTGCTGATGCCTGTCTGGTGGAACACCCCGCCCTTGGCTTCGATATGAGCCTTGACCTCGCTGTGGTCGGGATTGCCGTCCGCGCCAAAGCGCAGCCCGACAAAATCGCAGATCAGAATATTGGCTGATGTCATGAAGCGTCGTTTCCCTGCAGCTGTCTCCAGCTACCCCAATCCGTTATCCGATGGACCACGTGAAGCGGCATATCCGGGTCGCAAGCGGGAAATCTGTCCAGGAAGCTAGAACCTGTCGGCCCTGAATGGCGACAGGTCGACCGTGGTCGGCGAGCTGGCCGAATCCGGTTACGGATCGGAGTCCGGAATAGAGGGCCTGGACGCTTATCTGCGAACCAAATTCGTCACGGAGATCTGAGAGAACCGCATCTCCAAACAGGTCGCTTCGGCTATTCCGCCGCGATCCGCAGGCCGGCGTCGCGGCGGAAGAGCGCATAGCCTGCCTCGTCGACCGCCTGCGCGACGCGCTTGCGGATCGCTTCCGAAACCAGGACGCCGTCGGCAAAATCCTTGTCCGTCGCATAGACCGCGGTGGGCAAGGCAAGCGCCTCGAAAAAGCCGAACAGCGGTCGCAATTGGTGCTCGACGATCAGCGCATGCCGCTCGCCGCCGCCCGTTGCGAGCAGCAGCACCGGCTTGCCTCTCAGCGAGGCCGGATCGAGCAGGTCGAAGAAGTGCTTGAACAGGCCGGTGTAGCTGCCCTTGTAGGTCGGCGATCCGACCACCAGCATGTCGGCGTTGACGACCCTGTCGAGAATATCGCGGGCCTGCTGATCGAGATCGCGCGCCCATTTGGCGCTGCCGAGCGAAGGTCCGACATCTTCGATATCAAAGGTGCTTGCCGACAGGTTGCTGCGCGCCGCGATGTCCCTGACCACCTGCTCGACGAAACCGCGCGTCTTCGACGGCCGGGTGAAATTTCCGGAGAAACCGACAACGGTTGGATTGGGCATGTTCATTTCCCTCGAGGCGCCGGCGCTAAATCTAATGTCTATAATTTTTATAGACTGTAATCCGCCTTAGAAGGAACGATCCGCCTTTCGAGGGCCCCGCCTCGAACATTTTTTCCATGAATTGGCCGGTTCATGGTTTCGTTGGTCGGGCAGGCGGCACCATCAGCTTGCAGGAGTTGCGGGCCGGCGGTGCCGCGCCGGTCCCGCGATCGCGCATCGGTCTGGAGGGGCCGATGCGCGGCAATACTTGAATCCTCAGGCAACCTTGCGATCGGGCTGGCGCGCGAAGATCTCCCGGACCTTGTCCGCTATCGCCTTGCCGAGATCGCGGTTGTTCTGCGCCGTGAAGTGGATGCCGTCGCAGCCGTCGGTGGTGATGAAATCCCCGGCATTGAGGAAATCGACCTTGGTGAAATCGGCCATGGCGCGATACTCGGCCGCGAGCGCCGCCGTCTTCTCATGGCCGCCGGCGAACATGCCCTGGAAGAAGGGATGCGGCATCGGAGTCAGTGGCGGCGGCGCGACCACCAGCGCCTGGGGCGCCGGATAGGGTGTGCCGACGCCACCGGCGCTGGTGAGGATCTGGCCAACGAGCTTGGCCATGCCGTTGGCGATCTCATAAGGCGTGCGGCGGAAGAACGACTTGGTGTCGTTGGTGCCGAGCATGACGATGACGAGGTCGAGCGGCAGATGACTGGCGATGGCCGAGGGCAGATAAGCGCTGCCGTTAAGACGAGGATCATTGGGATCGTCGAGGCTGGTGGTGCGGGCGCTCAAACCTTCCTCGATTACATGGTAGCCATCGCCCAGATGCGAAGCCATCACGCCCGTCCAGCGGTCCTCATAGGCGTAGCGATGCGTCGGCGATCCCTCGATGACCGGAATCCAGCCCCAGGTCAGGGAATCTCCAAAACACAAGATCGATCTTTTGGTCATATCTCCAATCCATTTTTCCTATGCGATTGACTATTGGCCGTTCCGAACTTGCCCGCTCAGCTCGACCTTTGCCTGATGCCGTAGAAGATCGCCGCGAGCAGGATGATCAGCCCCTGCGCGATCAGCTTGCCGGGCTCGTCGATGCCGAAGGTGGTCATCACCACGAACAGCAGCGCGAACGACAGCACGCCGAAGAAAGGCCCCCAGACACCGCCTTCCCCACGGCCGAAGACGACGCCGCCGAGGATGGTCGCGGCGACCGCCAGGATCGGCAGGTCGAGCCCGACCCGAACGCTGCCGACGGCGATCGAAGCCGTCTGGACCAAAGCGGCAATGCCCGCGAATAGGCCGGCGAGCGTATGCGCGAGCACGACCGTGCGCGCGACCGGAACGCCGGAGAAATGCGCCGCCTGCACGTTCTCACCCACCGACGTCACGTAGCGGCCGAAAACCGTGCGCGACAGAAACAGCGACAGCGCCGCCGAAACCGCCACCCAGAAGATCACAGGCGTCGGCGCCGGGCCAAGCTTGGTATTGTAGATGTCGGCGAACATGCCGGGCACATCGCCGGGCGGCTTGCCGCTCGATAGATATTGCACGATCCCGACCAAGACGATGCCGACCGCAAGCGTAACGATGACGGCCGAGACCCGTCTCACTCCGACCATCAGCCCGTTGAAGAACCCGACGGCCAGCCCGATGGCCAGCGCCAGGACAATGAAGAACGCCATGGAGGCGCCGGGAAAGGCGCCGGACGAAATGGTGTAGTTGATGAGCAGGATGACGCCGCCGCCCGACAGGTCGATGCTTCGCACCCGCATCACCAGAAGCTGGCCGAGCACCAATATGCCGAGCGGAACGATCTGGCGCACGAATATGCCCATGATGTTGAGATTGAGCATGTTCGGCCGCGCGATCCACAGAACCACAAGCAGCACGGCAAAGACGTAGTAGGCCGGAGGGACGCGCAGCAAGCGGCGCATGACGGGATTGGTGAGCGCGGCAGCCACTTACAACCCCATCTTCTTGCGCGACTGCAGAGCGACCACAAGGAGCAGGATCGCCCCCTTGATGGTGGTCTGGATGAAGGGCGACACATTCGTCAGGTTCATGCCGTTGGCGAGCAGCGCCATGACCAGCGCGCCGATGACGGTGCCGTGCAGGCTGCCGATGCCGCCGGAAAGCTGGGTGCCGCCGATGGCCACGGCCGTGATCGCGTCAAGCTCGAACAGCAGCCCGACATTCGGGTCGCCCGAGACGATGCGCCCGGCGAGGAAGACTCCGGCCAGCGCCGCGAAGCAGGAGCAGATCACATACGCGAGCACGATGTTGCGCCGGTCGGCGATGCCGAAATTATGCGCCGCATCCTCCACGCCGGACGACACGCCGCCGCCGATCGCAAAAAGGTGCAGCCCGAAGCGGGAGCCGTAGAGCAGCTTCCAGGCGACCGCGAGTATGAAGATGCCCCAGAACACGGGCATCGGTACCCCGAGGAAGGACCCGGCCACGGCGCTGATGACGATATCCGGCACCGTGCCGCCCGAAACCGGCCGCAGCACCCGCGTGATCCCGAGCAGAATGTACTGCGTCGACAGCGTCGCGATGATCGGATGCACGTTGAAGCGGGTGATGATGAAGCCGTTGCTGAAGCCGACCAGCGCGGCCAGYACGAACACGGCCGGGATCAGCACCCAGGCGGGTCCGCCGAGCGCGAGCACCGCCGTCGTGAAGCTGATCATCGACCCGACCGAAAGGTCGAGCCCGCCGAGCAGGATGACGAACATCTGGCCGACCGCCGTGATGACGAGCGGCATCGCCTGCGGCACCAGATTGAGCAGGTTTTCCCCGTTGAGGAACTGCGCCGTCTCGAGGCTGAGCCAGAGCGCGATGGCCAGCGCGATCAGCAGGGGCAGCATCCACATGCCCTGCCGCGATCCTCTCGCGCTCATGAGGCGCCTGCTGATGGCTGTCATCGGCGCTCACCTCCCGCCCCATTCGCCTCCCCGTTGGCGCTGAGCGCGGCGTCGAGGATGTTGTGCTCCGTGGCGTCGGCCGCCGGCATTTGCTTCACGATCGTGTCGTTGTGGACGACGCAGATGCGGTCGCAGAGCCCGATCAGCTCGACCGTCTCGCGCGACAGCACAAGCACCGCGCCGCCTTTCTTCGCGAAGTCGCGCAGCAGCCGGTAGATCTCCGATTTTGCGCCGATGTCGACGCCGCGCGTCGGTTCCTCGACGAGCAGGATGTCGATGTCGGCGGCAAGGTAGCGGCCGAGCAGCACCTTCTGCTGATTGCCGCCGGACAGCGTGCCGACGGCGGCGCCCGGGCCGCTGGCCTTCACGGCAAGGCTCGACATGGTGTCGGCGATCTGTCGCTGATAGCCGGCGGCCAGCGCCAGCTCCGACCGTTTCGAATGGAGCGCTGCGGCAATGTTGTGCGCCGCGGAAAGGCCGAGGAAGAGCCCGTCTTCCTTGCGATCCTCCGGCACGAAGCCGACGCCCATCGCCTGCAGCCGGCGCACGCCGCCGCCGGGCGACACCGGCAAGGGCAGCGACTTGCCCTTGATCGCCACACGGCCGGCGAAGGGATGGTACTGACCGACCAGCGAGCGCATGAAGCGTTGCTGGCCCTGCCCCTCCAGGCCGGCCAGCGCGACGATCTCGCCACGGCGCAGCTCCAGCGAAAACGGTTTCGAGCGCTCGGTGATGCGGAAATCCTCGACCGAAAGCATAGCGGGGCCAGGGGCATCGCCACGCTGGGGGAAGAGGTCGGCGAGCTCGCGGCCGACCATCATCGCGATCAGCGCAGCCGGCGTCATCTCGGCGAGCGATCTGGTGCCGACGAGCTCGCCGTCCTTTAGAACCGTGACGGTGTCGCAAATGGCGAAGATCTCATCCATGCGGTGCGAGATGTAGACCACCGCCTTGCCCTCATCCTTCAGCCTGCGGATGTGGCGGTTCAGCACCTCGACATCGGCGGCATTGAGCGCGGCCGTCGGCTCGTCGAGGATGAACACGCTGGCGTCGGTCATGATGCCGTGCGCGATCTCGACGAACTGCCGTTCCGCGATGCTGAGCATCGAGACCAGCGTGCCCGGATCGAGCGTGAGGCCGAGCTCGGCAAGCGCCTTGCCCGCCTCGCGCCGCATGCGCCGATGGTCGACCCCGCCGAAAGCGGTGGTCGGCTCCCGGCCGAGAAACATGTTTTCGGCGATCGTCAAATTGGGCAGCAGCGACAGTTCCTGGAACACGGTCGAGATGCCGGCTTCCAGGGCATCCTTCGGTCTGTGGAAGGCGACCTGGCGCCCGTCGAGCAGGATGGCGCCGCTATCCGGCTGGTGGACACCGGCGAGGATCTTCATCAGCGTCGATTTGCCGGCGCCATTCTCGCCCATCAACGCATGGACGGAGCCGGATTGGAGTCCGATCGAGACGCCCTTCAGCGCCGCCGTGCCGGCGAACGCTTTTCGGATATCCGACATTTCGACAAGGGTCTTCACGAAACAAGCACCGCTGTGTTCGGGGAGTTCCGTGGCGCGGGCCTGCGTTGCAGCCGCCCGCGCCACCATGGCGCCGCCTTTATTTCTTGGCGTAGAACTCCTTGAGCTTGTCTTCGGGCAGCTCCGACGGCCACCAGACATTGGCCGAGAGATCGTCGCGATAATATTTCTTGACCTTCTCGATATCCCAGCCGGGCGGGTTGTAGTCGTAATGCTTCTTCAGCTCCTTGCCTTCGAGCAGGGCAACGGCGGCGCGGATGCCGGCCGCGCCCTGGGCCGGGCTGTATTCCGCCGAGATCGACTTGAAGCCGTCGGCGATCCACTGGCCGAAGAAGCCGTTGTTGCCTTCGCCGGTGATCGGCGGGATCTTGGCGCCGAACTGCTTGAAGACGTCGACGCAGGCGCGCGTCATGTCGGCGCCGGAAGACCAGATGCCGTCGACCTCGGGATTGTTCAGGTAGAGCGTCTCGCAGAGCTTCTTGGCCTTGTCGTACTGCCAGTCGCCATGCTCCTCGGCGATGATCTTGACGTCGGTTCCCTTCAGCGCCTGCAGCAGGCCGTTGTAGCGGTTGGTGTCTTCCGGATGGCCCGCGAGCCCGCGCAGCACCCAGATATTGCCCTTGCCACCAAGCTCCTTGACCAGGAAGTCGCCCATCACCTTGCCGAAATGCTCGGCGCCGCCCTGGATTTCGGTGGTGAAGGCGTCGCTCTCGATGCGGCCGGTATGCACGATGACCGGAATGCCCGCCGCCACGGCCTTGGCGATGCTGGCGTCGGCCGAGGTCGACGTGACCGGCTGGACGATGATGGCGTCCACCTTTTGGGCGATCAGGTCCTCGATGTCGGCGACCTGCTTCTTCTGGTCGAAGCCGGCATCGAGCAGGATGAATTTGCTGATGCGCTTGTCCTTGGCGGCGGCAGCCTCGGCCTCATGCGCGACCTGCACCGTCCAGGTGTTGGCGTTGACGCCGAAATGGCTCATGCCGATGACCCAGGGCGGATCCTTCTTGAACTTCCCTGCCTCGACCGTTGGGTTGTCGCCAGCGCGGGCGGTAACCCCGTCGAGCAGCGATACGTCGTCGGCGAACGAGGGCGCGCACCACATCGTGGTCGCGATCACTGCCGCTGCGATTGATTGGATAATCCGTCTCACTGAGCCATCCTCCTTCTCAAGCTCCACGAACCCTGGCGACCAGGGCCACGACTTCCCCGACGGCGTCCGGCCATGGCCAAACACCGCACCTGCCGGGGCGAACCCGGCACTGCTTCAGTTCATTGCTCAACCCACGCGCATGGCCGCTGGAGACAAAGGTCCAGCATTGCCGCCAAGGGTCATGGCGGCCGATCGGCRCAAAAGGTTCGGGGCATTCCTCCCAGGCTCACTTCAATCATCGATCCGGCGGGCTGTCAATAATTATTCAGAGTGATGGATTATCTTTGCGGCTTGCGCTACCTTTCCGCCGAATGGCAGGGTCACTGGACGCGGGCGGCCGACTCTCGTCCGATAATTTCTGCAAATCAAAACCTTGGCTGGATCGGGGAGGAGCATGCGATCGGTCTTGTGCTACGGCGACTCCAACACGCATGGGCAGGTACCCGGCGGCACGCCGCTTGACCGCTACGGCCCGGCCGAACGCTGGCCCGGCGTCATGGCAAGGGAACTGGGCGTCGGCTGGCATGTCATCGAGGAAGGCCTCAGCGGCCGCACGACGGTGCGCGACGATCCGATCGAGGGTGCCCACAAGAACGGGCGCACCTACCTCAGGCCTTGCCTGCAGAGCCATGCCGTTCTCGATCTCGTCATCATCATGCTGGGCACCAACGATCTCAAGGCGCGCTTCAACCAGCCGGCCTCGGAAGTGGCGATGGCCATGGGCTGCCTTGTCTACGACATCAAGGAGCTGAAGCCCGGTCCGGGCGGCAGCGTGCCCGAGATCATGATCGTATCTCCGCCGCCGATGCTGGACGACATCAAGGAATGGCGGTCGATCTTCGCCGGCGCACCGGAGAAGTCGCGGCAGCTGGCGCTCGAATTCGAGATCATCGCCGATTCGCTCGAAGTGCATTTCTTCGATGCGGGCTCGGTCGTCACCTGCGATCCGCTCGACGGATTCCACATCAACGGACAGGCGCATGCCTTGCTCGGCCGTGCGCTGGCCCGCGAGGTCGAAGCAATCGGGTGGCCGGATGAACGATAAACGCGGCATACGGGTGTCCCGCACGACCGATTGCGAGAGGACGCACCATGCCTGACATGCGCTTTGCGCCGCCCAACCCGCTGCGAATTGCGGACCGCGCCAGCGGCCTCAACGCCGTCAGCGTGCGCAGCTACAACGAGCGCCTCGTGCTGTCGCTGCTGCTCCAGAGCAAGGATATCACCCGCCTCGAGATCGGCGAGCGGACCGGCCTGTCGGCGCAGACGGTGTCCGTTATCGTCCGTTCGCTCGAGCAGGAAGGGCTGATCGCCAAGGGTGAAGCCCAGCGCGGGCGCGTCGGGCCGCCGACAGTGCCGCTATCGCTCAACCCCGAGGGCGCCTATTCCGTCGGCATCAGCGTCGGGCACCGGCAGGTGGAGGTCGTGCTCGTCGACTTCGTCGGCTCGATCCGATCCCATGCGGTGCTGCCGTACTCGGCTGCCGCGCAGGACACCAATCATCCGCAATTCATGAGCGCGATCGCCAAGGCCATCGCCGATCTGCCGCAGCATCTGCATTCGCGCATCGCCGGCATCGGCCTTGCCCTGCCGGGCGACGAGATGGAGCTCGAGCTGACTCCCAAGGCGGCCCGCGAGCGGTTCGACGCCTTGCAGGAAGAGGTCGAACGGGAGATCGGTTACCCCGTCTACGTCCAGAACGACATCACGGCGGCGGCCGGCGGCGAAAGCATGTTCGGCGTCGCCAAGCACCTTTCGGACTATCTTTTCTTCTATCTCGGCGCGCGCCTGCACAGCCGCCTTGTCCTCAACCACCAGATCTACAACACCACCGGCGCGGTGAGCTTCGACGTCGGCATCCTGCGGCTCGAACAGGAGATCACCAGACAAGGAAGGCAGACGTCCGAGCTCTGGGAAAGAGGCGCGGACTGGCCGTCATTCGGCGAGGCCGAGATCGCGTGGCAGCGCGAGCTGGTCGGGCAAATGAAGTCGTCGATCGCGGCTCTGAAGCAGTTCGTTCCGATCACCTCGGTCGTCCTGTCCTCCTACGCGCCCCAGGCGGTCTGCAAGGCGATCTGCCGGGAACTCGAGCAGGCCATGCCGGGCATAGCCGCCATAGCCGGCAACATCGAGCGTTCGCCCAAGGCGGTGGGCGCGGCGGGCCTGCCCTTCAGCTCGCGGTTCATGGTGGAGTAACATTTATCGTCACCGCGTCTCGCTACCTGGCGGCAACACCTGCAGGTGATATCGGGCCGGCGGTGCGGCCGCTTGACGTCGCCCGCCCAGTCGGCCCGGTCAGCCCGGGATAATTTCGTAGTGAAGGATCTGGGCGTCGCCGAGGGACGATCTGCGTCCAGGCGAGATAACGCCGGAGCCGAAGAGGAGGATATCCTCGCGGCGCACGAATACTTCATCGCCGGGCCCCATCGACACAAATGTGCCCGACGAGCTTCGCTCGACAAGCCTGGCCTTGCCATTCGAAATGGTGAAGGTTGCGTGGTGTCTTGAGACCCAGGGCCGCTGGACGACGATATCGCATTCCGGCGATCGGCCGATCGTCACCAGTTCGTTGTTTCGGCAGGGTCGCACCTGATCTCCATAGCGGATGACCAGATTGATCTGCGGCGGGGCGAAACGCCTCTCGACAAAAGTGCCACGGCTGGCGACGTGCGTGGCGGGGGTCCCATCGTCGCCCCCCAGAGTATACACATCGAAGAGTTCCTGCTTTCCCTTGAAGGCCATTTTGTCGAGGAGCCGCAAGCTACCGCGGCTGCCCGCGGAAAGGGCTTCGAAGAAGCTCTGGCTGATCAGGACCTCCCCGGGGTTGGCCGTGGTGGACAACCGCGCGGTGACATTGACAACGTCGCCGAATACCGCGCCCCGCGCGCGAATGACCGCCCCGAAATGCAATCCGATCCGGGCGATCAAGGGCTCTTTCGTCAATTCGCTGCCAATCTGGCAGACGGCCCTCAACGCCGCCTCCGGTGTCTCGAACAGGCTGAGCACGTCATCGCCCTTCGAGTAGATGAAGTCGCCGCCGTGCTGGGCGACGATCCCGCGTATCGCGTCGAGACAATCCGAGACCTGACGCAGGGCGGCATCGTCGCCGATGCGCTCATAGAGCGGCACGCTGCCCACGACATCGGCCAAGAGGACTGCGGCCAGAAGTCTTTCCTGATCCATCGACTCGTATCCGCCCCGGAACGCAGCGTGTATAACATACCAAAGTCGACCGTGACTTATCACTTGTACGCCAAGGGGCCGGCGCAACCGGGGCAGATGTTTCGGCGCGATTAGGGCCGATAAAGACGTTTCCTTTCCCTAGCCTGGGCTGCCGGCCGCCGGATTGGCGATGATCGCCGCGCGGAAACGCGCGACGAAATCGTCCAGCGCCGGGCGTTCGGCGTCCGAGATCGCCCAGTAGGAGAAGGCATCGTCCGTCCAATGCACCAGGAGGAAGCCCCCTGCCGAGAGGTCGTCCGCCACCGGCACCGATTTGGCCTCGTTCTGCCGGGGCTCGGCCACCAGCGTGATCAGATGCTCGTGATGGCGGTAGACCAGCGCCGGCATCGGCTTGTCGCCGATCACCTCGACGCGGCCGCCGATCAGCGCATAACCGTCCTTGGCCATGTCGGGCGCCGCCGGCGACACGCCGATGCGGCCGTCGAGCCACGGCTTCACCGTATGGCGGTCGGACGAGACGATGTCGACCGGCGTCGCCGCCAGCAGGCTGCGGCGATGGCCGTTGGCGACCGCGACCGCGAAACTGTCGGACCCGTTGTCCGCCGTCGTCAGCCACTGCGTCGCGCCGCTGGCGAGAACAGCCGTCAGCGCGATCGAGGCCGCCATCTGGCGCCAGTCGAAGGAGTTGAACCAGCGTGCCGCGCGCGGCCGCATGGCGATCACATTGCCTTGCTGCTGTTGCGCGGATTGCTGAGGTCCCGCCGTCACGGCTACGGGCTGGGTTACGTCGTCCTCCTCGGCGCCTTTGACCTCGGCGATGGCCGCGATGCGCGCCAGGAAATCGTCGCTCACGACGGGGCGCTGCACGTTGGCGAGAGCGCCGCGCAGCGCCACCAGGCGCGCATGTTCGGCGGCAAGCTCCGGATCGGCGGCCATGCGCCGCTCGACCGCCAAAGCGGCCGCGGCGTCGAGCTCGCCATCGACAAGAGCGTGGATCATTAGCTTCATATCCTGCGGGTCTTGCGGCAATCCATCCTCATGCGGGCTAATTTCATGCGGGCTCATGGCGCCCTCCAAGTTCCGTCATCAACAGGCCGCGGGCCCGCGCCAGGCGCGACATCACCGTGCCTTGCGGCACGCCGAGCATGGTGGCGATCTCGCGGTAGCTGAGACCGTTGATGTCGCGCAGCACCACCGTTTCGCGGAAGGCTTGCGGCAGCCTGGCGATCGCCGCTTCAACCGCCGCCGAATTCGCCTTGGCGATCAGTGCAGCCTCCGGGCTGTCGGCATCGGAGTCGGGCGGCGGCGAGACGTCGTCGAGATCGGCGAGGTCGCCGACCGCCACCACGCTGCGCGGACGGTTCTTCGCCATCCATGTGTAGGAGGCGTTGCGCACGATGGTGAGCAGCCACGCGCGGGGGTTTCCCCCGGCGAACCCGGCAATACCCGCATGCGCCTTGAGGCAGGCCTCCTGCACGACATCCTCGGCATCGGCTGTGTTGCCGGTCAGCCAGCGGGCGAGCGACAGCGCATCGCCGAGGTGCGGCAGCACCACCTCGGCAAAACGCGCGGCCAGCATCTTTTCGCTCAACACCGTCCCGCCGTCGGGCGCTCCCGCCATGGGTCTGCCGCCGCCCTCAGCGGGAGGCGACGATCTGTCCCTGCTCGTGCGGGTGAAGATCGCGACCGCAGGCGATGGCGCCTGCTTCGAGGGAGGAGAAGGCATTGGTGTCACCGGAGTCAAGTGTCTCGGAAGCAAGGGGCGCCTCGGAAGGGGACGGCGCATCGCTGGCTGCAACGGGGTGCTCGCCGTCATGGTCGTGGATCTCGATGGTTGCGATCGGCACGGGTCAGGGCCGGCGGCGGGGCGGTATCGCCCAGAACAGGTGCGCCCAGCTCCAGCGCTCCAAAGGCCGGCGCCGGCTGAGGCCTTCGCCCCCTTCAGCCCGTGCGTATTTGTCTTCGTGCCGCTTCATGATGGTCTCCTGCTGTTGCGCACAAACGGCGCATGCCCTGGAGACCGGCAGACCGGGCCGTTTATTCCCGGCCGGTCGGCTTTTTCGTTCACGCTAACGTGATTGCAATGGCGTGCGGGCCTACAGCGCCTGCAGCGCAAGCCCCGCCAACGCCGCCCCCGCCAGCGTCGGCAGCATGCCGAGTTTCAGCCTGAACATGGCGACCATCGCAGCCGCCGAGAGCAGCGCGGCGCGCCAGTCGAGCGAGGGCAGGACCGGCACCTCCACGCCCCAGCCGACGCTTGCGACCTTGCCGAAAACGACATGCAGCGCGAACCACAGCGCAAGGTTCATGATCACGCCGACGACCGCCGCGGTGATCGCGCCCAGCGCCGCCGCCAGTGCCTTATTCTGCCGGAGCTGCTCGATGTAAGGCGCGCCCAGAAATATCCAGAAGAAGCAGGGGACGAAAGTGACCCAGAGCGTCAGCGCCGACCCGAGCGATCCGGCGAGCAGAGGGCTGATCGCGCCGGCATGACGATAGGCGGCGGCGAAGCCGACGAACTGCAGCACCAGGATCAGCGGTCCGGGCGTCGTTTCGGCAAGCCCCAGCCCGTCGACCATCTGTCCGGGCGAAAGCCAGCCGAACGAGGTGACCGCCGCCTGCGCCACATAGGCGAGCACCGCATAGGCGCCGCCGAAGGTGACGACGGCCATCAGGCTGAAGAAGCCGCCGATCTGGGCCCACACGCTGCCTGACCCCGCCAGCAAGGCGATCAGCGCCACCGGCCCCAGCCAGAGCGGCAGCCAGATGGCGACGGTGCGGATGGCATGCCACCGTGACGGCACGGTGTGGCCGAGTTCGCCGCGCTCGAACATCAGGTCGACCACGCCTTTGTTGTCGGCGGCGCTGCCCTTGCCATGTGCCGAGCCGGAAAACAGCCGTGGCGCAAATCGATTGCCGATCCAGCCGATGAGGCCTGCCGCAAGCACGATCAGCGGGAACGGCAGCTTCACGACATAGATGGCCAGGAAGGCCGCCACGGCGATCGCCACCATCGCACGGTTCTTCAGCGCCCGCTTGCCGATGCGGATCACCGCCTCGACGACGACGGCCAGCACCGCCGCCTTGACGCCGAAGAACAGCGCTTCGACGACCGGCGCATCGTTGTAGAGCATGTAGAAGCTGCTCAGGCCAAGCATAACCAGCGCGCCGGGCAGCACGAACAGGATGCCGGCGACCAGCCCGCCTGCCGTGCGATGCAGCAGCCAGCCGATATAGACGGCAAGCTGCTGCGCCTCGGGGCCAGGCAGAAGCATGCAGTAGTTGAGCGCGTGCAGGAAACGCTCCTCGCCGATCCAGCGGCGATCCTCGACCAGTTCCTTGTGCATCAGCGCGATCTGTCCGGCCGGCCCGCCGAAGGAGAGCAGCCCGATCCTG
This sequence comes from Mesorhizobium sp. LCM 4577, assembly GCF_001854795.2. Classification (NCBI taxonomy): domain Bacteria; kingdom Pseudomonadati; phylum Pseudomonadota; class Alphaproteobacteria; order Hyphomicrobiales; family Phyllobacteriaceae; genus Mesorhizobium; species Mesorhizobium sp. LCM 4577. Next base: position 112,325 of record NZ_MDDU01000056.1, on the reverse strand, counting down.
GCCCAGAGCCGCGTCGCTTCGCGGAAGCTTGGCATGGCCGGGGCCTCGGCCGGCCGCGCGGCCCCACCTTTGGCAAGCACGGTCATGGGGTCTTGCCTCCGATCGGCCAGTTATGCGTCTCGTCGGTCGCGTCGCGGCACCAGCGGAAGAAGGCATCGTAGAAGAGCATGCCGGCTTCGAGCTGTTCGAGGTCGTCGCGAAACATGCGCGACAGGCCGAGCGAGGCGGCAAGGAACCCGGCCGCCTGCGGCACAAGGTCGAGGCGCGCCGTGTCCGCCCCGCGCACGATCAGCGCCAGGCGATCCAGCGCTTCGACGCGCAGGCCCAATTCCTCGATCATCGTGTCGAAAGTGCAGCGATCGGCGCGATGGCTCCAGAACACGCCTTCGATGTCGAAAGGAACCGCAGCGAAGCGGTCCGCCACAAGAGGCACTTCGGCCGGATCGACGAACAGGAACACCGCCTTGGGATCGACGAAGCGGCGGATCAGCCAGGGGCAGGCGATGCGGTCGACCTTCGGCCGCGACCGTGTGACCCAGACCGTACGCCCCTTTTCGTCGCGCGGCGGGATCGCGCCGGCGCGGACCAACGGCGCTTTGGCGGCAGCCCAGGCCTCGAAGCCGCCTTCCAGCGACTCCGCCGCGATGCCTTCATGACGCAGCCATGCGGCAACGCCTTGCGAGAGCTTCTGCCCCCTCTGGCAGATCACGACGACCTTGCGCCCGGAAAATTCCGCAGCCCAGGTCGAGACAGTTCTGAAATCGCGCCGGCAAGACGCCGGCAGCAGACGCGGGTCGGCTTCATAATCCTCGTCGGTGCGCACATCGACCAGGCAAGGCGCGTCGGGCAAGCCGATGAGACGGGCAAGCTGCGGAACGGTGATTGCGGTTGTTGATGGCATGGCGTCCACCTCCTGAACAGAGAGAGTCTGGACGCGATCGTTGGGCTGACGCCTCACGGGGTCGTCGCGGGGAACCCCTTGCGGGAATGCTGGAACGGTCCCCCGCGATTGTCAAGAATTCAAATTGCCAGGGCGGGAACTCCGCGCTTTACCGGAAGCGGCCGGTGGCTTTACTGCGCCGTCCAGCCGCCATCCATCGRCAGGGTCGTGCCGGTGATCTGCTTGGCCGCGTCGCTGCACAGGAACAGCGCAAGCGCGGCAAGCTCCTCGACGGTGACGAATTCCTTGGTCGGCTGCGCCGCCAGAAGCACGTCGTGCTTGACCTGCTCCTCGGTCATGCCGCGCGCCTTCATCGTGTCGGGGATCTGCTTTTCGACCAGCGGCGTCCAGACATAGCCGGGCGCGATCGCATTCACGGTGATGCCGTTTTGCGCGACTTCCAGCGCCACCGTCTTGGTCAGGCCGGCAATGCCGTGCTTGGCCGAGACATAGGCCGACTTGAACGGCGAGGCGACCAGCGCATGCGCCGAGGCCGTGTTGATGATGCGGCCCCATTTTCGGCTCTTCATGCCGGGCACCGCCGCCTTGATGGCGTAGAAGGCGGCCAGAAGGTTGATGCGGATAATGGCTTCCCACTTGTCGTCGGGAAATTCCTCGATCGGCGCGACATGCTGGATGCCGGCATTGTTGACCAGGATGTCGAGGCTGCCGAACGCCTGCTCGGCCTCGTGGATCATGGCGGTGACGGCGGCGCCGTCCATCATGTTGGCGCCCGAGTAGCGGCACTTGACGCCGAAGTCCTTCTCGATGCCGGCCCGCTCCTGCTCGATCCCCGCGGCGTCGCCCAGGCCGTTGATGGTGACGTTGGCGCCTTCGGCGGCGAAGGCGCGCGCGATTGCGAGGCCGATACCGCTGGTCGAACCGGTGACGAGCGCATTCTTCGAAGACAGGGAACCCATGGGAGATCTCGCGACAGGAGGACAGGAGGGAAGAGTATGAAGGCAGACAACCCGGAAGGCACACGATTTGTGCGCCGCAGCATCACAATGCCACACCCATATGTCGGCGCTGTTACAGCGCCGTGACTGCGTTTGCCGGCTCCAGGAAGCGCCGTCCTGGCGCTGACACGGCACTGTCATGCTGCCATGCAACATATTTGCCAGCGCATTCGCGCGGGGTCATTTCAAACCTGTTTTGGGGCACCAGCCATGGAAATCGCCGACGTCGTGAAGCGCGCCAATGCGATGCCGCTCACCAACCCGTCCTTCCCGCCCGGCCCTTATCGTTTCTTCGACCGCGAATACATCATCATCACCTACCGCACGACGCGCGAGGCGCTGGAGGCGGTCGTCCCGGCGCCGCTCGAGATCGACGAGCCGCTGGTCAAATACGAGTTCATCCGCATGCCGGACTCGACCGGCTTCGGCGATTATACCGAGACCGGCCAGGTCATTCCGGTGCGCTACAAGGGCCAGCACGGCGGCTATGTGCACTCCATGTATCTCGACGACGACGCGCCGATCGCCGGCGGCCGCGAGCTCTGGGGTTTCCCGAAGAAGCTCGCCAGCCCCAAGATCGTGCATGAGGGCGAGGTGGTGGTCGGCACGCTGCATTACGGCAGCGTGCTCTGCGCCACCGGCACCATGGGCTACAAGCACCGCGAGGCCGATCACGACCAGGTGCTGGCCTCGCTCGCCGCGCCCAATTTCCTCATCAAGATCATCCCGCATGTCGACGGCAGCCCGCGCATCTGCGAGCTGGTCCGCTACTATCTCACCGACGTCACGCTGAAGGAGGCCTGGACGGCGCCCGCCGCGCTCGACCTGCGCCCGCATGTCATGGCCGATGTCGCCAAGCTGCCTGTGCTCGACATCGTCTCGGCCGTTCACTTCACCGCCGACCTGACGCTCGGACTCGGCGAGGTCGTGCATGATTATCTCGCCGACCACGGCCGATCGGCTGCCGGCGCGAAGGAGTTGGAGAAAGCCGGTGCTTGAGCGTACCCGCAACAAGGCGGTTGCCGCCACCATCCAGGAAATCACCGCGCAATATGACCGCATCGCCCTGGTCTTCCAGGGCGGCGGCGCGCTCGGCGCCTATCAGGCCGGCGTCTATCAGGCGCTTRCCGACGCCGGCTGCGAGCCGACCTGGCTTTCCGGCGTCTCGATCGGCGCCATCAACGCCTCGATCATCGCCGGCAACGAGCCGAGCCGCCGCCTGCAGCGGCTGGAGCAGTTCTGGCAGACGATCTCGGGCCGCAAGATCTGGGCCTATACGCCCGAAGGCGACGTGTATCGCGATATCCGCAACCAGACCTCGTCATTGATGACGATGACCATGGGCCAGCCCGGCTTCTTCAAGCCGCGCAGCCCCAACCCCTGGTTCCAGCTCTCGGGCGCGGAAGGCGCCACCAGCTTCTACGACACCGCCGAGCTCAAGGACACGCTGGAAAGCCTGATCGACTTCGACGTCCTGAACGACGGCAAGAAGCGGCTGAGCGTCGGCGCGGTCAATGTCAGGACCGGCAATTTCGTCTATTTCGACACCGACAAGGTGCGCATCGGACCTGAGCACATCATGGCGAGCGGCGCGCTGCCGCCGGCCTTCCCCTCGATCCGCATCGAGGGCGAGTATTACTGGGATGGCGGCATCGTCTCCAACACGCCGCTGCAATATCTGCTCGACCAGGAGGAGGACCGCTCCTCGCTGGTGTTCCAGGTCGACCTGTTCAGCGCTCGCGGCGTGCTGCCGCGCGGCATGGCCGACGTCCTGTCGCGCCACAAGGACATCATGTATTCCAGCCGCACGCGCCAGAACACCGACAACTTCCAGCGCATCCATGCGCTCAAGATGAAGCTGCTCGACGCGTTGAAGCGCGTGCCGCCGGACCAGCTCAAGGACGGTGAGAAGGAGCTGATGGCCGACTATTCCGACGCCGGCGTGGTCAACATCGTCCACCTGATCTACCAGCACAAAGGCTATGAAGGCCACGCCAAGGACTATGAGTTTTCCGGCACCTCGATGCGCGAGCACTGGGAGATGGGCCTGGAAGACACCGAGCGCACCCTGCGCCACAAGAAATGGCTGATGCTGCCCGACAACGCCGACGGCGTCACCATCCACGACCTGCACCGCGAAGACCCGACGTAAGGTCCGCGACGGGCCGTTCCATCGACAGGCACCCCTCGTCGAGTTCCGTCACACACCCCTCTGTCCTGCCGGACATCTCCCCCGCAAAGGGGGAGATCGGATGTTGCGCGGCATTCGCCAATTGTCGACGTCGAAAGGGGGTGCAGCGCCTGAGCTGCCAATCTCCCCCTTGCGGGGGAGATGGCCGGCAGGACAGAGGGGGGTGCTGTCCCGCCAGCGTTTTGAGGGTGGGCATCAAACAAAAGGCAGCGCCGGCGACCGGCGCTGCCTTGTTTGGAAACGCTTCCGCCGCTCAGAACACCTGGCGGAAGATCACGAACAGCACGAAGGCCAGCGCGATCGAGCAGGGCAGCGTCAGCACCCAGGCCAGCAGAAGGTTGCGCACGGTCGACCACTGCAGCCCGGAGCCGTTGGCCGCCATCGTGCCGGCGACGCCGGACGACAGGACATGCGTGGTCGAGACCGGCAGGCCGAGGCGGTCGGCCATGCCGATGGTGATCATCGCCACCAGCTCGGCGGCGGCGCCCTGGCCATAGGTCAGGTGGCTCTTGCCGATCTTCTCGCCAACGGTGACGACGATGCGCTTCCAGCCGACCATGGTGCCGAGCCCGAGCGCCAGCGCCACGGCGATCTTCACCCACAGCGGAATGAACTTCGTCGCGTTGTCGACCGCCTTGTGGTAGTCGGTGACCGCCTTCAAATCGGCGTCCTGCATCGGCAGCAGTTTCTTCTTGTCGATCAGCTTCAGCGCTTCGCCGATCAGGTAGATGTCGTTGCGCGCGTTGCTGACCAGATCGGTCGRCACCTTCTCCACCGTGGGATAAGGACCAAGCTCGGCAGTGGTGTTGTGGATGTAGGTCTGCAGCGCGAGCGTGGTCTGATCATTCCAGGACTTGCTGCGCACGGCTTCCTGCACGGCCGCCTTGGCGGCATTGGCATCCGCGACGGTGACGCCGGGCTTGACGTATTTGCCCAGCGCCTGTTCGACGGCGACCGATGCCGATTTGTAGGCGTCGAGATAGTTGATATCGGGCGTGCGGTTGAGCGCGTAAGCCGTCGGCACCACGCCGATCAGGATCAGCATGATCAGGCCCATGCCTTTCTGGCCGTCATTGGAGCCATGCGCGAAGCTGACGCCGGTGCAGGTGAAGATCAGCAGCGCGCGGATCCACCATGGCGGCGGCGTGTTGCCCTTCGGCGCCTCGTAGAGCGCCGGGTTGCGCACCAGGAGCTTCATGGCATAGAGCAGCGCCGCGGCAGCGAAGAAGCCGACGATCGGCGAAACCAAAAGGGTGGTGCCGACATTGGTCGCCTGACCCCAATCGACCCCGCTCGTGGCGCTTCCCGCCGGAGCCATGAACTGGTTGGCGAGGCCGACGCCGATGATCGAGCCGACCATCGTGTGCGAGCTCGAGGCCGGCAGGCCAAGGAACCAGGTGCCGAGGTTCCACAGGATGGCGGCGACCAGAAGCGCGAACACCATGGCGAAGCCGGACGACGAGCCGACCTGCAGGATGAGCTCGACCGGCAGCAGCGACAGGATGCCGAACGCCACCGCGCCGCTAGAGGTCAACACGCCGAGGAAGTTGAAGACGCCGGACCACATGACCGCGAATTCGGCCGGCAGAGAACGCGTGTAGATGACGGTGGCGACCGCGTTGGCGGTGTCGTGAAAGCCGTTGACGAACTCGAAGCCGAGCGCGATCAGAAGCGCGATGCCGAGCAGGATCCACGGCACCGTCTTGGCGATGGCCAGATCCTGGCTGAGCGCATAGCCGACATAGATGATGCCGACGAGCACCAGCACGCCGAAAGCCGGCAGGAACCATTTGGCCCCGCCCGATTGTTCTAGGGGATGATCCGGTCTCGGGATCCCCGCCTCACTGGAAACTGCGTCCACCATTGTCCCACTCCATTTGCATTGCAGCAAAGAACCGGGAAGGACGCTATGTCCGTAGGATGAAGCTGGTGTGACGCTCTTAACCGTTTGGTCACCACCAAACAGTTTGGTCACCACCAAACAGTTTGGCCACTGCCAAACAGTTTGGTGGCTATCCGGCTATCTTCAGGAGCGAGGACACAAGCAGCTTGTGCTCGTCTTCCGAAAGCACGTCTGAATCGAACAGATTCATGCTGCGCATCCCCTCGATGGCGAGAAAGCAGACCAGCAGCGAGCCGAGGTCCTGCGTCTCCCCCTTCAGCCGTTCGAACAGCTGGTGTTTGAAGGCCTTTATCGGCGTCAGGAAATCGGGATCCTCCGCGATCGCCGAGAATATCCAGGACGCCGACGGTTTCGGCTGCTCGCAGTCGTCGGCCGACAGCTTGATATAGGCCGAGAGCACGCTTTCGTGGCCGGCCTCGGCGGCGCGTGCGTCCAGCGCCTTCTGGAAGTCGCTGAGATAGCTTTCGACCAGCCCCTGCATCAGCTTGGCCTTGGTCGGGAAATTGTAGAGCAGCCCGCCCTTCGATACCCCGGCGCGGCTGGCGACCGCATCGAGCGACAGGCTTCCCGGGCCTGCCTCGCGCGCAACGTCGGCGGCGGCGGCAAGTATCTTTTCGCGTGAGTTTGCCCTGGGTGCTCTCATCGCGCCTCCCCCTACATTAGCCTAGGCGGAATTGACAAGACCGTCCAGCCGGTACAGTAAGGCGCGCCATTTGAAATCGGGACCTGTCGTCGATATGTGTCCCGGCATCGATTGATTTGCCGGTTGCCGGCTCGAGGGGACCATCCGTGAAGCGCTTTTTCATCATCGCCGGATTCTTGCTGCTGCTCGCCTTGGTGTGCGTCGGCATCGTTGGCTTCAACTTCATGCGCGACGCCGGCATCAAGCAATTTTTTGCCACCATGAAGCCGCCGGCCGCTACGGTCTCGACCGTGATCGTCAAACCGGCTGAGTGGACGCCCGGCGTCGAGGCGATCGGTACCGTCAATGCTGTGCGCGGCGTCGACCTTACCGTCGAGACCAGCGGCATCGTCAAGGACATCCTCTTCCACGCCAACCAGAAGGTTGCCGCCGACGCGGTGCTCCTGCAACTGGACGACGCGGTCGAGAAGGCCGATCTGGTGGCGCAGAAGGCGCAGGCCGCCTCGGACCAGGCGGCGCTGACGCGCGCGATCGAATTGCAGCGGCGCGGCGTCGGCACGGATGCGACGCTCGACGCCGCGCGCGCCGCGGCGGACGCCTCGGCCGCGCAGGTCAACAAGCTGCAGGCGGTGCTCGACCAGAAGCAGTTGTCCGCGCCCTTCGGCGGCACGGTCGGCATTCCGCGGATCGATATCGGCCAGTATCTGGCCCCCGGCAACTCGGTCGTGACGATCCAGGACCTGGACACGATGCGGGTCGACTTCACGGTTCCCGAACAGCAGTTGCCGCTGCTCAAGATCGGCCAGACCATCAAGCTCGGCAGCAGCCTCGCCGACATGTCATTTGCCGGCTCCATCCGCGGCATCGATCCCAAGATCGACCCCGCGAGCCGGCTGGTCTCGATCCGCGGCGAGGTCGCCAATCCCGAAGGCAAGCTGACGCCCGGCCAGTTCGTCCAGCTTCGCGTCGAGCTGCCGCAGGAAAACAACGTCATCTCCGTGCCGCAGACGGCGGTGACGACGAGCCTCTATGGCGATTATGTCTTCGTGGTCCAGCCGGCCAAGCCCGCCCAGGGTGCCGCTGCCGCGCCGGCGAAGCCGGATGAGCAGAAGGCCGGCGCCGATAAGGCATCCGGCGACACCGCCAAGCCCGCCGACGGCGCCTCGAAGCCGKCCGACACAAAGCCGGCCGATAAGGCGGCCGGCGACGCCGCCAAGCCGGCCGAGGCCGCGCAGCAGCCGGCGCTCACCATCTCGCAGGTGTTCGTGAAGCTCGGCCGCCGCAACAACGGCATGGTCGAGATCGTCGAGGGCCTCAAGGATGGCGACCAGGTCGTAACCGCCGGCCAGAACCGGCTTTTCAACGGCATGTCGGTTGCCGTCGACAACACCATCGACCCCAGCAAATCGGCGAACAAGCAGGTTCAGCAATGAGCTTTTCCGACCTCTTCATCCGCCGGCCGGTGCTCTCGACGGTGCTGGCTTGCATGATCCTGCTTCTGGGCTTCCAGGGCATCTTCGGCTTGTCGATCCGCCAGTATCCGAAGGTCGACGAGACGGCGATCACCATCACCACGGCCTATCCGGGCGCCAGCGCCGACCTGATCCAGGGCTTCATATCGGCGCCGATCGCACGCGCCGTCGCCTCGACCGAAAACATCGACTACGTCACCTCGTCCAGCCGTCCGTCCTCCAGCACGGTCACGGTGCAGATGAAGCTCGGCTCCAATCCGGACGTCGCGCTCGCCGAGGTGTTGTCCAAGGTCCAGGGCGTGCGCGGCACCTTGCCGGACGCCTCCAAGGATCCGGTCATCGTCAAGGGCACCGGGCAGCAGTTCGCGATGATGTACATCTCGATGCAGAACCCGAACATGACGAAGGAGCAGCTCACCGAATATATCGAGCGCGTCATTCGGCCCCGCATCTCGACCGTTGAGGGCGTCGCCGACGTCCAGATCTTCGGCGCCCAGGAATATTCCATGCGCATCTGGATCGACCCGGTCCGGCTCGCCGCGCGTGGCGCGACGGCGGTGGACGTGCTCACCGCCATAAACAACTCGAACTTCCTGTCGGCGCCAGGCAACACCCAGAACGAATATGTGGTGTCCTCGATCACCGTGCACTCGACCCTGCAGACGCCCGAGGCCTTCGCCCAGCTCCCGATCCGCTCGACGAACGGTGAGGTCGTGCGCCTGCGCGATGTCGCGCGTGTCGAGCTCGGCGCGGAGAATACCGACACCAGGGTGAGCTTCAACGGCAAGCCGGGAACCTTCCTGGCCATCTTCCCGACGCCGGCGGCGAACCCGCTGACGACGGCGGCAGCGCTCACCAAGCTCGTGCCGCAGATCCAGGACACGCTGCCGAAAGGCATGACGATCGAGATCGTCTACGAYGCCACCGGCCAGATCAGCGCCTCGATCGAGGAAGTGTTCAAGACCATCGGCGAGGCGGTCGCCATCGTCATCGTGGTCATCCTTCTCTTCCTCGGCTCGTTCCGCTCGGTGATGATGCCGATCGTCACCATCCCGCTGTCGCTGATCGGCGTCTGCTTCCTTTTGTTCGCGGTCGGCTACTCGATCAACCTTCTGTCGCTGCTGGCCATGGTGCTGGCGATCGGCCTTGTCGTCGACGACGCCATCGTGGTGGTGGAGAACATCCACCGCCACATGGAGGAGGATCACATGTCGCCGATGCAGGCGGCCTTCAACGGCATGCGCGAGATCGCGACGGCCATCGTGGCGATGACCATCACGCTGGCCGCCGTGTTCGCCCCGCTGGCCTTCACCGGCGGCCTGACCGGCGCGCTGTTCCGTGAATTCGCGGTGACGCTGGCCGGCTCCGTGGTGCTGTCGGGCCTGATCGCCATGACGATCACGCCGATGATGTCGGCGCGTTTGCTGAAGCCGGGCCAGCACGGTCGTTTCCAGCGCATCGTCGACGGCACCTTCGCCCGCGTCGAGCGCGTCTATGAACGGGCCGTCACCGCTTCGCTCAGGAACCGGCCGGTGACGCTGATCATCGTCGTCGCGCTTGTCGCCCTCACCGGCTTCATGTTCACCAAGACATCGACCGAGCTGGCGCCCGAAGAAGATCAGGGCTTCCTGCTGTCGCTGGTGACCGCGCCGCGCTATGCGACGTCGGATTACACCGAGACCTACGTCAACCAGATCCTGGGGCTCGTGAGGGACATCCCGGAGACCCGCGCGCAGTTCTCGGCCGTTGCCTTCGGCGGCGCCACCAACAGCGCCTTCGTCGGTTTTGCCTTCAAGGACTGGGCGGACCGCAAGCGCAATTCGAAGGAACTGCAGGCCGACATCACCGCACGGCTCGCCAAGGTCGCCGGCGTGCAGGCCTTCGTCTTTGCGCCGCCGACGCTGCCTGGTTCCGGCGGCGGCCTGCCGATTTCCATGGTCGTACGCTCCACCGGTGACCCCTCGGAAGTCTTCGACCAGGCGGAGAAGATCAAGAACAAGGCGCAGGCCTCGGGCCGCTTCATCGTCGTGCAGAACTCGATGGCCTACGATGCGCCGCAGGTGACCGTCACCATCGACCGCGAGCGCGCGGCGGCGTTGAACCTGCCGATCGCCGATATCGGCAACACGTTGACGCTGCTTGTCGGCGGCGCCGAGGTGGCGCAGTTCGATCGTGATTCCAACAGCTACGACATCATCCCGCAGGTGCCGCAGGAGTTCCGCGACAATCCCGAGAAGCTCGGCGAATATTTCGTCCGCAGCGTCGACGGCAAGATGGTGCCGCTGTCGGCGGTCGTGAAGATTTCGACCAACGCCTCGCCCGCGGCCATCGAGCAGTTCAACCAGTTGAACTCCTCGACGATCTCGGCCCTGCCTCTGCCCGGCGTGACCACCGGCGACGGTCTGAAGGTGCTGGAGGATATCGCCAAGGAGACACTGCCCGACACCTTCTTCGTCGACTATTCGGGCCAGTCGCGGCAGGAGAAGGAACAGGGCAACACCATCCTGATCGCCTTCGCGGCGGCCGTGATCGTGATCTACCTGGTGCTGGCGGCCCAGTTCGAGAGCTTCCGCGACCCGCTGATCATCATGATGGCGGTGCCGCTGTCGATCTTCGGCGCGATCGTGCCGCTCAACATCGGCCTGGGAACGCTCAACATCTACACCCAGGTCGGCCTGATCACGCTGATCGGCCTGATCACCAAGCACGGCATCCTTTTGGTGGAATTCGCCAACCAGCAGCGTGAGATCCACGGCATGCGGCGCCGCGATGCCATCATCGCTTCGGCCAAGGTGCGCCTGCGGCCGATCCTGATGACCACGGCGGCCATGGCGCTTGGCGTCGTGCCGCTGATCGTCTCGAGCGGCGCCGGCGCCGCGGCCCGTTACTCAATGGGCCTGGTCATCTTCACCGGCATCCTGGTCGGCACCATGTTCACGCTCTTCGTCGTGCCGATGTTCTACACCTTCATCGCCAGCAAGGACCTGCCGCATCTCGCCGAGAAGCCCGATCCGAAGCTGATGCCGGCGCTGCCGACCTAGAGCAATTCCAGGAAAAGTGTGAGCGGTTTTCCGTGGGAATTGCGTAAAACAAGGAGATAGAGCGGTTCGCCGTTTCTGTGAAACGGTGAACCACTCTAAGGCGGCAAACGAAGCGAAAAGCAAAAGAGGCCGGAAATTCCGGCCTCTTTTTTTGGCGGTTGCCTCACGGCTTCGGCGCTGAGCAATTCCAGGAAAAGTGTATAACGGTTTTCCGTCAGGAATTGCGTCTCAAAAATTACGCGGAAGGCGGCAACCTGCCAGCTACTTTATCCCGGCGTTACTTCACGATCACGATGCTGGTGTTGCCGGGGCCGAAGACCTCGACGAGCTGGTAGAAGTCGGCCGCCGCATCGGGATGCAACCGCACGCAGCCATGCGAGGCAGGACGGCCGAGCCGGCTGATGGCGTAGGTGGCGTGGACGGCATAGCCGCCGCTGAAGAACACCGAATGCGGCATCGGCGCATTGTCGTACTTCTTCGAATACCACATCTCATGCATGCGGGTCGGCTTGAACGAGCCGGTCGGCGTGATGTGGCCCCTCGCGCCGGTCGACACCTTCCAGGTGTAGGTCGGACGGCCGTCGACCGTGACTTCCATGATCTGCTGCGACAGCGAAACCTTGGCGACGATCTGATTGGCGTGGGCGGCGTTGCCGGCGCCGAACAGCAGCGCCGCACCGGTGAGCGCGGCGGCGGTGATATTGATGAGCTTGGCTGAAATGGCGGTGTGCATGACGATCCCTCTCTGTTTCTTGCCGGTCGCGCCGGCTTCAATTCGATGGGGGTCTTATCGTGTCCGCCCGTTTCAGGCCTATTTCGCTTGACGCTCGTTTCTGTTTCGAATTCGTTTCTAAATATTAAGGAGGGTCTGGCCGGACGGACTGCGGACCGCTTTCGGGGGCGCCGAGATCAGGCGTCGCACAATGAGCTTGGATCAAAAACGAAAGTTCATTTCAGGCGTATATGAAAGGCTGGGACCCACTTTCGAAACCAATTTGCAACAAAATGCGTCTCCGGCGGCATGATCTGGATACAGGCCGGCGGCAGATTTGACGCAACGGGAACAGACATCTGCAAACGAAAATGGGCAGGAAATCGAAACCCCGCTCCTGGCTTCTCGGGATCAGCGTCGCGGCCATCGTGCTCGGCGGCGCCGGCTCGGTGGCCGGCAACCCGGCGACGACGCCGGCGGCGATGAGTGCCGGCGAGGTTTCGACACTGCACATGGCTCTGTTCATCGCCACGGTCTGGATTGTTTCCAGCCTGCGCGTCCACCGGCTGAAGGCCCTCTGGCGGGTCGGCCGTCGGCTGATGAGGACGCGCGGCCCCTCCGGCTACTTGCTGCCGAGAGGACCGAAGGCCCGCGCCGCAGCGGGGGGCTCCGTCAGCGGCGCGGGCGCTTCGGGAGGTTCCTGAAGCACCGGCAATATCGAGATTGGGGATAGGACATGAAGACGAAACTTGCCGCTTCGGTGCTTTCCGCGCTGCTTTACGCGCAGGGCCTGCTCGGCTTCGCCGCGCTGGCGACGGTGCTGCTGAAGGAGCGCGCCCCGGCCGGGATAACCGTCAGCGCCAACGTTCCAACCGGACCCTCGGTCGTCATGGTGCGCTGAACGCCAGGCGCCGGACCCAAATGATCACCGCTTTCGGGAATTCGATGCTCGATAGCCTCGCCGATCTTGACTCACTCATTGCGCGAGAGCGGCGGATCGAAACGATAGCCGGCGCCGCGGATGGTGGTGATGGTCTCGGTATCGAGCTTGCGGCGCAGCCGCACGATGCGCGAATCGATCGAACGGTCGAAAGCGTCGGCGTTCTCGGCGGGCGCCGCGGCAATGATGTCGTCGCGCGTCAGCACCTTGCGCGGGCTCGCCAGAAACAGCTTGAGCAGCGCTACCTGCCCGGGGGAAAGCTGCTCCTCCGCGCCCGAGCGATGCATCACCATCGCCGACCGCAGATCGACGGTGGCGTTTTCCAGCACGATCAGTTCCCCGGCGGCCCTGCCGCGTCTCATCAGCAGGCCGCCGATGCGCGCTGCAAGCTCGCGCACATTGAGCGGACTTTCGATAACGTCGGCAGCACCGAGCTCAAGCGCCAGCACCTTGTCGACGAGGTCGCGCGGCCGGCAGATCAGGATGAAATCGGGACCGCCCTCGCCACCCCCGCCCTGGCTGCTGTAACGCCTGAGCAGCTCGCGGCCCTCGGCCTGGGTGACCTCGTCGCCGACCACCACGACATCGATGCCGCCGGCCGAAAGCAGCGTCTCCGCCTCCCAGGGCTGGCGCGCCTGCCGCACGTCGTGCCCGCGCCGCTCGAGATGGTCGGCGAGATCGCCGGCCACCACCTCGGCGACGGACACAAGCGCAATGACGGATCGTGCGGCCATTTTCTCCACCCCGCCACAGACAACTCGAGATGAGTGCTGGACATCATGTTTATACCCAATCTACTTTCTGCTGAAAGCGGGAGCGAGCGCGTCGTGAAGGCACGCATCATCGTCGTCGAAGACGAACCGGATCTGAGGGAGGCCGTGGCCGAGTATCTCGCAGCCAGCGGCTATGATGTCGTGACGGCCGAGAATGCCGTGGCGGCGCGCGCGCTGTTCGAGGCGCAGTCCTTCCACCTCGCCATCCTCGACATCGCCATGCCCGGCGAGGACGGGCTGTCGCTCGGCCGCTGGCTGCGCTCGAAAACGCCGATCGGCATCATCTACGCCACTGCCGCCGGCACCGCGCTCGACCGCATCGTCGGGCTGGAGCTCGGCGCCGACGACTACATCGTCAAGCCCTACGAATTGCGCGAGGTGCTGGCACGCGTGCGCAGCGTGCTGCGCCGCGTGCCGCAGCCGGCCGAGCCGCAGGCGGCTAAAGCTGAAGCCGGTAATCGCCGCTTCATGAATTTCGGCGGCTTCCAGGCCGATTTCGACGGTCGCCTGGTCATCGGCGCCAATGGCGCGGTCATCGAGATGGCCAAGAGCGAATTCGACGTGCTCGAGGTTTTCCTCACCCGCGCCAACCGGCTTCTGACGCGGGCGGCGATTTCGGAGGCGATCGGCTTCGTCGAGGATCCGGAATCCTCGCGCGCGGTCGACATCCGCATCATGCGGCTGCGAAAGAAGATCGAGGCCGACCCCGCCAATCCGAAATTCCTGCGCACGGTGCGCGGAGAAGGCTATATCTTCTCGCTGCCGAGCGGCGGCGAAGCCAACTAGGCAATTCCAGAAAAGTGTGAGCGGCTAGGCTCGGCGTCTTTGCCATAGCCTTCCATCCGGAATTGCGTCAAAACAATGCGATAGAGCGGCTCCCCGTTTCCATGAAACGGAGGGACGCTCTGAACGACCGACATCCGGGCCTGGAATGACCATGACTGCTGATGCAGCGCGCACCGATATGCATGGCTCGCGTCCGGGCGGCGCTGCGATGGCGGCTGTCCATGTCGTGCGCCGCCTGCGCGAGGCAGGCGACTGGCAGCGCGAGATGGACGACATATTGGGGACGATGTGCCGCAAGATGGATTGCCAGCGCGGCATCCTCTTCCGCCTGCGTGAATTGCCGGGCGAAGGCTTCGCCCAGTCCGTCGCCGCCTATTGGATCGACCCGGATTTCGGCGGCGAGCTCGCCTCGCCCACCGTCATCGTGCAGTCGATCATCAATTCGGATTCCTTGCTCGAGCGGCTGCAGGAAGACGAGCGGCAAGGCAAGATCTTCTCCGGCCACACGCGCGACCTCGACGGTTTCCTGCGGGCCGACTTCGAGAAGCAGAGCATCAAGTCGTTCCTGTCCGTCTCCGTTTTCGCGCATGGCCACCTTTGGGGCACACTGGCCATCAACGATTGCATCGCCGAACGCGAATGGACCGATGAGGAAGAGGCGACGCTGCACATCATCGCCTTGGCCATCGGCGACGCCATCGAGCGCTCGCCATCGGAAGCGCATGCCAGCGAGGTGATCCGGCGCACCATGCTGCAGGCCTCGCTCGACGCCATCATCGTCATCGACGAAACGGGTTCGATCATCGAGTTCAATCCCGCCGCCGAGAAGATGTTCGGCTTCCAGCGCAGCGCCATCCTCGGCAAGGACCTGCTCGATACCATCGTTCCGGTATACTACCGCAAAGGCTATGCCTCGGGCGCCGAATACATGGCCGGCCGCGGCGCGCCGATGGTCGRCCAGCGGCTCGAAACCGTCACGCAGAACGCCGCTGGCGAGATCTTCCCGATCGAGCTGACGGCGACCGAGATGYGCGTTGCCGACCGCCGCCTGATCTTCGGCTCGATCCGCGACCTGCGCGAAAAGCTGCAGGCCGAGGAGGAGATCAACCGACAGCGCGAGAAGCTGCACCAGAACGAGAAGATGGCGGCGATGGGCTCGCTGCTTGCCGGCGTCTCGCACGAGCTGAACAACCCGCTGGCGGTGGTGGTGGCGCAGTCGACGCTGCTGCATGAATTCGCCGGCGACCCGCAGACCAAGGTACGCGCCGAGAAGGTGCGCGCCGCCGCCGAGCGATGCGGCCGCATCGTCAAGAGCTTCCTGTCGATGGTGCGGCTGCACCCGACCGAACAGGCCGAGACGGATCTCAACCAGGTGATGCGCTCGGCGCTCGAAGTCACTGCCTATGGCGCGCGCTCCAGCGGCATCATCATCGACACCGACTTTGCCGACGGGCCGCTGCTTGCCATGGCCGACGCCGACCACATCACGCAGGTGGTGGCCAACTTCCTCATCAACAGCCAGCATGCGCTGGCCGGCGTGACCGGCGAGCGGCACATCAAGGTGCGGACGTTCCGCAACGAGCACGGCAATCCGGGCTTCTCCGTCGAGGACAACGGCCCGGGCATTCCCGAGGCGATCCGCGCGCGCATCTTCGAGTCCTACTTCACCACCAAGCCGGTCGGCGTCGGCACCGGTATCGGCCTGTCCATCTCGAAATCGATCGTCGAGCGCCACCACGGCAGCATACGGTTCGAGGAAGTGCAGCCGAACGGCGCGCGTTTCGTCGTGCAGTTGCCGGCGATCGCGGGCGGCGGCGCCACGCCTGGCGAAGGGCCGGCGCGTTCGAGCGGGCTGCGCCATGCGCTGGTGATCGACGACGAACCGGACGTCGCAGCCTCCTTGTCCGACATACTCGAACTGATGGGCGTGAAGTCGCGCGTCGTGGCAAGCTGGACATCGGCGGCCGACGTGTTGAACGGTCACATGCCGCCGGACATCGTCTTTTCCGATCTGCGCATGCCTGGCATCAGCGGCATTGCGATCTACCGCGAACTGCTCGGGCAGCAGCCCCCGCTCGCCAAGCGCTTCGTGCTGGTGACCGGCGACATGATCGGCGCCAAGGCCGAGATCGAAGCGCTGCCGCCGCAGCAGCGCCCGCACATCCTGGAAAAGCCTTTCTCGACGCTCGACGTCCGCGGCATCCTATCGACCGTCGCCGACGAAGCCGCCGCCACAGCCGACAACGGCGCCCACATCTGAATCTAAGTTGACTGGCCCAAAGCCGGCGCGGCGCTATCCAAAACCTGAACTCACGCCGCCGCAGGCTCGGCCGAGATTCAGGTCAGGCTGAGTCGAAAATTGTGCCTTCCGAGAACCGGAGCGGAGCGTACTTGAGGTACGCGAGCACCGGAAGCGCAGAAAGGCGCAATTTGCAGACCAGCCTCACCTGAATATCGACCGGGCCTAAAAAAGAGGCTCCCGTCCGACTTAGCGGCGGGAGCCTGACTGGAGCGCAGGAGGGTGCGCTCAGGGGAGCTCTTAAAAAATGTTCGGCGTGTTGGTGAGCGGCGCGGCGTTGGCGATCATGCGCACCGCGCGCTCCCGGTGCCGGCCGGACTGCTCGGCGATGGCGCGCAGGCAATCGAGGCTCTCGGCGCCCCAGTTCTGGCCCTTGCAGGCAAAGTCGACCGCGGATTCCGGCAGACGGGCGGTCTTGAGCGTGGTCTGYGCGCCCTCGACGACGTTGGCGGGCGGATTGATCGAGGCGAAAGCCGGGCCTGAGGCGGGTGCCGCCAGCATGCCGACGAAGGCGCAGGCGCCGATCATCATGAACATCGCCATCGGATGATCGCTGGCGCGCTGGCGCAACGCCAGCTTCGGCCGGCGGTCGTTGCGTTCCGGTCCATGCAGGCGGCGATCGGCATCGGCGGTACGAACTTTCGCAAACATCGCTGTTCCCTTCGTTATCTTTCTTTTGGCTATGAAACGAACTTAATCGCGCCATGTAACGGACGGATGATCGCGGCGATTGTCTGTGTAACAGGATTGCAACAGGCACCGTCCGCGGCGGTATCCCAATCCGCTGCAACCATTCGATCGGCCATCGAAGCTGGTCGGCGCAGATATGCCCCTGTCGCGCCCGGGCGACTGTAAGCAGCCTCACACAGCGGTGCCTCTAATCGAGCGTGTCGCAGCCGTCAGCCGCACGCTCGGCATCGATCGAAAACATGCCCTCCTCGAGGCAGGCGTCGGCGCTCGCAACCGCCGTTCCGCTTCCTCGATTAAGACCCGGATTTTCCGTGATTTTTCCGGTTCAGGCAAGGTCGACCTTGTCACCATGGAATTTTCACATTTCCGCAAACCATTGCATTTCAATGGGAAATATGCTTATATTGAATGACTATTCAACAAAAGAAGAGCCTGCCCATGAACCCGCACCTCCGTGACGTGGCGATCCCCAACGATTGGGACCGGCGGGGTTTGCCGGGGTGGAGCTACCATTCCAACGCCCTTCTCGAGCTTGAGAAGGAATATGTCTTCCGCAATCACTGGCAGATCGCCGGCCATGTCTCCGACGTGCCGAATCCGGGCGACTATCTGACCATGGACGTCATCGGCGAGCGCGCGCTGATCGTGCGCGGCAAGGACGGCATCGTGCGCGCCTTCAACAATATGTGCCGCCACCGCGGCAGCCGCGTCGTCGCCGACAGCCAGGGCACTTGCAAGAACGCGCTTGTCTGCCCGTTCCATGGCTGGGTCTACAATCTCGATGGCACGCTGCGAGGGGCCGCCCGTCCGCGCTCCTTCCCCGAGCTCGACAAGACCGAGTTCGGCCTGATGCCGCTCGACCTCGAAATCTGGATGGGCTTCATCTTCATCCGCTTCCGCAAGGGCGGCCCGCAGCCTCCGGTGGCCGAGCTGCTCAAGCCGATCGAAGCCGAGATGGCGCATTACAACGTAGCCGACATGGTGCCGTCCTGGGGCATCTGGACGCAGAAATCGCCGGTCAACTGGAAGTCGGTGCGCGACGTCGACAATGAAGGCTATCACGTCGCCATGGCGCATCCGGCGCTGCAGGACCTCTATGGCGCGACCTATTTCGACGAGCCCTTCGTCAACGGCGTGTCGCGCTCCTTCGCCACCTACAATCCGCATGCCGGCCGGCGCTGGAGCGTGCGCGAGTACATCAAGCTCGCGCCCGAGGCCACGCATCTGCCGGAACATCTGCGCAAGGCCTGGATCTATTACGGCATCTTTCCCAACAACGCGCTGTCGATCATGCCGGAATCCGTCCAGTTCTATCAGGAGTTCCCGCTGTCGACCGGAGAGACGCTGCTGCGCGGCGCGGTCTACCGCTACAAGGACGAAAGCAGGGAGCAGGCGGCCGCGCGCTACCTCGCCTATCGCATCGACCGCGACACGATGAACGAGGACGTGCAGCTCTCGGTATGGTCGAACGAATCCATGCTGTCGGAGGCCTTCGAGGGCTTTTATCTCTCCGACCTCGAATATGGCGTGCGCACCCACCACGACCATCTGCGCAGGCAGATCCCGGTGCTGAACCTGGAGACGGCGCCCGAGGAAAAAGACATGTGGGGATTGAACGACGCGCTGCGGTCGAGGGGGTAGCTCCTCTCCTTCTCCCCGTTTCACGGGGAGAAGGTGCCCGAAGGGCGGATGAGGGGCAGCGCCAGCGTCCCGCGATTGGCTACCCTCATCTGACAGAGCCATCGTATGACTGAAATCTTGCAAACCGCCCACGGAGGCCGCGAGGCTATCGTCTCAGACGGATGAGTCCCCATACGCGGCCAGCCGCCAACGTCGGCGCCGCCCCTCATCCGCCCGTTGGGCACCTTCTCCCCGTAAACGGGGAGAAGGAAAGGGCTAATCACCCCCTCCACGCCCCTTCCTTCCTGAGATCATCCATGGTCCGCGAAATGCCTTCGCGCAGGATCGCCACCATATCGTCGACCTGCTCTTTGGTGATGATCAGCGGCGGCGACATCACGCACATGTTGATCAGCGGCCGCACCAGAAGGCCGAGCTCGTGGCAATGCGCGTCGATGCGCTTTCCGACATCCTTGTCGAGCTGCAGCGCGTCCTTGCTCTCGCGATCGGCGACGCATTCCACGCAAGCCATCAGGCCGACGCCGCGCACCTCGCCGACCAGCGGCAGCTCTTCCAGCGTCTTGAGCCGCGCCTGGAAATAGGGCGCGATCTCGCGCGTGTGGGCAAGCACGCCCTCTTCCAGCAAGTCGAGGTTCTTCAACGCCACCGCGCAGCCGATCGGATGGCTGGTATAGGTCAAACCATGGCCGAACAGCGCGTCGGGATGGTTGGACCTGCGCAGCTCTTCCAGCAGCCGCTCCGAGATGATGACGCCGCCGAGCGGGAAATAGCCCGATGTGACTCCCTTGGCGAAGGTGATCATGTCCGGATCGATGCCAAACACGTCGCCCGAGGCAAAGACATGGCCGAGCCGCCCGAAGCCGGTCACCACCTCGTCCGAGACATAAAGGATATCGTTCTCGCGGCAGATCTCGCGGACGCGCTTCAGATACCCGTCCGGCGGCACGACGACGCCGCCGGAAGCCTGCACCGGCTCGCCGACAAAGGCGCCGATGCGCTCCGCGCCGACACGCGCGACGGTATCGCGGAACTGATCGACGAGGAAATCGGTGAAGGCGGCGATGCTCATCTCCTTCGGCCGCCGGAACGGATCGGGCGAGGACAGCTTCACCACCAGCTCGTCGGCGCCGTCCATCCAGTCGCGGTCGCGCGGCCGGCCGTTGAGCGAAGCCGACAGATAGGTCGAGCCGTGATAAGCGCCACCGCGGCTGAGGATCAGCTTCTTCTCCGGTCGTCCCCGCACATTGTTGTAGAACTGCATGAAGCGCAGCGCCGTCTCCACCGCCGACGAACCGCCGGTGGTGAAGAAGGTGTGGCTGAGATCGCCAGGTGCCGCATCGGCGATGCGCCGGGCGAGCTCGGCCGAGGGCGCGTTCATCGTGTACCACGGCGTGTTGTAGGAGAGCGCCATTGCCTGGTCGTACATGACCCTGGCCAACTCCTCGCGGCGATGGCCGACATTGATGCACCACATGCCGGCCGGGCCGTCGATCAGGCGCTTGCCTGCGGCGTCGGTGATATAGATGCCGTCGCCCTCGCCGATCAGCGCCCGCGCCTCGTTGCCGACCGAGCCGGCATAGGGCCAGGGCTGGACGAGATGGCGCTTGGCGAGCTCGACCGCGTCGTCATCAGGTCCGATGAGTTCGCTTGCCTTGATCTTGCTTTGAGCCGCCATTTTCGCCTCGCATCGCCAGGTTGCCAAATTTTCACCGAATATCAAACGGCGCGGAAAGCCGTGGGAATTCGGCTTTTCATCACCTCATTTTGAATATCCGTTCAATCAATATCGCAGAAATAGCGCTTGATTTCAATCGGCGGATGCGCTCATGATGAAAGAAAGCCGGCAAGCCAGGGAGCGATCGCGCTCCAAGCATAATTCGGGAACAGGCGACCGGCTCACGAATGGGAAGGCCGCATGGCGGGACAGTCCGAGCCAGCTACCGAAATCACGCCTGGAGCACTGCAATGACGGTTGCGGCGGAAGGGTCGCCCCCGTTGCGCTTGGCGGGATCCAGACGAAGTCCCCTTCTGCAGTCGGAAGCCGTCCAGGGCTTTGCCCTGATCAGTCCCACCTTCGTCTACGCCCTTATTCTCCTCGTCCTGCCGATCCTGGTCGTCATCGCCCATTCCTTCTGGACGCAGAACTATCTCACCATCGACCACACCTTCACGCTGGAGAACTACCGGATCGCGCTGACCGAGCCGATCTATCGCGACCTGCTCTGGCGCTCGCTCTACATCTCGCTGACGGTCAGCCTGCTGACGGTGGCGCTTGCCTACCCGATCGCCTATTTCATTTCCTTCCATGGCGGCCGCCACAAGAGCCTGTGGCTCTTCCTCATCACCATCCCGTTCTGGACCAGCTACCTGCTGCGCGTGATGTCGTGGAAGGTAATCCTCGGCTACAACGGCGTGCTCAACTCCGGCCTGATGGGCCTCGGCATCATCGACGAGCCCTCGACGGCCCTGCTCTACAATTCCAGCGCCGTCATCATCACGCTCACTCATGCCTGGGCGACCTTCGCCATCCTGCCGATCTTCGTTTCCCTGGAGAAGGTCGACCGGACCCTGGTCGAGGCGGCGACCGACCTCGGCGACGGGCCGCTGCGCTCCTTCCTGCGCGTGACCCTGCCGCTGTCGGCGCCCGGCGTCATCTCGGCCGCGTTGATCGTCATGATCCCCACCGTCGGCGACTATGTCACGCCGAAGCTCGTCGGCGGCAAGGACGGCGTCATGATCGCCAACGCCATCCAGGCGCAGTTCGGCAAGGCGTCGAACTGGCCGCTGGGCGCGGCGCTCTCCGTCACCACCATGATCATCGTCTCGCTGATGGCCGGCGCCACCGTGCTGGTCATCCGCGCCCTGCAGAGGCTGGCGCGATGACGGCGATAAGACGTTTCTTGCCCGGCTGGCTTTCGACTTACGCCGTCCTCTATCTGCTGTTCCTCTATCTGCCGGTGATCTTCCTGCCGATCTTCTCGATCAACACGGCGGCGACGCCCAAATTCCCGCTCTCGGGCGTCACCCTTCACTGGTACGAGGACCTGCCGCGCACGCCGGCGCTGATCGACGCCACCTGGAACAGCCTGATCGTCGGCATCTCCGCCTCGATCCTGTCGACGGTGCTGGGCATCCTCGCGGCCCGCTCGATCACCCGCTACCGCTACCCCGGCCGCCGCGCCATCAACGGCCTGATCATGGCGCCGCTGGTGCTGCCGGAGGTGATCGTCGCCATCTCCATGCTTTTGGTCATGCTGCAGCTCGGCCTCAGCCTGTCGCTCTTCACCGTCGTGCTCGGCCATGTGCTGGTCTGCATCCCCTATTCGATGACCGTGCTGACCTCAGGCTTCGAAGGCTTCGATCGCAGCCTGGAGGAGGCTTCCGCCGATCTCGGCGAGAGCGCCTTCGGCACTTTCCGGCGGGTGACGCTGCCCATGGTAGCGCCGGCGATCATCTCCAGCCTGCTCGTCTGCTTCACCATCTCGCTGGACGAGTTCATCATCGCCTTTTTCCTCACCGGCACCGAGGCGACGCTGCCGATCTACATCTGGGGCCAGCTGCGTTTCGCGGCCAAGCTTCCAGGCGTGCTGGCGCTCGGCACCTTGCTGCTCTTCGCATCCTTCGTGCTGATGACGATTGCCGAAATCCTGCGCCGCCGCGCGGCGAGACGCACCCAGAACGAGGGAGGCCTCTATGCTTGAGCGGGTCCAATCCGAGCGTGTCCAAGCCGACCGGACCATGATCGAGATCCGCGACGTGACCCGCAGCTACGGATCGTTCAAGGCGCTGGACAACGCCTCGCTCTCGATCCGCGAAGGCGAGTTCTTCTCGCTGCTCGGGCCTTCCGGCTGCGGCAAGACCACGCTGTTGCGCATGATCGCCGGCTTCGACACGCCGACCAGCGGCTCCATCGCCGTCGATGGCCAGCCGATGGACGGCATTCCCGCCAACCGCCGCCCGACCAACATGGTCTTCCAGAGCTATGCGATCTTCCCGCATCTCAATGTCGAGCAGAATGTCGCCTATGGTTTGAAGCGGCTGAAGCTGGAGGCCGGCGAGGAGAAGCGCCGTGTCGAGGAGGCGCTGGCGCAGGTGTCGCTGACGGGCCTCGGCAAGCGCCGTGCCACCGAGCTTTCCGGCGGCCAACGCCAGCGCGTGGCTTTGGCCCGCGCCCTGGTCATGCGCCCCAAGGTGCTGCTGCTCGACGAGCCGCTTTCGGCGCTCGACAAGAAGCTGCGCGAGCAGATGCAGGTCGAGCTGCGCCGGCTGCAGCAGGCGGTCGGCATCACCTTCGTGCTGGTCACGCATGACCAGTACGAGGCGCTCGCCATGTCGGACCGCATCGCGGTGATGTTCGGCGGCCGCATCGCGCAGGTCGCCTCGCCCAAAGAGATCTACCAGCGCCCGGTCAACCGCCAGGTGGCCGATTTCCTCGGCGGCATGAACTTCGTCAAGGCCGAGATCGTCGAGGAGAACGGCGCTTCGCTGGTGCTCGACACGCTGGGCTTCGGCCGCGTCAGGACCGACAAGCCGAAGGCGTTCGTGCGCAATGGCGGCGCGGCGACGCTTGGCATCCGCCCCGAGCGGCTGCGCGTTTTGTGGGACAATGCGACGGCGAAGTTCGAGGTCGCCGGCAAGGTCGTCGAGCGCCACTATTTCGGCGAGATCACGCATCTGATCGTCGAGATACCGGGGCTCGAAAAGCCGCTCTCGGTCACCGAGACCAACGATTTCGGCGCCGACGACATTCCGGTCGGCGCGCCGATCCGCCTCGCCTATGATCCTGAAGCTCTGGTGGCGATGGCCGACTGAATCTTGCCGGCCGCGATGCGGCCGGCGACGATCGCGCCTTCGACATAACCCGGGAAAGACGGCGAGAGCTCCGAAGCGGCGAAATAGACCGGCGGCGCGCCGGCCAGGATGACGCGCTCGGCATCGCGCGCCGTCACGTCGATGATGAGGTCGCTATAGGCGCCGCCGCTCCAGCGGTCATGCGTCCAGTCGCGCGCGCTGAAATCGACGATGTCGGCGGCCTCTGGCCCGAGCGCCAGGACAAGCCTCGCTGTGATTTCCGCCCGCAACGCCGCCGCGCTGACCGGATGCCAGCGCAGCGCCAGCGGTCCGCCGACAAAGACGACAAGCGCGGCGTGGTCGGCATCCGTGCTGGCGTCGCAGGCAAACAGGCCGGGCTGATCGCGCCACATCACCATGCCGCACAGGCCTTGCTCGCGCCAGAACGGCTTGGCGTAGCGCACCAGGATCTTGATCACCGCGCCGCTCTCCCAGACGCCGAGCGCGCTTGCGAGCTCCGCCGGCAAAGCCGGCGCGAAATCGAGCTTCGCGGCCGTCGCCGGCGGCAGCGCGATCAGGACCTCGCGCGCTTCGATCGTAGCCGCGCCGGTGCTGACGCGAACGCCTTGCGGGGCGCGCTCGACACGCGCCACCGCTTCGTTCAGTCGTAGCCGGTCGCCGAGCGCGGCGGCGAGGTCCTCGGCCAGCAATTGCATGGTGTCGCCCAGAAAATACTGCAGCTCGAACACCTCGTTGGTGATGCGGCGGTCATTGTCGATCAGGTACCAGAGCGGCACCCTGTCCAACGCCAGGCACCACAGGCCCTCGATCATCGAACAGAAGGCTGCCTTGGCGTCAGCCGTGTCGCTCTGGCGCTCGAGCCATGTCGCGACGGTCAAGCCGGCGATCGACGGATCGTCCGGCTCGATCTTGTTCATCCGCTCCCGGATCGCCATCGCGACCTGGTAGGTCCGTTCGGCTTCGTCGACCGACATCGACGGATGAGTGATGAACTCCCCTTCGATATAGGTTTCGACGAAGGTCTTGCCGCGTGTCTTGGCCATCGCCATCAGCTCGGGCATGTCCTGGCACAGGAACTGGCCGCCGCTGTCGATCAGCTCGCCGAGCCCGTTGCGGACGGCCTCCACCCTGCCGCCGACGCGCTCGCGTGCTTCAAGGACAAGGAAATCGATGCCGGCGCGCTTCAACTCGAGCGCGGCCGACAGGCCGGTGAAGCCGGCGCCGACGATGACGACGTCGGTTCTTTCGATGCCGCTCTTCAATAGCCGGCCTTGATCTTCTCGAACTCGGCGACCATGCGCTGCTTGAGGTCCGGCGCAACCGGCTGCTGGAACAACGTTTTGTCGAGGAACTTGTCGAGATTGTCGAAGCCGCGCTCGGTGAGCAGCTTCTGGTCCATCGCCGCCATGCCGGCGCTGTTGCCGTGGCCGTAGCCGAAGGTCTTCACCATATACTCCGAAACACCCGGAGCGTTGACGGCGCTCAGGAAATCATAGGCCTGGTCGAGCTTGCCCGGCGCATCCTTGAGCAGCACATAACCGCACACCCAGGTCGAGATGCCTTCCTTGGTGTCGCGGTTCATGGCGATCGGCATGCCCTGGCCCTTCAACGTCACATAGGTCTCGTTCCAGCCCCAGACCAGATCGACTTCATTGCCCGTGAAGGCCTGGTTGAGGTCGGTATCGTCGGTCCAGTAGAAGCGGACATTCTTGTGCACGTCGCGCAGGAAGGCGGAGGCCTGTTTGAACTGCTCGTCAGTCATCTTGGTCCAGTCTTTCAGGCCGATGACCAGGCTCGCCAGCGCATAGGCGTCGTCGACATTGTCGCCGATGGTAACGCGGCCCTTGAACTTCGGGTCGGCGAAGATCTTCAGCGACTGCGCCTCCTCCGCCGTAACCTTGTCGGTGCGGTAGAGCAGCGAGGTGTTGCCCCAGTCGAAAGGCATGAACCAGGCCTTGCCGTCGGCGGTGGTGGCGAGGTCCTTCATCGCCATGATGCCCGGGTTGAGGTCCTTCCAGCCGACGATCTTCGAGGTGTCGAGCGGCTGCAGCAAGCCGGCCTCGCGCCATTTCACCACGCTTTGCGAGCAGGGGTGCGCGACATCGGCCTTGAAGCCGGCGCGCATCTTCTCGAAGGCCTCGTCCTCGTCGCCGAAGAAAGAGAAGGTCGGCTCGGCATTGTATTTGGCGGTGTAGACCGGATGCAGCAGCGGATCCTCGTAGCCGGACCAGTCGAAGACGACGAGGTCGCCGCCGCCTTCGGCAAGCGCATGGGCGGAGCCAGCGCCGACGGTGACGACGGCAGCCAAGGCAAGACGGCGAAGCATGGTTTTCATGGCGCGAGAAACTCCCCCATCGCGGACGATGGGAGGAAGTTAGGAGAATTCAGAAGCTTTGGCGAGCCCGCTCACTTTGCTCTGCTTGGCAAGTAAGCGGGCCGCTAGAATTCAGCTCAATAGCCGGCTTTGATCTTCTCGAATTCGGCGATCATCTTCAGCTTGAGCTCGGAAGGCAGGGGCTGCTGGAACAGCGTCTTGTCGACCCATTTTTCGACGTTGTCGTAGCCCTTTTCCTTCAGCACCGCCGGGTCGACGCCGGCCATGCCCTTGGCGTTGGCCTGGCCGTAGCCCCAGTCCTTGACCAGCGTCTTGGCGACTTCGGGGTCGTTGACCGCATTGAGATAGTCATAGGCCTTGTCGATGTTGCCCGGCGCGTCCTTGAACAGCA
The DNA here is from genome assembly GCF_001854795.2 of Mesorhizobium sp. LCM 4577. NCBI lineage: Bacteria > Pseudomonadati > Pseudomonadota > Alphaproteobacteria > Hyphomicrobiales > Phyllobacteriaceae > Mesorhizobium > Mesorhizobium sp. LCM 4577. Next base: position 85,797 of record NZ_MDDU01000056.1, on the reverse strand, counting down.
CATAGCCGCACACCCAGGTCGACATGCCCTCGTCGGTGTCCTTCTTGGACTTGATCGGCACGCCGGCCTTGACCGACTGCACCGTCGCGTCGTTCCAGGCCCAGGCGAGATCGACCTCGCCGCCGGAGAGCAGCTGCACGATGTCGGTGGTGTCGGTCCAGTAGGAGCGGACATTCTTGTGCACCTGGCGCAGGAAGTCGGACGCCTGTTTGAACTGGTCGTCCGTCATCTTGGTCCAGTCCTTGAGCCCGATGGCGAGGCTGGCCAGCGCGTAGGCGTCGTCGACATTGTCGCCGATCGAGACCCTGCCCTTGTATTTCGGATCGGCGAAGGCCTTCAGCGACTGCACGTCCTTCTCGGCGATCTTGTCGGAATTGTAGGTAAGCTGGGTGTCGCCCCAGTCCCAGGGCATGAACCAGGCCTTGCCGTCGGGCGTGGTGGCGAGGTCCTTCATCGCCATGATGCCGGGATTGAGGTCCTTCCAGCCGGCGATCTTCGAGGTGTCGAGCGGCTGCAGCAGCCCCGCCTCGCGCCACTTCACCACGCTCTGCGAGCACGGATGGCCGAGATCGGATTTGAAGCCGGAGCGGATCTTTTCGAAGGCCTCGTCCTCGTCGCCGAAGAAGGCGAAGGTCGGCGAGTCGCCGTTCTTCTCGACATATTTGCCGTGGAAGCTCGGATCCTCATAGCCGGACCAATCGAACACGATCAGGTCCTTGTCGGCGGCGACGGCGAACGCCACCGCCGAAGCCGCGATCACGCTCCCAAGCGCCAGGGTCAGTGTCAGGCGTCGGCTGAGTTTCTTCATGCTGTTCCATCCTCTTTTGGTTGCCGGTCTTGTTTGGCCGGCTGTTGCTAACCGTAATGTTTCGGAAAGGCGGCGGCCAAAAACGCGTTCGCCGCCTGCAATGCGGTCTCTCGCGTGGTGTCCTCCGTCCCCATCATCAGCCGCAGCCACAAGCCCTCGAGCATGGCGCTGAGCGCCAGCGCGATGACCTGGGGGTCATAGCTGTAGTCGCCGCTTGCCTTGAGCGTCGTGCAGAGATCGATGAAGACCTGCTGGTAATAGGCGTCGCGCGAGCTGCTCAGCGCCTGGTAGGTCGGCCGCGACTTGGCCTCGCCCCAGAAGGCGAGCCAGGCGGCGAGCTTGCGCTTGTTGCAGATCGAGCGGTCGAAATCGGCCCACACCAGCTGCCGCAGCTGCCTCGCCGGATCGTCGCCCGCCTTCTGCAGGGCGGTGCGCCAGTGCGCCGAATACTCGTCATACATGTGCTGCAGCGTGGCGATGAGCAGCTTTTCCTTGCTCTCGAAATGGAAATTGACGATGCCGCGCGACAGGCCCGCGCCGTCGGCCACGTCGGCCATCGTCGTTTCGGCATAACCGCGCTTGGCCAGTGAATCGATCGTCGCCTCGATCAGCTGCAACCGCCTGACCTCCTTCGAGGCCTTGCGGCCGCGCTTTTCGGCGTCGCCTTTTCGTGCCGATTCAGCGACGTTGTCGGTGGCAGCTGCTGTCTTCATAAGGGTGACGGTCTCCAGCATCGCCGGCTATCCAACCGGCTTCCAACCGCGCAGATGAGTGGGGCGGTGCTCGCCACTGTCAAGCACCTTCTGCATCGCCTCCCAGGTCTTGATGTTCTTGTCGACATAGGCCGCGCCGACCGCTGCCGCGGCCTTCGCGTAGAGCGGCCCCTTGAGCCGTGCCAGCTCCTCCCGCGCCACCTCGCGGTACCACGGATTGCGGTCGCGCACGGCGATGCCGGTGAAGCCGGCGCGCCGCATCGCTTCGGCATAGCGCGCCGGTGAGGCCATGGCGAAGGAGAGCCCTTCGGCCGCTACATAGGCCTTCATCTCAGGCGACGGCTCCGCGTCATGCCCGATCATCCAGTTCGACGCGGCAAACACCCCGCCCGGCTTCAGCACGCGGAAGATCTCGGCGAACAGCGCGTCCTTGTCCGACACATGCAGCAGCGCGTCCTTGGAGAAGACCACGTCGAAGGAAGCATCCGTGAACGGCAGCGGCCCCGGCGGCGCCTGGACAAAACTGACACGATCCTCGAGGCCTTGCGCTGCCGCTCTTCGCCTTGCCTTCTCGATCACCGGCCTTTCGACGTCGAAGCCGGTGGCTCGAGCCGCGCCGTGCGTTGCCACCAGATGCAGCGTGATGCCGCCGGCGCCGCAGCCGATATCGAGGATCGTCTTGCCCTTGAGCGAGAGGCCTTCGACCACCCGGTCGACCTCGTCCGGCCCACCCGGCGACAGGTAGCCCTCGCCCCACAGCGCTTCGAGGAAGCGAATGGCGGTGTCGTCATATTCCGGCTCGGCGTCAGYCGTTTCGATCATCGGACCCTCAACCCCAAATGCCGATGCGGATCAGTCCAGAATGTCGGCAAAGCGTAGCGCATCAACAGGAAAACGCAACATCATTTGTTGAACATTCATTCAAAATGGCTAGACAAAAATCCGTGATCCGTGCCAAATTCGGGCAATCGGGGAACAAAAGCACAGAGCAATTCCAGGAAGAGCGTGAGGCGGTTCTCCACCCGGAACTGCACAAAAACAAGACGATAGGGGCGACCGAATGAAGGTTGAGCGCGCATGAAGGCATGGGACGCGATCGTCATCGGCGGCGGCCATAACGGGCTGGTCAACGCCTGCTATCTGCAGCGCGCCGGGCTGGACGTGCTGGTGGTCGAGAAGAACGACTGGGTCGGCGGCGCGGCCACCAGCCGCGAGCTGACGCCGGGCTTCCTCTATTCCAACTGCTCCTATGTCTGCTCGCTGTTTAGGCCCGAGATCATGCGCGACCTGGAGCTGCCGCGCTTCGGCCTGCAGGTGATCTCCTATGAAGGCGGCGCGGTGTTCACGCGCGACGGCGACTATCTCGCCAACTATCGCGACCATGACGCGCATCGCCGCGAGTTCGCCCGCTTCTCGAAGCGCGATGCCGAGGCCTATGACCGCTACTCGCGCGACGTCACCAGGCAATGTCGCTTCATCCAGCCGCTCTTGATGCGCACCGCCCCCGACCCGACCAGTTTTCGGCCGCGCGACCTCGGCGAGCTCATCTATCTCGGCAAGAAATTCGCCGGGCTTTCAGCCGAGGAGCGGGCGCTGACCCTGCGCTTCTGGACGATGTCGATCTCCGACTTCCTCGACGAGTATTTCGAGACCGACGTCATCAAGGCGAACTTCGCGCTCTCCGGCATTATCGGCACGGCGCTCGGGCCGATGTCGCCCGGCACGGCCTATGTGCTGCTGCACCATTACATGGGCGAGGTCGACGGCTCGGTCGGCGCCTGGGGCTATGCGCGCGGCGGCATGGGCGCCGTCACCAAGGCGCTGGCCGCCTCCTTCAAGGCCTCCGGCGGCACCATCCGCACCGGCGCCGAGGTCGACCACGTGCTGATCCGGAACGGCAAAGCCAAGGGCGTGGTGCTGGCCGGCGGCGAGGAGATCCACGGCAAGCTCGTGATCTCCAACGCCGACGTCAAGCGCACCTTCCTGAAGCTGGTCGAGGAGAAGGAACTGCCCGATATCTTCCTGCGCCGCGTCCGGAATTTCAAAATCCGCGGCTCGTCCGGCAAGGTCAACATCGCGCTGGATTCGCTGCCCGAATTCCCTGCTCTGCCGAAGGACTCGCCGGTCTATCGCGCCGACATGCATTTCACCGATTCCATCGAGCGCATGGAGCGCGCCTATGACGACTGGAAGGCCGGGCGCTGGTCGGTCGATCCCTTCCTCGACATGATGATCCCGACCACGCTCGACCCGACCATGGCGCCGCCGGGAAAGCACTTCATGAGCTGCTTCGTGCAATATGCGCCGCCGAAGATCGACGGGCGTGACTGGACCGATGCCGATCGCGACGGCTTCGCCGAGAGCGTGATTTCCCAGATCTCGCAATATTCGCCCGGCTTCCGCGACCGTATCGTCCATATGGAAGTGCGCACGCCGCGCGAGATCGAGGCCGAGGTCGGCCTCACCGAAGGCAACATCTTCCAGGGTGAGCTCACCTTCGACCAGTTGCTCTTCAACCGCCCGGTGCCGGGCTACGCGCAATACCGCTCGCCGGTCGGCGGCCTCTATATGTGCGGCTCCTCCACCCATCCGGGCGGCGGCGTGATGGGCGCGCCCGGACGCAACGCCGCCGCAGAGATCCTGCGCGACCTCGCCAAGCCAACCCTGCATATGAGCCCGGCCCATGACGTCATCTGATTTGAACCGGGACGCCATCGTCATCGGCGGCGGCCATAACGGCCTAGTCGCCGCCGCCACACTGGCGAAGTCGGGTCGCAAGGTGCTGCTGCTCGAAGYCGGCAACGAGGTCGGCGGCGCCGCGCGCACCGAGGAATTCGCGCCGGGCTTTCGAGTCTCCGCGGTTGCGCATCTGCTCAACCGCCTGCATCCCGACGTGGTGACGACGCTGGAGCTGGAGCGGCACGGGCTGACGATCGAGCGCGGCGACTTCGTGCCGTCGGTGGCGCTGTCGAAGGACGGCCCGCTTACGCTGCACGGCGCCTATGGTGAGGTGCTGACCGGGGCCAGCTCGGCGGAGCAATCCGCCTGGAAAGAGCTGCGCGCGCAATTGCTGCGCTATGCCGGCGTGCTGAAGTCGTTCCTGTCGCGCAGGCCGCCGGACCTCGGCGACATGTCGCTCGCCGAAATGACCGGGCTCGGCCAGACCGCGCTGGCGCTGAAGCGGCTCGGCAAGGAAGACATGCGCGACTTCCTGCGCGTGCTCCTGATGAATGTCTACGACCTGCTCGACGAGCAGCTTTCCGACGACCGGCTGAAGGGCCTGCTCGCCTTCGACGCGACGCTGGGCAGCCACCTCGGCCCGCGTTCGCCGACCTCGCTGCTCGGCCTCTATTACAGGCTTTCCGGCGAAATCGGCGGCCTTGCCGGCGCGCAGATGCAGCCGAAAGGCGGCATGGGTGCCGTCGTCGCCGCCATCCGCGCGGCGGCGGAAAAGGCCGGTGTCTCGATCCGCCCGGCTTCGCCGGTCGCCAGGGTGATCGTCGAAAAGGGCCGCGCCGTCGGCGTCGTCACGCAGGACGGCGAGACGCTGCGGGCAAGGACCGTCGTTTCCGCGGTGAACCCGGCGACGACGATCCTCGATCTCGTCGGCCCGCGCGAGGTCGATACCGGCTTTGTGCGCAAGGTCCGGAATATCCGCATGAAGGGCGATGCGGCGAAGCTCCATCTGGCGCTTGACAGGCCGCCGCAATTCTCAGGCGTCGACGCCGCCGGCCACAAGGGCCGCCTCGTCATCGCGCCTTCGCCCGACCATGTCGAGCGCGCCTTCAACCCGTCGAAATATGGCGCGTTCTCGCCCGAGCCGGTGATGGAGATCACGCTGCCCAGCCTGGCCGATCCATCGCTCGCCCCGTCCGGCGCCTGCGTGCTGTCGGCCGTGGTGCAATACGCGCCCTATGCGCTGAAGGAGGGCTGGGTCGCCGGCAAGCCGCGCTTCCTCAAGGCTATCATGGCGCAGCTCGAAGCCTACGCGCCTGGCATCGGCGCGACCGTGCGCCACGCCGAGCTTCTGACGCCCGCCGACATCGAGGCACGCTACCGCATGCCGGGCGGCCACTGGCACCATGGCGAATTGCAGGCCGACCAGATTCTGATGTCGCGGCCGGTCTCCGGCTGGTCGGGCTACGACACACCGCTCGAAGGGCTGTTCCTTGCCGGCGCCGGCTCGCATCCAGGCGGCGGCATCTCCGGCGCGCCCGGCCTCAACGCCGCGCGCCGCATCATCGCGATGAGGGCATGAGATGATTTCGCTATTCACAAACGCTGCGCTCTACGGCGCCCCCCTCTGGCCTGCCGGCCATCTCCCCCACTTGGGGGGAGATGAGCAGTTCGATTTGTCGGCGCCCTTTCTGCAACGCCGGAGATTGGCGAAATCGCCGGCGACGGCCAATCTCCCCCCTTGTGGGGGAGATGTCCGGCAGGACAGAGGGGGGCGCGAAGGAATGCCGTCATGAATCGTCATGTGAAAATCAACTCCGCGCGTACAGCCGACCAATCCCACTTCCGCACTTTGCGCATGGGCACACCGTTCCAGCCCCGCATCGACGCGCTGGGGCTGAAGCAGGACTGGTACAATTGGGCCGGCTACCGCGCGCCGCATTCGCTATGGGACGAGGAGCTCGAATATTTCGCCATCCGCAGCCAGGCCGCACTCTTCGATATCTCGCCGATGACCAAATACCGGATCGAGGGCCCGGACGCCGAGGCCTATCTCGATCGCGTGACCTTGCGCGACGTGACCAAGCTAAAACCCGGCCGGGTCCACTACACCGCCTGGTGCGACGACGAAGGTTTCGTCCTGGACGACGGCACGCTGTTCCGGCTCTCGCCGACGCGCTTCCGGCTGTGCTCGCAGGAGCGGCATCTGCCTTGGCTGCTGGACAGCGCGATCGGCTATGAGGTCAGTGTCGAGGAAGAGACGGAGGCTGTCGCCGGCTTGGCGCTGCAAGGACCGACCTCCTTCGCCATCCTGCGCGAAGCCGGTTTCGCCGGTGTCGAGCGGCTGAAGGTCTTCGACCTCGCCGAATTCGCGCATGACGGCGCTACCGTCGCCATCTCGCGCACCGGCTTCACCGGCGATCTCGGTTACGAGCTGTTCGTGCCGGCTGACAAGGCGTTGAGCCTGTGGGACCGGCTGATGGCGGCCGGCGAGCTGCGCGGCATCCGCGCCATCGGCTATACCGCGCTGAACCGAGCCCGGTTGGAAGCCGGCCTGATCGTCGCCAATGCCGACTTCACCACCGCCGAGCACGCCATCCGCGCCGACCGCTTGCGCATGCCCGACGAGATCGGCCTCGGCTTCATGATCGATCCGGACAAGGGACACTTCAACGGCCRCCGCGCCATCCTCGAAGCGCGGGCGAAAAAGAAACTGCGCCACGTGCTGGTCGGACTTGAGATCGAAGGCAACATCCCGGCCGAGCATGCCATCGTCTATTACCGCAAAAGCCAGGAGATCGGATTGGTGAGCGCGGCGATGTGGTCGCCCATGGCCAAGCGCAACATCGCGCTCGCCTCGCTGCGGCGACCCTATGGCGAAACGATCGTCGACGACCTCTGGGTCGAGATTTACGCCACGCGCGAGCTGCAGTACCAGAAGCTGATGAAGAAGGCGAAGGTGGTGCCGCGTCCCTTCATCAAGCTCGACCGCCGCACCGCCAACCCGCCCGCGGATTTCTGAGATGGCAAGCGAAGCGGAAGACCTGGAGACGGAAGCCGCCGAGCAGTGGGAGCTGGTCAACACGCCGCTTGGCGAGATGTGGTCCGGCCGCACCCGCTACGCTGCGGCGATGTTTTTCTTCAAGCGCGGCGAGATGAACGCCGAGACGCTGGAGGTCTACCGCATCTGCGCCCGGCTCGACGCGGAAAACCCCTTGGCGATCATCCGCGCCCGCGGCGTCGGTCAGGAATGGCTGAAGCGCATGGGCTACGGTCAGTAGTCCCGCTCAACCTATTGTGCGCTCCAGCACGCTCAACCAATTCCGATAAGCGATCTTCTCGATCAGAGCGCGGCCGAAACCGCGCGCCGCCAGCGCGTCGATGAGCTTGGGCAGGCCGGCGACGTCGCCGATGGGGGCCGGGATCATGGCGCCATCGAAATCGGAGCCGAGACCGACGCCGTCCTCGCCCAGCGCCTGCAAGAGCGAGTCGATATGGCGCACCATGATGTCGATGCTGGTGTCGGCATTCATGCGGCCGTCCTCGCGCAGGAAGCCGGTAGCGAAGTTGAGGCCCACCATGCCGCCCGATTCGCGGATCGCGCCGAGCTGCCAGTCGGTCAGGTTGCGCGAATGACCGCAGATCGCGTGCACGTTGGAGTGGGTGGCGACCAGCGGCGCGTCGCTCAAGCCCGCCACGTCGCGAAAACCCTTCTCGTTGAGATGCGACAGGTCGATCATGATCCTGAGCTGGTTGCAGGCCTTGACCAGCGCCTTGCCGGCATCGGTGAGGCCGGGCCCGGTATCGGGCGAGGATGGGAAGCGGAACGGCACGCCATTGCCGAAGGCATTGGGACGGCTCCAGACGATGCCCAGCGAGCGCAGGCCCGCGGCATGCAGCACGTCGAGCATGGCGAGCCCGGGATCGATCGCCTCGACGCCTTCGATGTGGAACACCGCCGCGATCGAACCCTTGGCCATCGCGTCACGTACATCGCCGGCGCTACGGCAGACGGTCAGCGCGCCAGCGCGCTCCAGCCGAAACAGGATCGAAGCCATGCCGATGGTCGAGGTGATCGCCTCTGCCTGCGGCAGTTCCGGCGGCAGGGGCTCGTTGTCGCTCGGCGCCGGCGGCACGGCGCTGCGCTTCGACTTCTCGACCGGCGGCGGAAAGATCGCGAACATGCCGCCGGCAAAGCCGCCCTTCCGGGCGCGCGGCAGGTCGATATGCCCGCCCGGTGTCCCCTCGATGAACAGCTTTTCGACATCGGCTTCCTTCGACTGGTAGAGCCGAAGCAGCGTGTCGTTATGTCCGTCGAAAACGGGGATCAGGTCGGTATCGGTCATCAGGGGAGCCATTCAAATCGGTGACGGGCGGGACGACGGGTTTCGTCCGAAGCGAACCGCCAACTTAGGCAAGATGACCGGGCGGTGCAAATACGAAGGTTGACCCTTTTCCTCTTCCCCCTGCGGGAACTGAGGAACTGAGGAATTGAAGAAGCGACGTCACGTCGGACGCTGAGCTTTTTTCTAAATTCCCCAGTTCTTCAGTTCTTCAATTCCTCAATTCCTCAATTCCCACAAGGGGAGAAGGTAACGCCGTGCTTACTGCTTCAGCACATCCGCCCATTCCGGATGGCGGCGGAACTGGGCGTTGGCGAAGGGGCAGAGCGGGATGATCTTCTTGCCGGCGGCGCGCGCATCCTCGACGGCGCGGGTGACGAGCCGAAGCCCGGCGCCCTGGCCGCGAAAGGCGTCCGGCACCTCCGTATGATCGATGATGAGCTGGTGCTCGCCGATCTTGGTGAAGGTCATCTCGGCCTCGGCGCCGCCGGGTCCGCGCAGCACATAGCGCCCCTTGGAGCCGTGGTCTTCCAGTTCGATCTCGGGCAGTTGGTCAGCCATTTAGTTGCCTCCTTCGGCAGCCGGCGCCGGGGCAAAAAGCCGCCGCGCCGCTTCGATTTCATTCGGCCGAACCTCATGCCCGCCGTCGTGCCATTCCACTGTGGCATCGGCGCCGTCGGCGCGCAAATAGGCCTCGAGCCGCGACGTCAAATTGGGCGGGCAGATCGGATCGCGCCTGCCGGCCGTGATCAGGATGCGCCGGCCGGCAWGGCTGCCCTGCACCTGCGGTTCGAACGGGATCAGCGGATGCATCAGCGCCGTGGCATCGAACAGGCCGGGCTCGGCGAATACCACCGAAGCCAGGATATTGGCGCCGTTGGAATAGCCGAGGCCGAACACCGCCGAGGGCTTTGCCGCCTCGACATGCGCCTTGACGAAGCCCGCCATCTTCGCCGTCGCCCGCGTCAGGTCGTCCATGTCGTAGACGCCCTCGCCAGTGCGGCGGAAGAAACGCGCGGCGCCATGCTCCGAGACATCGCCGCGCGGCGAGACGATCGTCGCCGAAGGCACAAGATCGCGGCCGAAACCGAGAAGCTGGTTCTCATCCGCGCCCGTGCCGTGGAAGACGAAGAGCAGCGGGCTGCCCGGCGAACCGGGCAGCACCTTGTGGATGTAAGCGTCCTTGCTCATGGCTCAGTCTTCCAGCTTCTGCAGATGTTCTTCGAGGTAGGGCCGCAGATGCTGATGCTGCGTCGGCAGCTTCAGCGCCTCGCCGAGATGCGCGGTGTCCTCGTCGCGGTCGAAACCCGGTTCGTTGGTCGCCACCTCGAACAACACGCCGCCCGGCGTGCGGAAATAGATCGCCCAGAAATAGTCGCGATCGATGACCGGCGTCACGCCATAGCCCGTGTCGACAAGGGCCTTGCGCACTTCGAGCTGCTTGGCGCGATCCTCGACCGCGAAGGCAACGTGATGCACCGAGCCGGCGCCGAGATTGGCAAAGCCGGCGCCAGGCAGCGATTCGATGTCGACGACATCGGCGCCATTGCCGTTCTTGATCGCCAGCCGACGTATATTGCCGGACTTGTCGACCTCCTCATAGCCCATGAACTTCAAGAGTTCCTCGGTGGCGCCGCCATCCTTGAGCCGCAGCGAGACCGAGTGGAAGCCACGGATCGCCTCGTCGCCGGGAACACCGCCCTTGACCCATGGCGCTCTCTTGTCGGCCTTGTCCTCGACCAGCGCGAAGCTGTCGCCGTCCGGGCCGGTGAAGGTCAGCCGCTTCTCGCCAAAACTTTCCGTGCGGGCGACATTGCCCACGCCTTCGTCGGCGAAGCGCTTTTCCCAATAGGCGAGCGTGCCCTCCGGCACGGAGAACACCGTCGTGCCGACCTCGCCCACGCCGTGCCGACCCTTGCCGATATCGGGGAACGGGAAATAGGTCATCACCGAACCCGGCGTGCCGACCTCGTCGGCATAGTAGAGGTGGTAGACGTCCGGTGCGTCGAAATTGACTGTTTTCTTCACCCGGCGCAGGCCGAGCTTCTTCGTGAAGAACTCATTGTTGCGACGTGCGTCGCTCGCCATCGAAGTGACGTGATGCAGACCCTGGATCTGATTGAGCATGATCGTGCTCCTTCCCGTGTTCTTGTGCGGCCCTCGCCGCTGTCCACGCCAATATGAGGATGGGTGGGCCGGCGGCAAAGCGGGCAAACACAGAATGGACTGTGTCATAAAAGTGAACGATCGTTCAAAATATGTTCACCAATCTATCACCGGCATTGACTTGCAACGCCGGTGATTTCCGTTCCATCTGGGCGCTTCCATAAGGAGACGATCTTGGACCATCCGACGAGCCGCCCGAACGTCCTCCTCATCACCTGCGACCAGTGGCGCGGCGATTGCTTGTCGGCCGCCGGCCATCCGGTGGTGAAGACGCCGAATGCGGATGCGCTTGCCGCGGAAGGCGTGCTTTTCCGCCGCCACTACGGCGGCGCAGCACCCTGCTCGCCGGCCCGTGCCTGCCTCTATACCGGGCTCTATCAGATGAACAATCGCGTCTGCCGCAACGGCACGCCGCTCGACGCGCGTCATGGCAACATCGCGCTTTCGGCGCGCGCGGCGGGCTACGACCCCACTTTGTTCGGCTACACCGATGTCTCGCTCGACCCCCGGCAACTCTCGCCCGAGGATCCGCGGCTGCGCAGCTATGAAGGCGTGCTGCCGGGCTTCACCGTGCGCCAGGCGCTGCCGGAGCATCAGAAGCAGTGGCTGTCATGGCTGCGGGCGCAAGGCGTCGACACAAGCGCCGGAAGCCCCGGCATCCACCGTCCGGCCAGCGGCCAGGACCAAGGCGATGTGACCAACGCGCCGCCGGTCTATTCGAAAGACCAGACGCCGACCGCTTTCCTGGCCGGCGAATTCATTCGCTGGCTGGGCGAGCAGGAGGAGGGCGCGCCATGGTTCGCGCATATCTCCTTCATCAGCCCGCACCCGCCTTTCATCGTGCCGGAGCCCTACAACAGCATGTACGATCCGGCTGAAGGTCCCGCCTTCAAGCGCGCGGCAAGCTGGCAGGCCGAAGCTGCGAACCACTCCTATCTCGCCTACGATCTCGACCGGCAGAAGCGGACAAAATTCGTGCCCGGCAGCGAAGGCAAGGTGGCGGAGTGGAGCGAGGAGAATTTCCGCCGCATCCGCGCGATCTATTACGGCATGATCTCCGAGGTCGACGCGCAGCTCGGCCGCGTCTGGCAGGCGATCAAATCAGCGGGCGCCTGGGACGACACTGTCATCGTGCTGACCTCCGACCATGCCGAGATGATGGGCGACCATTTCATGCTCGGCAAGGGCAGCTTCTTCGACGCCAGCTATCACATTCCGCTGATCATCCGCGATCCGCGGCGCAGCGCGACAGCCGGCGTATCCGTCGATCGTTTCACCGAGGCCGTCGATATCTTCCCGACCTTGCTCGACGTGACCGGCGCCGCGCCGCAACGCCATCTCGACGGCCGCTCGCTGGTGCCCTGGCTCGACGGCAAGGGGCCGGAGACCTGGCGCGACGCCGCGCATTGGGAATTTGATTTCCGCACGGTCGCCAAAGGCGAGGCCGAACGCCATTTCGGTATCGAATCGCGCGCCTGCAACCTCGCCGTTATCCGCACGGCGGACTTCGAATATGTCCATTTCGGCGGTGGCCTGCCGCCGCTTCTGTTCGACCTGTCGAAGGATCCAGGCGAGCTTAACAATGTCGCCGAAGATCCATCCTATCTGCCGGTGCGGCTGGAGTTCGCGGAAAAGATGCTCGCCTGGCGCGCCGCGCATCTCGACCAGTCGCTGGCCTTGGCGGAACTGACAGAAGATGGAGTGGTCGGGTACGTGAGTAGGCAGTAGGCAGTAGGCAGTAGGCAGTAGGCAGTAGGCAGTAGAATATCCCTTGCCGCCCGGTGGCTTACCAACTCATTTTTCGCCTACTGCCTAATCCCTACTGCCTATTCCCTTACTTCAGCATCATCCGCTGCTGATCACGGTTGGCGGCATAGCTGCTCTTGTCGTAGGCCGTCTGCGCCTGCAGCTGTTCCTTGGTGAAGTTGGTGTAGAGGTACTTCTTGCCGTTCTTGTCGGTCATGAATTTGAGCTTGTCCATGCCGATCGCCACTTCCTTGGCGCCGATGCCGAGGAAACCGCCGACGTCGACAATGACCGCGTCGGGCTTTTGGTCCGGCGTCAGCACGACGTCGCCGATCGAACCGATCTTGGCATCGTTGGCGCCGTAGACCGTCGTGCCCTTGAGGTCGTCGACGCGCATGTTGCCCATCGGCATCTCGGTCAATGTCGATTTGTCGATGGATGCGGTCTTGGTCTGGTCGGTTGCCGCAGTGCCGCTATCGGCAGGCTTGTTCTCGGCCGTGCTCTGGGCTGGCGGTGTCGCAGGTTTATTCTCGGCCGTCGACTTGGCGGGCTCCGCCGGCTTCGCTCCCTTATCCGAGGTCGTATCCGAAGACACTACCGCGGGCGTGGTTGCGGCCGGCGCATTATTCGCGGCCGTCGTCGTCGAGCCGGGCGCCGGATCATAGGCCTTGCGGTCGAACTCGGCCTGGGCCTGCAGCTGCTCCTTGGTCGTCTCGGCCACCAGCCAGCGGTCGCCGTTCTTCTCCGCCCATTTTGCCTTGGCGAAGTCATAGGTGACATTCTTGGTGCCGATGCCGAGGAAGCCGCCGACGCCGATCACCAGCGATTCGGCCTTGCCGTCCTTGGCGAGCACGATGTCCTTCACGTCGCCGATCTTCTGGGCGTCGTCCGCGGTGCCGTTATAGACCGACTCGCCCATGATGTTGGTGGCGAGGTTGCCCTCCGCCTTCTTCACCGGCTCGGCCGGGGCGGCCGCCGGGGCCTGCGTCGTGTTGTTGGCGGGCTGCGTGGCGTCGGCCGACTGCGCCGGGGCCGGATCGTAAGGCTTGCGGTCGAAGGCCGGCAGAGCGTTCAGCTCATCCTTGGTCGATTTGGCAACCAGCCAGCGGTCGCCATTCTTCTCGGCCCATTCGAGCTTGCTGTAGTCGAAGGCGACGTCCTTCTTGCCGACCCCCAGGAATCCACCGACGCCGATAATGGCGGATTTGGCATTGCCGTTGGAATCGAAGACCACATCATCGACCTTACCAATGTTCTGGGCGTCATCACCGGTGCCGTTGTAGACGGACTCGCCGATGATGTTCGTCATCAGCGCGCCGTCCGAGCGTACGACCGGAGCCGGGTTTTCGGCTGCTGGGGACTGTGGGGACGGAGCGGGCGTCGTCTGTGCAAAAGCGCCGGTCGCAAGCAGCGTCGCGATCGCGGTCGTCGCAAAAAGGGTGCGGATCATCATAGTCTCTCCTCGTGCCTGATCTATGCATTGCGCTCCCTCGCCCAACCTCAGAACGGCGAGTCGGGAGCGGCAGTGTCGACAGGATCACAACGTTGTGACCGGGGTGTTGTTCCAAACCACAACGCGCTCACCCGGTTGCCCCTGGGGCTCCGGCGGAACTTTTGCGGCCGCACCGTCGTTTCCGCCGCGRCAGAGGTCTGCCGGCTCAGATCGACGGAGAGGTGCATGCGGTTTGCTGCGGTGCTGAACCAGGACGGCGGTACGCTCCGCACCATCGACATTGAAGCATTTTCCGAACAGTTGCGTCAGACACTCGAGGCATCGGGACATTCGGTCGAGGTCGACATCGTCGCCGGCCGCGATGTCGCCGCAGCGCTGCAAAGGGCGATCGCCAAGCGCAATATCGATGTCGTTCTTGCCGGAGGCGGCGATGGCACGATTTCCACCGCGGCGTCCCTGCTCATGAACAAGAAAAAGGCCCTGGCCATCTTGCCCGCCGGCACGATGAACCTCTTCGCGCGCGGCTTGGGCATTCCGCAGACATTGGGAGCGGCGCTGCAGGCCTTTGCCGATGGCGAGGTGATCGCCGTCGATATGGCAAGCGCCAACGGCCAGCCTTTCGTGCACCAGTTCTCGGTCGGCATGCATGCCAGGATGGTTCAGTTGCGCGAAAAAATGGATTTTGGCTCGCGTCTCGGAAAGATGCGAGCGTCCATCCGCGCCGCCTGGGAGGCGATCAAGAACCCGCCGGCGCTTAAGGTGAGCCTGAGCGTCGGCAAGGCCGAGATCGTCACCCGCACGACCGGCATTGGCATTTCCAACAACCTGTTCGGCGAAGGCCACCTGCCCTATGCCGACAATCCGGCGGGCGGCGTGCTCGGCATCTATGTCAGCGTCGCGCGCCGGCGTCATCATCTGGCGAAGCTTTTGCTGGACATGCTGCGCGGCAGATGGCGCCGGAGCGCGCATGTCGAGGTTCATCAGGCTGACAAGGCTGTGCTGAAGATCTACTCTCCGGTCAAAAAGGTTCGCGCCGTCATGGACGGCGAGTTGATCCGGTTGGCGCGCGAAACGACGATCGAAATCCACCCCGGCGCCCTGAACGTCCTCGTTCCCTCGCGCGGCATCAGCGCAAAGGCGGCGTGAACGGAAAGCGCTCTTCAGGGTTGCGAGGTCGGTTGGGCAGGAGCGGGACCCTGCTCGGTGCCGGGCGGCTGCGGTACATGCTGCGCGCCGGAATTGGGCGACTTTATCAATTCGCCGTAAATCTCGACTGCACCCCATGCAATGAACGCCAGCAAGAGGCCGGCGATGAGTATCCTCAAGGCGTGCCAGCCCCAGTGTCCCTGACGGGCTTTGTCTTCAGGAACGATCTTGGTCATGATTGGCCTCCATGTTGCGTGGTGGCGGGTGTTTCGGGCATGGCACGGTCGGGTAACGGGTCCTTTACGTGAAGGTTCCCGACCGGCTGGCATCGCTTTCGCGATCATTGGGATGGAATGAGGCCAGCGCGCGCTTCAAGCCTTGAGAGCAGGTCAGCGCTCAGCAGAATGCGTGAGGCGGACGCCAGCCTGAGAAAGTCGAACAGCCTAATGCATGTCTTCCGGCGCGCGCGGCTTGGGCTTGGCGTTCTCGCGATAGATGGCGTAGGCGACAACTGCCAGGGCGGGCGCGATGACGGCGCCCAACCCGGCCTTGCTCCTGGCAAGGGCCGGAAGCAAGGCAAGTGCCGCGGTGACGCCCAGCGCGGTCATATCGGCCTGCCGCCGCCGCGCGCGCCGCCTGCTGCGCATGCTCGTCGTCAGCTTGTGAACGACAAGGATGAGCCCGGCAATCACCAGGAACCCTATGCCGAAGCCGAGGCAGGTTGCCAGCGGTCCATAGCGCGCCGCGAGCCAGATATACGCGGCGCCGATGAGGAAGCCGACACCGCACAGGGCAAAAACGGCGGCAAGTCCGTAAAGGATTGCCGTCATCCGAGCTCTTTGCAAAGCGGCCATTGCCTCGCCCGAGGCAAGGGCCGAGATCAACGAGACAAGCGTCCCCATCTGAGACTAGCGGCGGGAAAGCAGGGCGAACAGGAAGCCGACACCCGCTGCGATCGCCAGCGACGTCATCGGCTTCTCGCGCACTTTGGCGATCAGCTGCGCTTCGATATCCTCGGCGCTGCCCCGCATGCTCTCGAAGGCAGCTTCGCCTTGCGCACGCAACTGTTCGACGCCCTCCGAGGCAGCGCGACGGGCCGCGCCATAACCGTGTTGGCCGGTCTTGGCGAGTTGCTCCGTGAGTTTCTGGATATCCGCTTTCAATTGCTCGATATCAGCCTCCAGGTCGGCGGTGGTCGCTTCGTCCGTCGCGGATTTGCCGGCTGCGGTTGCCATCTCTAACTCCTTGCGTTTGCTTGGATTTCAACGTCTGTTCTGCATCAAAGTTCCCGATTCGACGGCTCGAGCCGACCTAGATCAGCGGCCGCCGTTCCTCGCCGAGCCCCTCCCAGCGCGCAAGCTTCTTCAGTCCGTCATGGTCGATCACTTCGCAGCCGCCATCTCGCCACAGAACGAGCTTGCGGTCCATCAGCTTGCGGATCGTCTTGTTGGTGTGGACCAGAGAAAGGCCGAGCGTGTCGGCGATATGCTGTTGCGTGATCGGGATTCGCGGCGTCTTGCCATTCAGTCCGGCGCTGCGCGCCCGGCTGGCGATGAAGGCGATGAGGTAGGCCGCTCGCTCGAGCGCGGTGCGGCGGCCGATACTGAGCAGATTCTCGTCCAGCATGCGTTCCTCACGCGACGCGATCCAGGTGATGTCATAGGCAAGGCCGGGATGGTTGCGATAGAGTTCCTGCAGTTGGTCGCGCTCGAAGACGCACAGCAGCATCGGCGACAAGGCTTCGACGGAATGCTGCATCTCGCCCATCACGCTTCCCTGCAGGCCGATGAGATCGCCAGGCATGGAATAATTGAGGATCTGCCGGCGCCCGTCGGGCAAGAGCTTGTAGCGGAACGCCCAGCCCGACAGCACGGTGTAGAGATGTGCGCTGTGGCTGCCTTCGACCAGTATTGTCGCCCCTTTGTCGACGGCGAGTTCACCGCGCTTGAAAGCGCTCACGAACTCCAGCTCCTGTTTTTCGAACGCGCGAAAAACAGGCAATGGCCGCAACGGGCACTCTTCGCAAGAATATTGACGGCTCGCAGCCGGATGTGCGCTTTGGCTGGACATTTCGACCCCTCTTCGAAATCCCTGCCCCTGTGGGCGCAAGGAAACGCTTGAAACCGCCGGGGGTTCCGCGAGGCTTGGACTCCTGTCTCTTTTGGCCACGTCTTTTTTAAATGACATGGCGACGAATTCCGAGCATGAGTGCGGCCCTGCCGAGGAGACACCGATAAGTGCCAGCACTGCTTGACGGACTGCGTATCCTCGTCCTGGAAGACGAGTTCCTGATCGCGATGGACGTCGAGCAGCTTTGCCGCGACCACGGCGCCGCCGATATCACGATCGCGCGCACGCTCGGCGAGATCGACGGGCAGGCGCTGCCCGCGCGTTTCGACGTGGCGGTGGTCGACCTGATGCTCGGCGAGGTTTCGACCCTGGATTTCGCCGCCCGGCTCCGCCGCGAGGGCATACCGTTCGTATTTGCCTCCGGCTATTCGGATCCGGACGAGGTCAAGGACGCGTTCCCGGACGTCCAGCTGGTCACCAAGCCTTACTCGGGCGACGATCTGATCGAAGCCCTAGCCATGGCCTGCGGCCGGATCGCCCCGGCCTGAGGCTATCCTTGCAATCGGAATCGTAACGATGATCGGCTCAAGCCGCGTTCGAACCTGTCACCTGCGCCGAGATCGCATCGGGCCCGAACTCGTCCTCTCCGGAAATCTTGAGGATCTCCTGCAGCCTTGCGCGCGCCCGGCTGACGCGGCTCTTGATCGTTCCGACCGCGCAGCCGCATATCTCGGCGGCTTCTTCATAGGAGAAGCCTGAAGCGCCGATCAGGATGATGGCCTCGCGCTGGTCCTCGGGCAGTTGCTCGAGCGCGCCGCGGAAATCCTTGAGGTCGAGCTGGCCGTGCTGAGCCGGGTGGACGGCAAGCCTGGCCGTCATGATGCCGTCGCTGTCCTGCACCTCGCGGCCGCGCTTGCGCATCTGCGAATAGAATTCGTTGCGCAGTATAGTGAACAGCCATGCCTTCAAATTGGTGCCCGGCTGGAAACTCTCATGCTTGTCCCAGGCCTTGACCAGCGTTTCCTGGACGAGGTCGTCGGCCCGGTCGGCATTCTGCGTCAGCGACACGGCAAAAGCGCGCAGGCTCGGGATCGCACCGAGCAGCTCGGTCTTGAAGCTCTGGGATACCGCCGCCATGCCTCAGTCCTTTTTCTGGGCGGGTTCGGCCTGTTCCAGCTGGCTGAGCAGCTGAGCGAAGCGGTCCGGCACATGGTCCGAGACCAGCTCGTCATAATACTGCTTGAGCTTGCGCGCGATTTCGGAGTTCGCCCCCAGCGGGTTGCCATCCCCGTTCCGATGCCTTTTTTCGGCATCAGCCATCTGCTTTTTTGACATTTCTTTCATAGTAGCCCTAATTTCCAGCACCCGAACCGCTCTTCGACTGCAAACCACAACGCAAGCGGAATCCTCGTCTGGTCGCCCATCCCGAACCCCCGAAACGCCCGCTTTGTAATTTAGTTCCACGGCCGGCGGAACTTTTTCCGGAAGCCGGCGTTTGATTTTTCGGGGCGTGCAATCAGCGTGGCCTTCAACGTGCAACGTCATCTGAGGGAGACGTCAATAATGAGTTTGTCAGCTACCATCGCCCCGCATCTTCCGTTCCTGCGCCGCTTCTCGCGGGCGGTATCGGGATCGCAGGAGAGCGGTGACGCGCTGGTCGCCGCGATGCTGGAAGCCATCATCGCCGATACCAACATCTTCCCCGAAGCCTCGAGCGACCGCATCGCGCTCTACAAGGTTTTCGCCAGGCTGTTCACCTCCGTGGCCATCCGCGTGCCGCAGGAACAGGCTCAGACCGCCTGGGAGCAGCGGGCCGCGGCCAATCTGAATGCGCTCGCGCCCCGTCCGCGCCAGGCTTTCCTCCTGGTTGCCGTCGAAGGCTTCAGCGAGGACGAGGCGGCGGAAATCCTCGACGTCGGGGAGGAAGAGTTCTCGGAGCTGCTGGCCCAGGCAAGCAACGAGATTTCCCGCCAAGTGGCGACGGACGTGCTGATCATCGAGGACGAGCCTCTGATCGCCATGGATATCGAGGAGATGGTCGAAAGTCTCGGCCACCGCGTGGTGGGCACGGCGCGCACGCATGCCGAGGCAGTGGCCCTGTTCGGCAAGACGCGGCCGAAAATGGTCCTGGCCGACATCCAACTCGCCGACGGCAGCTCGGGCATCGAAGCCGTCAACGAAATCTTGTCCTCGACGCCGGTGCCGGTGATCTTCATCACCGCCTTTCCGGAACGCCTGCTGACCGGCGAACGCCCCGAGCCGGCATTTCTGGTCACAAAGCCCTTCAATCCCGACATGGTCAAGGCTCTGATCAGCCAGGCCCTGTTCTTCGATCGCCAGGCCAAAGCCGCCGCCTGAGCCTGCCGAAGCCAAGATATTTCAAGATATTTGGACCCTCATGCGCGGCTTTTTCGCCGCGCGTGACGCTTGCCCGTTTGCGATTTGAAAAGCCTTCGAGGGGGATCGTCTTTTTCGGCAAATGGTGGAACAAACGACACCGAGCCACGTTCTTTTCCCGACAGAAGAAGGAGACGCATCATGCTGTACTGGGCGCTCGTATTCCTCGTAGTTGCGATCATCGCCGGCGCGCTTGGGTTCGGCGGCATCGCCGGCACATCGGCGGGCATCGCGCAGATTCTGTTCTTCATCTTCCTCGCCTTCCTGGTGATTTCGCTCATCGCTGGCCTCTTCAGGAGAGCCTGACCGCAACACTGGAAGCCGCACCCCTCAAACGGTTTCCAGCCACCGCCGGACGGCGCCTCGAAAGAGCACCGTCCGGCGGACCGTTTTTGAGGGACCCTGCGGTCGCGGGGGCGGGTGGCCCGCGGAACCAGTTGCGGATTGATCCGTTCAAGGACCGAGCGCGGGAATATATTTCCAATGTCTTCCGAGGGTCCCACGAAAGACGAGAAGCAGAACGGCGAAGTGATAGCGATGCATCCCTCGGAGAGCGGGATGCAGCTGGGGCGGGCCCTGCTTCATGCCCTGCACAATGCCGGGATCTCGGTTCTCTACCAGGACCGGCAGATGAAGACGGTCTGGGCGCGCAACATGAGCGCGCCTTGGGCGTCCGAGACGGCCGACGGCAAGGATTTGCTTTCGCCGGTGCAGGCCAAGCGCATAGAAGCGGCCAAGCTGGGTGTGATCGAATCCGGCAACGCGGATCAGCTCGAGCTCAGCATTCCGGGAAGCCAGGGCGTCCGCTGGTTCCAGCTTTGGATCGATGCCGACCGCGGGGAAGCCGGCGACGTTCTTGGCGTCGTCACGACGATGGTGGAGACGACGGAGCAGAAACGCCGCGAGCAGACGCTGAAGGCATTGCTGCGCGAAGTCAGCCATCGATCGAAGAATCTCCTGGCCATCATCCAGAGCATCGCCACGCAGACCGGACGCTATACGGAGACGCTCAGCGACTTCCTGGCGCGGTTCCGCGGCCGGTTGCAATCGCTCGCTTCCTCGCAGGATCTGGTCACATCCTCCAACTGGCGAGGAGCGGCGCTGCAGGAGCTCGTATCGGGCCAGGTCGGCCGCTACAGCAGCGATCTGGCCAAAAGCCTGCGGTTCACGGGCGAAAATCCCTACCTCAATCCCAACGCGGCCCTGCATATCGGCCTGGCGATGCATGAGCTGGCCGTGAATTCCGTGAGCTATGGCGCCTTGTCCCGGCCGGACGGGCATGTCGAGGTGCGCGCCCGGCTCCATCCCGAAAACGGAACCTCGCCCAATCTTTTGCTGACCTGGACCGAAGCGATCGGCGACGCCCCGCGCAATGAGAAGCGCTTCGGCAGCGTGGCGCTGGAACGCGTCGTGCCGATGTCGCTGAATGGCTCCGCGACGCTGGAAATCGGCAAGGACCGCATGGAATACCGTCTCACCGTCCCGCACGGGAATTTCGAGACGGATTGATCATGCCGCCGATGGCGCGAGAGCAATTCCAGGAAAAGTGCGTCGCTGTTTTCCGTTCGGAATTGCGGTAAAATCGAGCCTTGCCGGCAAAGCGTCTTAACCGGCTGTTCACCATAAAGTCCGATTCTGTGTTCCCGGCCAACAATACGCCGGACACCCATCCGCGCCCCGGCGTGCGACCTGGGAGACTGACATGATGGTTGCCGACATGAACAGGCTGGAACAGGCCGCCCGCGTCTCGATGAGCGGCTTCCAGGATGCCGAGCCGCCGCCGGCGCGATCGTCGCATCTTTCGCTCCGCCTCGGCGCGATCGCGCTTCTGGCGGCTGTGGCCTTGGCCGCGGCCTGGCAATTGTTCTGACCCCGCGCGGGATCGAGACAGAACCTTGAAGCGCCGCCTGTATCCGTTCGACGCGACGCCTTGAAATCCAGGCCCGGAACTTTCGTTCGCCGAGAATCGTTGTGTGCGGCGAGAGGTTTGGAGCCATGGAACACATCGCCGCATTGCTTTTCGTCGTCGGCTGTTCGAGCACGATGACCGATTGCCGGGAACTTCAAGTGCCCGTCAGCGTCTTTGAGAGCGCTGAGGCCTGCGTCGCCGAATGGCCTTTCGCCCTCGGCGACCTGCAGGGTCAGGCCCCCCACATCATCGGCAAGTGCCTTGCCGTCGATCCGGCGCTGGAAGACGATTACGATCAGATCGTCTGGAACGTGCGGTCCGACGGCACGCTGGTCGCGTCTTTGGAGGTTTCCGGCATGCTTGTCGCGTCAAACAGCGCGCGCCCCGAAAAAGACTATCTTAAACAACAGTAAGATCGGGCAGGCAAAGCCCGTTTTTTCGTGATAAATGGCTGTTGGCACTGCCAAAAGTGAGGACAAAAGTGAGGAGCAATTCTATGCGGAAGATGATCATTGCCATGGTTGCCGTGGTCGCCGTCAGTGGCTGCACCACGACCGAGCAGGACGTCGTGGGCGGCGGCCTGATCGGCGCCGGCGTGGGCGGTCTGGTCGGCGGCGGCAAGGGTGCGCTGATCGGTGCGGCCGTCGGCGCCGGGTCGGGCCTTCTGGTTCGCAACCTGCGCAACGGCTATTGCCAGTATCGCGATCATCGCGGCCGGATCTACACGGCTCGCTGCAACTAGTTCGGTACCTGAGAGAGACCGGAGGCCGGCAGCCGGCCTCCGGTTCCCCTCGGATTAAAATGCTGATTCGCCAGCCAAGAACTTTTGAGCCGCTCACGCGGCCAGCGGGATCCTGATTTCCACCTTCAGTCCATCGTCACGATAGTCGCGCGCGATCGTGCCATGCAATTCACGCGTGACATTGACGTCTATCAGCTTGGTGCCGAAGCCGGTCTTGGCCGGCGCTTCCAGGTTCTTCTGGCCCGTTTCGCGCCAGTTCAAGAGCAGCGTCCGCTCGCGACCGCGCCCCTCAATGCTCCAGTCGACCTTGAGGGCGCCCACCGAATTGCCGGCTTCGCCATATTTCAGCGCGTTGGTGGCGAGTTCGTGGAAGGTCAGCCCGAGCGCTTGCGTCGTCGTCTCGTCGAGCAGCACCTCCGGCCCCGACAAGACCCCTTCGGGAAGATCCTTGCCGAACACCTGCCCGAGTTCGATGCGCAGCAGGTCGCCAAGATCGGCTTTCTGCCAGCGCGAGCGCGTCAGCATGTCCTGCGATGCGGCCATGGCCTGGAGGCGCGCCGAGAACGAAGCCGAAAACTCCTTGACGTCGGTGGCTTGCGAGGCCGTCTGCCGCGCGATCGCCAGCACGCGGGTGATCGAATTCTTGATGCGATGCTTCATCTCCTGCAGGATCAGGTCCTTTTCCAGCAGGCTCTTTTCGGTCGCCTCGTGCAGCGCCGATTTCGCCTCATAGGTGCGCTCCTGGTAGCGCGCCACCAGCGCGATGGCGCCGGCAAGCAAAAGGCCGAACAGCCCGAGCATCACCGGAATGGCGCGCGAGGACGGCGGTTCGAAAGCGCTTGTCGGCCTGAACAGCACGGTCCAGGGCCGGCCCGCGACGACGATATCGCGACGCGCCAGAAGCTTGGCCCCGATGCGTTCCGCCGGCGGCGCTTCCGAACGGAACAAGAGATTGCCGGCTTCGGGCTTGCCGTCATAGACCTCGACGTTGACCGGCAGCAGCGGCGAATGGCTGAGCGCGACCTGGAACAGGTCCTGCGCGCGGAAGGCCGCGTAGAGAAAACCGGCGGTGGAGGAGCGGCTTGCATTGATCACTTCGGGCGCGGTTTCGACGTTCAGCCGCACGAAAACCAAGAACCCGGTGAAGGTCTGCGCCACGCCGGCGCCCTCGCCGAGCTGGACGACGCCGCTCGCATGCTGCTGGTCGTCGGCCATCGCCTTTTCGATCGCCGCGCGCCGTACCGGCTCGGTGAACATGTCGAAGCCGATGATCGATTGGTTGGACGTATCGAGCGGCTCGAACAGCACGATCGGCGTGCGCCATTGCTCGGTCGTTGCGGGATAGATCGGGTGCGCCGACCCAAGATCGTGCAGGATATCGCGTTCGACCGCCGCCTCGTCGCCGGCCTTGGCGAGCCTCAGGAAGCCGATGCCGCGCAGCCCGGCGAAATTGTCGTCTATATCGAGCGCGGTGAAGAAGGCCTTGAATTCACCGCGCGTGATGTCGCCGTTGCGGGCATCGAACAGCGCCTGCGTCGAACGCAGCAGCGACAGATGCAGGTCGATGCGGCTCTCGATGCGGCTCAGCGCGTCGTCGGCGGTGCCCTCGAACTTGATCCGAGCCGCCTCCTGCGTCGCGAAATAGGCGAACCCCGCCATCGTCAGGCTGATCAGCGCGACGGCGATGAAGGCGACGATCGGAAAGAGCTTCTTCAAATCAAGGATGCGGCCCGTGGACGGTCGACGACCTTTATGGGCAAGTCTCCGCGTCAACACAATGGCGCGGTCAAATCATCGCTGCGGCTGGCATATCATCCAGCCATTACTTAGCCGGCTATCGGTTCGCCTTCATGCCGCGATCTTCAGCGCGCCTGGACCCGGAATCGCCCCTGGCGGGCATTTACCGAGGATGATCATGCCGAGCACCTCGTCCTGGGTGACATCGGTCGTGCGCGCGGTGCCGACCACCTGGCCGTTCTTCATCACGCAGACCCGGTCGGCGARCTCGAAAACGTCATGGATGTCGTGGCTGATCAGGAAGATGCCGATGCCGTCGGCCTTGAGCTGCTTGACCAGTTCGCCGACCTGCGCCGTCTCCTGCGGGCCGAGCGCCGCTGTCGGCTCGTCCATGATCAGGATGCGGGCGTTGAACAGGATCGCGCGCGCGATCGCCACCGACTGCCGCTGTCCGCCCGACAGCTTGATGACCGGTTCCTTGAAGCGCTGGAAACGCGGATTGAGCCGGCCCATCACCTTGCGCGCCTCGGCTTCCATGGCGACGTCGTCCAGCGTGCCCCAGCCGGTCATCAGCTCGCGGCCGAGGAAGAGATTGGCGGCGGCATCGACATTGTCGGCCAGCGCCAGCGTCTGGTAGATCGTCTCGACACCGTATTTCTTGGCGTCGCGCGGGTTGGHGATCGAAGCCTCCTCGCCATTGATGAAGATCTGTCCGCTATCGCGCTTGTAGGCGCCGGACAGGATCTTGATCAGCGTCGACTTGCCGGCGCCGTTGTGGCCGAGCAGCGCCATCACTTCGCCGGGGAAAAGATCGACCGACGCATCGTCGACGGCGCGGATGCCGCCGAAGGCGATCGAGATATTGCGCATGTCGACCAGCGGAACGCCGGCAGGAGCGGATTTTTCAGCCATGTTGGATCTCTCCCTGATCAAACGCGCTTGCGATAGAGTGTGTCGAGCCAGACCGCGACGACCAGCACGGCGCCCACGACGATGCTCTGCAGCGGCGAGTCGACGCCAAGCAGCACCATGCCGGACTGCAGCGACTGCATCAGAAGCGCGCCAAGCATGGCGCCGAGCACGGTGCCCGAACCGCCGGCAAGCGAAGTGCCGCCGATGACGGCCGCGGCGATGACCAGCAGCTCGTCCAGCGTTCCGAGCACATTGGTGGACGAATTCTGCCTGGCCGACGAGATCGCCGCCGCGATCGTCGCCAGCACGCCCATGATCATGAACACCTTCATGGTGATCCAGCGTGTGTTGATGCCGGCGAGGTTGGCCGCTTCCGGATTGCCGCCGATGGCGAAGACATAGCGGCCGAAGCGCGTGCGCTTGGTGACGAAGGTCATGATCAGGCCGACGGCGACCGCCATCAGCACCGGAATGGCGATGCCATGCGCGATGAACAGCCCGCCCTCGGGCACGGTGATGTTGTTGGCTGCGGCGTAGCGGTTCACGATGCCGACCGGCCACGGGTAGGAGTTAGCGAGCCACACCGCGCCCAGGATGATCGCGCAGGTGACCGTGGCAAGCAGCGTCTCGGCCCATACGGGACGCAGCGGGAAGCGGAAGCGCTTGCGCTGCACGCGGCCGTTGAAATGCATGAAAATCACGGCCAGGCAGGCGACGATGCCGACGGCCCAGCTCCATTTGGCGCCGATCGAGCCCGCCGGGCCGCCGCCCATCAACTGGAAGGTGGCGTCGAGCGGCGCAACGGTCTGGCCGCTGGTGACCCACCAGGCAGCGCCCCGCCATACCAGCAATCCGCCCAGCGTGACGATGAAGGCCGGCACTTCGAGATAGGCGATGATGAAACCCTGGAAGGCGCCGATGATGAGGCCGAGCGCCAGGCCGATCAGCAATGCCAGGATCCAGATCCACGGGTTGCCGAGCTCGAGCCCGACGAAGCGAACCAGGAAATGCACCTGGGCGAAGCCCATGACCATGCCGATCACCCCTTCGGCCGATCCGACGGACAGGTCGATGTTGCGCATGACGATGACCAGCACCATGCCGGAGGCCATGATCGCCACGGCCGAGGTCTGCACCGACAGGTTCCAGAGGTTGCGCGGCGTGAGGAAGGTGCGGCTGTCGAAGTCGAGCGGGTTGACGCCAAGCCGCAGGCTGGAGATCACATGCAGCCCGACCCAGATCAGCAGCAGCGCGCCGATCATGCCGAGCATGCGGGTGTCGAGCTCGGTCGCCTTCAGGAACCGGGCAACGGCGCCGAGTTCGGATGCCCGCGCAGTGTCTGCCGGTGTGGTAGACGTCGTGTCGGTCATGATGTCCTCCCGCCGGCTTGCCGTCTGACGCGGATACCGAAATCGAGCCTAAAAACTATCCGCGCGGGGCGGAAACACAAATCTTTTTGAGAAAACGCCGCGGCTTCAAAGCAATCCCAGGAAAAGTGCGTAGCGGTTTTCCGTTCGGGATTGCGGTAAACAAGGAACAGGAGCGGTTCATTGAACCGCTCCTGCCGCGGCGCAAGGATTTTGATCGAGAGCCGGCAGACTTAGTTGCAGACCTTGACGCTGCCGGCGGGCACGCCCGCGCAGACTTCGTCCTTCTTGATCCAGCCGGCGTCGATGACGACGTTGAGATTGTCCTTGGTGATCGCGATCGGGGTCAGGAACAGCGACTTGACGGTGTTGCCGCCGGGCGTCGTGAAGTCCTTGGCGCCGGCGATATCGCCCATCTTCTTGCCGCCGGCGAGCTGCGAGGCGATCTCGGCGGCGTTCTTGCCAAGCTCGCGCGCGTCCTTCCACACCGACACGGTCTGCGTGCCGAGCGCGATGCGGTTGAGCGCCGCGTGGTCGCCGTCCTGGCCGGAGACCGGAACGGTGCCGGCCAAGCCTTGCGCCGTCAGCGCCGCGACGACGCCGCCGGCGGTGCCGTCATTGGCCGCGACGACCGCGTCGACCTTGTTGTCGTTGGCGGTCAGGAACTGCTCCATGTTCTTCTGCGCGTTGGCGGGCAGCCAGCCGTCGGTATAGGCCTCGCCGACATTCTTGATCTTGCCGCTGTCGATCGCGTCCTTCAGGACTTCCATGGAGCCCGAGAACAGGAAGTCGGCGTTCGGATCGGCGCCAGAGCCCTTGATGAAGACGTAGTTGCCTTCGGGCTTCACCTTGAACACCTCGCGGGCCTGCATGCGGCCGACTTCCTTGTTGTCGAAGGTCAGGTAGAACACGTCCTTGTTCTCAATCAGGCGGTCGTAGCCGACAACCGGGATGCCTTCGTCGAGCGCCTTCTGCACTGCCGGACCGACCGCCGAAGCGTCCTGCGCAAGGATGATCAGCGCGTTGGCGCCCTGCGAGATCAGGCTTTCGACGTCCGTCAGCTGCTTGCCCGGATTGGACTGCGCGTCGGCCGAAATATACTTGTCGCCGGCGGCCTCGATGGCGGCCTTCATCGCCGCTTCGTCGGTCTTCCAGCGCTCTTCCTGGAAATTCGACCACGAGACGCCGATCACCTTGTCCTTCGCCTCGGCGACCGACGCCAGCGTCAGCGACATGGCAACGCCCGCCAGGATGGCGGCTGCGAATTTCTTCATGATATCCTCCCTGCGCCCGTATGGCGCGACCCAGACTGGCCCGAAGGCCGGCACAGAGGCTTTTTTTCGAGCCTCGAAAAAACACTGATCCAACGCTGTGCCGCTGTCAACTCGGATTCTGATGGTTTTTGAGGTGCCGCGAACTTTTTTTCGAGCTCCGCAATAAATAATGACAGCGTCGGCTGCTTCTGCCAGTATCCCTAGCATGTCACCGGCGGCCCATGGCATCATCAAGCCGTGATGACCAGGAGGAAATACTTCAGCCAATGTCGGTCGGAATCCGCCACGACGATCTGCGCCGGCGCAACCGCGCCATGGTGATTTCGGCCGTGCGCCGCGCCGGTCAGCCATCGCGGACGGAGATCGCGGCCACCACCGGGCTCAGCCACTCGACCATTTCGGCGATTTCCGCCGATCTGATCCAGGAAGGCATTCTCACCGAAAGCAAGGCCAGCGAGCCGACGGCGTTGAAACGCGGCCGGCCGCAGATCGGCCTGGCGCTCAACCCCGAAGCCGCCGCGGTGCTGACCGTGGTGTTGTCGCTGAACTTCCTGTCGGTCGCCGTCATCGACTATGCCGGCCAGGTGATTGCCGAGGAGCAGCAGCGCCTGGACACACTTGTCATGCCGCGTGAAGAACTGATCGGCGAATGCATGGCGATCGTCCGGCGTCGGTTGCAGGATCCCGACCTCGACGTCGGCAGCGTCGCCCGCATCGCCATGGGTATCCAGGGCATTACCGATTCCCACGCGCGCGCCATGCTGTGGTCGCCGATCACGCCGCTGACCGACATTCCTTTTGCCGACATCCTCGAGAGGGAATTCGGCATTCCAGCCACCATGGAGAACGACTGCAACATGATGGCGGTGGCGCTGCAGTGGCGTGACCCCAACCGCTATCGCGACAATTTCATCGCCATTCTGTTGTCGCACGGCATCGGCATGGGCCTAGTGCTAAAGGGCCAGTTGTTCACCGGCACACATTCCTCCGGCGGTGAGTTCGGGCACATGATCCACCGTCCGGGCGGCGCGCTTTGCCGCTGCGGCCGGCGCGGCTGCGTGGAGGCCTATGCCGGCAACTACGCCATCTGGCGCAGCGCCATGGGCATAAGCGAGGATGCCGCGCCGACGGACGTCGGCGACGCCGACATGCGCGCGCTTGCCGCGAAGGCCCGGCTCGAGGAAGGTCCCGAGCGGGAGGCCTATCGCCGGGCCGGCGAGGCGCTGGGCTTCGGCCTCGGCAGCCTGTTCGCCCTCATCGATCCGGCGCCCGTCGCCATGGTCGGCGTCAGCGCGGCCGCCTTCGACCTGATCGAGCCGGCGCTGAGGAAGGCGATCGCCCAGACCGCCGGCGGCCAGCATTCGGAATCGATCTCCTTCGACACCGAGCCGAACGAGCTGCCGCTGATCCGCGAAGGCTGCGCCATGCGCGCGCTGACCTTCGTCGACCAGGAGATTTTCGCGCCGGGGGTTCAGGCAAGAGCGGGCAAGCACGTCGCTTGAGCCACTTTGAGTGATCGTTGGTTTCGAGTGTCCCGCTGGACACCGGAGATTAGCGAAGGCCCCGAAGCTTCGTCATTCCAGGGCGGAGCAGGAGCGAAGCTCCGTCGCGGAGACCCTGGAATCCATTCCGTTACCTCGGACGTCGGGCGCAGCCGAGCAGAATTCTGCGCCGCCGCAGCGCGTCGACGTCACGGAATGGATCCTCGGGTCTGCGCTGCGTCGCTACGCTCCTTGCTCCGCCCGTCGATGACGAAGCACGACCGTCCCGGCTACTCGCCAACGCATGCGATCCGGTAGCGGACGCGTCATTCTGCGAACGGCGAACCTAATCCTCCCGGATCGCATAGCCCGCCCCGCGGATGGTGCGGATGACGTCGGGCATGCGGCCGTTGTTGACGGCCTTGCGCAGGCGGCCGACATGGACGTCCACGGTGCGCTCGTCGATATAGATCGTCTCGCCCCAGACATTGTCGAGCAGCTGGCTGCGCGAGAACACGCGGCCGGGGTGGCGCATCATGAATTCGAGCAGCCGGAACTCGGTCGGGCCGAGCCTGATCTCGCTCTTCTTGCGGTAGACGCGATGCGATTCGCGGTCGAGCACGATGTCGCCGACCTTGAGCACGCTGGACAGCACCTCAGGCTTTGCGCGGCGCAACAGCGCCTTGACGCGCGCCATGAACTCCGGCGTCGAGAACGGCTTGACCAGATAGTCGTCGGCGCCGGTGGACAAACCTCGAACCCGATCGCTCTCTTCACCGCGCGCGGTCAGCATGATGATCGGCAGCCGCTCGGTCTCTGGCCGCATCCTGAGGCGCCGGCAAAGCTCGATGCCGGACACCGCCGGCACCATCCAGTCGAGCACGAGCAGGTCGGGAACGTTTTCCTGAAGGCGGATTTCGGCCTCGTCGCCGCGGGTCACCACTTCGACCTGGTAACCCTCGGATTCGAGATTGTAGCGGAGCAGCACCCCCAGCGGCTCCTCGTCCTCCACCACCATGATGCGTGGCGCGATCATCGGGGTAACCTTTTCCGTCAGGCCGCCGGCGCCGACATTGCCGTCTCGTCCTGCTTCGGACGGTTGGCGGGCAATTGCGTGCCGGTCAACACATAATAGGCGTTCTCGGCGATGTTGGTCACATGGTCGCCGATGCGCTCGAGGTTCTTGGCGCAGAACAGAAGATGCGTGCAAGCGGTGATGTTGCGCGGATCTTCCATCATATAGGTCAACAGCTCTCGGAAGACGGATGTGTATTTGACGTCGATGCGTTCGTCGTCGTTGCGAAGCTTGGCCAGCGCCGTGGCATCGCCCACCGTGTATTCCTGGATCACGCCCTGGACCTGGATCAGCACCATCTGCGCCATGGAATCGATCGAATGCGTGAGGTCGCGCGGCGCGGCGCTGACGCCGACCGAGCCGACGCGCTTGGCGATGTTCTTGGCGAGATCGCCGATGCGCTCGAGGTCGCCCGCCATGCGGATCGCTCCGACCACGCTGCGCAGGTCGTCGGCCATCGGCTGGCGCTTGGCGATCAGCGTGATGGCGCGGTCGTCGAGCTCGCGCTGCCTTGCGTCCATGATGGCGTCGTCGGAGACGACGCGCTGCGCCAGCGCATTGTCGCTTTCGAGCAGCGCCCTGGTCGAGGCGCCGACCATCGAGGCGGCAAGGTCGCCCATGTCGTTGATGAGCCGGCTGATCTGCCTCAGATCCTCGTCGAAGGAGGCGACGGTATGTTCGGCCATGATGATGTCCTCGTATGTCTTCAGCCGAAGCGGCCGGTGATGTAGTCCTGGGTGCGCTTCTCGCGGGGCGAGGTGAAGATCTTCTCGGTCCGGTCGAACTCCACCAGCTCGCCCAGATACATGAACGCCGTCTGCCGCGAGACGCGCGCCGCCTGCTGCATGTTGTGGGTGACGATGACGATCGTATAGTCGGCCTGCAATTCGTCGATCAGCTCCTCGATCTTGGCCGTCGACAGCGGATCGAGCGCCGAGGCCGGCTCGTCGAGCAGGATGACCTCGGGCTTGACCGCCACGGTGCGGGCGATGCACAGGCGCTGCTGCTGGCCGCCGGAAAGGCTGAGCCCGCTGGCGTTGAGCTTGTCCTTGACCTCGCTCCACAGCGCGGCGCGCTTCAGCGCCTGCTCGACGCGGCTGTCCATCTCGGCCTTGCTGATCTTCTCATAGAGCCTGACGCCGAAGGCGATGTTTTCGTAGATCGACATCGGGAACGGGGTCGGCTTCTGGAAAACCATGCCGATCTTGGTCCTGAGCAGGTTGAGGTCCTGCGAGCGGTCGAGGATGTTCTTGCCGTCGAGCAGCACCTGGCCTTCCGCGGTCTGCTTCGGATAGAGCTCGTAGATGCGGTTGAGCACGCGCAGCAGGGTCGACTTTCCGCAGCCCGACGGGCCGATGAAGGCCGTCACGCTGCGCTCCGGCAGGGACAGGTTGATGTCCTTCAGCGCCTTCGACTGGCCATAGTAGAAGTTGAGGTTCTTGACCTCGATCTTGGCCTTCTCGACGGTCGTCTCGGCTACGTTCAGGTCGGTGGACAACATCGGTTTCATCTGTCCTCTCTGCGTCCGGTCAGGCTGCGGGCGAAGATGCTCAGCCCGAGAACCGTCAGGGTGATTATGAGTGCGCCCGTCCAGGCCAGCTGCTGCCATTCCTCGTAAGGGCTGAGAGCGAACTGGAAGATGGTCACCGGCAGGCTGGCCATCGGGGCATTGAGATTGCTCGACCAGAACTGGTTGTTGAGCGCGGTGAAGAGAAGCGGAGCCGTCTCGCCGGAGATGCGCGCGATTGCCAAAAGGATGCCCGTGACGATGCCGGAGAGCGCCGCGCGGTAGGCGACGGAGCGGATCACCACCCAGCGCGGCGCGCCGATTGCCGTGCCCGCTTCACGCAGCGCGTTGGGCACAAGGTTCAGCATGTCCTCGGTGGTGCGCACCACGACGGGGATCACCAGGATCGACAGCGCGACGGCGCCGGCAATCGCGGAGAAGTGTCCCATCGGCCGCACCATCAGCTCGTAGACGAACAGGCCGATGATGATCGAAGGCGCCGACAACAGGATGTCGTTGATGAAGCGCACCACGGTGGTGAGCCTCGAGAAGCGTCCGTACTCGGCCATGTAGGTGCCGGCCAGCACGCCGATCGGCGTGCCGACGACAATGCCGATGACGGTCATCACGATGCTGCCGTAGATGGCGTTGAGCAGGCCGCCGGCATCGCCGGGCGGCGGCGTCATTTCAGTGAACACGGCCAGGTTCACCCCGGAGAGCCCCTTGTAGAGCAGGGCGCCGAGGATCAGCGCCAGCCATGCCAGGCCGATGCCGGCCGCGATGACGCACAGCGCCATCATCACGGCATTCTTGCGCTTGCGGCTTTGGTGAAGCGATTGGGCAGTCGACATCGGTCAGGCTCCCGTGCGGCTATCGATGCGCAACAGCATGTAGCGTGCGAGCGCGAGGATGACGAAGGTGATGATGAACAGGATCAGGCCGAGCGACACCAGCGAGGATGTATAGAGATCGCCGTCGGCTTCGGTGAATTCGTTGGCGATGGTCGCCGAGATCGTCGTGCCCGGCGCAAACAGCGAGGCGCTGATGCGGTGCGCGTTGCCGATGACGAAGGTGACGGCCATCGTCTCGCCGAGCGCGCGGCCGAGGCCGAGCATGACGCCGCCCATGATGCCGACGCGGGTGTAGGGGATGACGACGCGCCGGGTCACTTCCCAGGTCGTGCAGCCGATGCCGTAGGCCGATTCCTTCAGCACCGCCGGCACCGTGTCGAACACGTCCTTGGTGATCGAGGTGATGAAGGGCAGCACCATGATGGCGAGGATCAGCGACGAGGTCAGCAGGCCGATGCCATAGGGCGGACCGGCAAACAGGCTGGAGAGGCCCGGTATGCCGTG
Source organism: Mesorhizobium sp. LCM 4577 (assembly GCF_001854795.2). Taxonomy (NCBI): domain Bacteria; kingdom Pseudomonadati; phylum Pseudomonadota; class Alphaproteobacteria; order Hyphomicrobiales; family Phyllobacteriaceae; genus Mesorhizobium; species Mesorhizobium sp. LCM 4577. The sequence goes on along the minus strand of NZ_MDDU01000056.1, from coordinate 52,920 downwards.
GAAGAGACCGATGATGAAGGGCTGCACCGTCGTCTGCAGGAACGGCGCGAAGACGAACAGGCCCCAGATGCCGTAGATGATCGAGGGAATGCCGGCGAGCAACTCGACCGCGATGCCGATCGGGCGGCGGAGCGGGCGCGGGCAAAGCTCGGTCAGGAAGACGGCGATGCCGATGCCGATCGGCACGGCGATGAGTATGGCGATGGCCGAGGTGACGATGGTGCCGTAGATGGGCGCGAGCGCGCCGAAATTCTCGGTGACCGGGTTCCAGGATTCGGTGGTCAGGAAGGAGAAGCCGAATTTCGACAGCGCCTGCCACGAGCCGGCGACCAGCGAGATCGCGACGCCGCCGAGGAGAACCAGCACGAGGATGGCGGAAAGACGCGTGGCCGTCCGGAAGAACATGTCGGTGACGGCGAAGCGGCGCACCGTCGCTTCCCTGGTCCGCATGGCGGATGATGTCGCAGCTTCGGAAACGGCTGTCATTGAGCCCCTCGCATTTCGAAAGAGACAGGAGGGCGCCGGAAGCGCCCTCCCTTGTTCGTCAGAATTACATGCCGGAATAGAGCGGCTTGCCGTTCGCGTCGACGATGTCCTTGCCCCACATTTCCTCGACGCTCTTCACGACGGCGTCGGGCATCGGAACATAGTCCAGGCTGGCGGCCAGCTCGTCGCCCTTGGCGTAGGACCAGGCGAAGAACTTGAGCGCTTCGGTCGTGGCCGCCGCGTCGTCGGGCTTCTTGTAGACGAGGATCCAAGTGGCCGAGGTCATCGGCCAGGTTTCGGCGCCGGCCTGGTTGGCCAGGATGACGCCGTAACCCGGCTGCGAGTTCCAGTCGGCGTTGGCCGCGGCGGCCGAGAAGGCGGCGGCCGTCGGCTCCACCTTCTTGCCGTCCTTGTTGATCAGGTCGGTATAGGTGAGCTTGTTCTGCTTGGCATAGGCGTATTCGACATAGCCGATCGCGCCGCCGGTCTGCGRGACGTTGTTGGCGACGCCTTCATTGCCCTTGGCGCCGATGCCCACCGGCCATTCGAGCGCGGTGTTGACACCGACCTTCGACTTCCAGTCGGCGCTGACGTCGGCCAGGTAGTAGCTGAAGTTGAACGTGGTGCCCGAGCCGTCCGAACGGTGGACGACGGCGATCGCCTGGTCGGGCAGCTTGACGTCGGGGTTGAGCTTCTTGATCGCTTCGTCGTTCCAGTTGGTGATCTTGCCGGCGAAGATGTCGGCCAGCGTCGGACCGTCGAGCACCAGTTCGCCCGGCTTGACGCCTTCGAGGTTGACGACCGGAACGATGCCGCCCATCACCATCGGGAACTGCGCGAGCCCGGTGGAGTCGAGATCCTCGCCCTTCAGCGGCGCGTCGGAAGCGCCGAAGGTCACGGTCTTGGCCTTGATCTGCTTGATGCCGCCGCCGGAGCCGATCGACTGATAGTTGAGACCGATGCCGGTCTCCTTCTTGTAGGCGTCGGCCCACTTCGCATAGATCGGATAGGGGAAGGTGGCGCCGGCGCCGGAGATGTCGGCAGCCATCGCGGCGGCCATGCTAAGGGTTGATGCCGCAGCCATTGCAATCGCAACGGCCGCCGAGCGGATGAAATGTCTCATGTGGCCTGCTCCTGTTCGGAAGATGGTCTTTCGGCACCCGTTCTATCGGCGCCCGGTGAGCGCAATAGCCCTCGATTATTACAGTCGCATGACAGTTTCGTGTCAGCCCGGTAACGCCTGAAAAGGGGGTGCCTGGAGAGGCCCGCGGCGGCCCCGAAGGACCGGCCGGAGTTTGCCGCGGAAATCAGCAACTTGTCTGGCTTTTGAAGCAAAATTTATCCCGGCGGCCATGACCATGGCCGCCGGGAAATAAAATCCGGACGAGAGCGCGTTGCCTGAATGCCAGAGCGGATCATGGCCTGGCCATCGCCGAAAACAGGTCCGTTGGGGTAGAGTCGACGCTGTTCCTTGTTGGCGGTCGCTGCTCCCGCCCGTAACCGAAGAGCGGAATCAACAGCCACATTGTCCGAGCTTGGTTTTTGCTTTGGTATGGTGCGATCGCACCATACGCATGCGTCAGTCTCTTGCCGCAGTCCTGCCCGCCAAATTCGTTCTAAAGCGCGTCGCAATCTTTCAGATTCGCTCCATGCGCTTTAGGTTTTTGATTTTGCGCATGTCTTTATCCCGAAACCGGTTCCCACTTTCGGGAGACATGCTTTAACCGGCGTTGCGCCGGGTCTCGACGTCCGAGCCCAGCCAGCGATCGAGCTTTTCGAGCAGCGCCCGCGGACTGATCGGCTTTGGCAGATAATCGTCCATCCCGGCCTCCAGGCAGCGTTCACGGTCGCCCTTCAGCGCATGCGCGGTGACGCCGACGATCGGCACATGCGTGCCCATATCCTCCTCGAGCCGGCGGATGGCGCCCGTCGCCTCCAGTCCGTTCATTTCCGGCATCGACACATCCATCAGGATCATGCGCGGATTGAGCCTGCCGAAGGCGTCGAGCGCCTTGCGGCCGTTGCCGACGATCTCGAAGCGGTAACCGGTCTCGCCGAGGATCTGGGTGAACACCAGCTGGTTCACCTCATTGTCCTCGGCGACGAGGATGTCGAGCCCGCGCTCCGCGTCGGTTGGGCGTGGACGCGCCCGCACCGGCGGCGGCTGCAGCATGGCGCGCTCCGACGCCGCCGCCTGCGCCGGCGCGGCTTGCGGAAGGCTGTTGCCAACGGCGGGTTGCGCCGCGGCGCTGCTGTGGCGATGGCGCTGGATGGTCGCGACCAGCGTCTCCAGGAGGATGGAGGAGCGCGCCGGCTTGATGAGCTGCGCATCGATGCCGAGGTCGCGATAGGCCGTGTTGGCCAGCGACTGGTCGACGGAGGTCAGCATGATGATGGGCGTATGCGCCAGGCCCGCCGTGTTGCGCACGATGCGGGCCATCTCGGCGCCGGTCATGCCGGGCATCTGGTAGTCGAGCACCACGCAGTCGACCGGCACGCCATAGGCGGCGGCGGCAATCAGCACCCTCAACCCCTCGGCGCCGCTTTCGGCCGCGCAGGAATCGAACGTCCACGATGCCATCTGCTCGCTCAGGATCGAGCGGTTGACGGCGTTGTCGTCGACGATGAGAACGCGCGCGCCCGTGACGTCGACCGGCATGATGCGCTGTCCGCCCTGCTCGGCCCGGGGCAGCGTGACCGTGAACCAGAAGGTCGAGCCCTTGCCCTCGGCGCTGTCGACGCCGATCTCACCGCCCATCATCTCGACCAGCCGCGAGGTGATGGCAAGGCCAAGCCCGGTGCCTTCGTGCCGCCTGGTCGAGGAGGTGTCGACCTGGCTGAATTTTTCGAACACCAGCTTCAGCTTCTCTTCCGGAATGCCGATGCCGGTATCGGTGACCGATATGGTGAGCCTTGTTCCCGCCGGAACCCGCTCACCGGTGACATCGACCAGGACATGGCCTTCGTCGGTGAATTTCACGGCGTTGCCGAGCAGGTTGGTGACGATCTGCCTGACGCGGCCGACATCGCCGACGAACTGGCCGTCGAGCCCCGGCTGGATGCGGACGATGAGCTCCAGGTCCTTCTCCTTGGCGCGCGTCGACACCAGCGTCGCCACATCCTCGATCGCCTCGGCGAGGTTGAAGGGCGCCGGGTCGAGCACCAGCTGGCCGGCGTCGATCTTGGAGAAGTCGAGGATGTCGTTGATGATGGTGAGCAGCGCGTTGCCGGATTTGACGATGATGTCGGTGAACGTCTTCTGCTTCGGATCGAGGTCCGACTTTGCCAAAAGCTCTGCCATTCCAAGGACCCCGTTCATCGGCGTGCGGATCTCGTGGCTCATATTGGCGAGAAATTCCGACTTGGCCCGGTCGGCGAGCACGGCGCGCCGCTGTGCTTCGCTGAGCTCGGCCTCGCGCTGCTTGAGCTCGGTGATGTCGGTGGTGGAGCCGATGAGATAGAGCGAGCCGTCCGAGGCGATCATCGCGCCCTTGCGCGCGAACTGGTGCCTGACGCTGCCGTCCGGCATCGTCACCGTTTCCTCGATCTCCTGCGTTTCGCCGGTGCGCAGCACGGCAAGGTCGCCGGCGACGAAAGCTTCGCCGTCCGCGCCGAAGATCTCGACGTCGGTCTTACCGATCGCTTCTTCCCGGCTGAAGCCGGTGAGGTCGCACCAGCCCTTGTTGACGTAGAATTGCCTGAGGTCCGAGCGTTTGGCGTAGATCGACACCGGCACATTGTCGATGAGGCTGCGGAACACCTCGTTCTCGCTCATGCTTTGCTTGAGCGCCTGTTCGCGCGCCTTGACGTCGGTGATGTCGGTGCTGGAGCCGACCAGATGCACCGAGCCGTCGGTCGCCACCAGCCGGCTCTTGCGCGTCATCAGCTGCCGCACCGTGCCGTCGCGATGGGTGACGGCCTCCTCGACCTCGCGCCCCGCGCCGGTCGCCACGACTTCGGTGTCGTCGCTGCTGAAGCCGTCCGCCTCTTCCGTCGCGAAAAGCTCACGATCCGTCTTTCCGAACACCTCGTCCTTGGCGAGGCCGGTCAGCGCGCACCAGGCCTTGTTGACGAATTCTATGCTGAGATCGTCGGCCTTGATGAAGGCGGCGACCGGCAGTTCGTCCATGACGTGCCGGTAGAGATCGATCTGGCGCATGGAGTCGCGCAGGGCCTTCTCGCGCGCCTTGATGTCGGTGATATCGACGCGCACGCCGATGAACGTGCCGTCGTCGGTGCGCATGTCATAGACCTGGTACCAGCGCCCATCCGGATTGAGGCGCTCATAGGAAGAGTTCGGCAAACGGTACCGCTCGAGCATGGCGTCCAGCCAGCGCTCGGTGTCGACGCCATACAGACCGTCGATTTCGGCGTCGCCGCTCGAGCGGAAATAGCCGACCGAATGGCCGAGAGCCAATGCCTCTCGAAAAGTGCGGCCCGGCTGCCAAGCCGGCTTCAGCGCCGGCAGCGTGTCCTGCAGCTTGCGGTTGGCGAAGACGAAGCGATCGTCGCGATCGTAGATGATGACGCCAGCCGGCAGCGACTCCAGCACGGCAGCGAGGTTCCTGCGCGCGTCCTCGGCCTCGGTCTCGCGCTGTTTCATGTCGGTGATGTCGACATAGGAAATCAGCCGCTTGCCGCCGGGAAGGGGCGCCAGCGAGGCGATCAGCGTGCGGCCGTCCTTGCGCGGCAACTGCCTCGACCCCGCGGCGCCAGCCCGGATTTCGGCCTCCCGCTCAGCCACATGGCTTTGCCAGGCATGTTCCTCGCCGCCGAACGGATCGGCCTCACGGCTGGCTTCCATGAGGTCGCGAAAGCGACTGCCGGCCGGAGCGCGTCGCGGATCGATCTTCCAGAAGTCGTAGAATGCCCGGTTGACCACCTCCGCCCGCAATTCGGCATCGAGAACGATGACGCCGATTGGCATCGAATCGACCATCAGGTTCAGATCGGCAAGCGCCGCCGCAGTCCCGGCCATATCGTGGATATCACCGGGAAGGGCCCCGTTGCCGCGCATATCCGCCTTATCGAAACCCCGCGCGCTGTCCGCCCCGACAGTTCCGTCCGTATCCGCCATTGCCACCCCCAAGGCCGAACCGTGCCGGTCCGTCGGCGGAATGTGCCCGACAAGCATTAACGATCCGCTAACCATAATGATTGCAACCACGGCCGCCCGATGCCGTTGAAATAATTTCCGTCATGGCRCCGGCTGCGGTAATCCGCCCGTTGGCGAACAAGGCAACGACGCATATAAGGTGCCTGAGGTGTTGCTAATGTTCGGTCGAATCACGGCTTTCATCCTGTGCCCGGCGCTGCTTGCAGCGGGTGGCTGCGCGCGCAGCGACGACGGCACGGTGATCGTTCCGAGCCGGATGGATGTCAGGCGTGTCTGGGACAGGGCGCCGCCGGGAACGACCGCGTCGCGGCAGATCGCGTCGGACGTGTTTCCCCTGCCGCCGAGCCTGCCGCAGAGCCCCGCTGTGCGGCGCCATTCCAGGTCCGCTCCGGCGAGGCCCTCCTACAACCGGGATCTGCCCGATCAGTCTGCCGACGGGCAGAACCCCCTGACCTGCAGGAATGTCGGCGAAAACGGGAAGCGCTACCGCGTCGTCTGCGAGTAGCTTTGCCTCAATCCGCCGGTCGATGCCCGCTCGGCGGCTTGCCTCGATACGGATACCTCACGACCGGGGGACGGCGGGATCAATTCGCTGGGAAGAAAGCCGGCCCGACTATGCGCACCGGCTTTGCATCTGACGGAGCAACCGCCTCGGACCGTGCGATCGAGCTGGCGGCATTCGCTTCCGCGCCCCGAGCGCTGCTCGACGGAATATCCGAGACCGTGCCCAGATCGGGCCTTGATGTCGGCAAGGGAATGACGGCGTTTTCCATGTTACCCGGCGTCACCGTGCGCGCCCTGAGCTCGGCCACGCGCTCGGAGTAGCGCTTGAGGTCGCAGGCCTTGAATTCGACGGCGTCGCGATAGCGGAAGGCGGTTGGCAGCTCGGTATAGGGCTTGCGCGTGTCGACCGCCACCATCTGGTCGGTCTCGAGGCTCGGATCGTTCAGCGTATAGAGATCGACGCCCGCATCGTCGCAGATGTAGCGGCATTGATCGACCGTATCCTTGAGGTCCCTGGCCCGCGCGAATTGCGAGTTCGGCGCCGGGAAGAAATAGCCGTCGGAGAGGCGGACGCAAAACAGCAGCGCGTTCCCGCCGGACGCCGGGGCGGAAGCCTCCGTGTCGGACGCCTGCTGGGGCGCCTGCTGCCGCTTGGGCGCCGCCTGACAACCGAGGGCGGCGTATCTCGCCTGCAACGCGGAGGAGTCGCGGCCGGAATTGCCGATGCTGGCGATCCGGCGCTGCACCTCGGTCCGGCTCCGCACGAGATCCCCGCAGGCATTGAAGAAGCCCCCGACGGCGCTGCTGGCGGTGCATCGGCGCTGCCTCTCCAGCCCTTGGATCGCGGCAAGCTGGCGCCGCAGTTGCGCAAGCTCGGGGCTCGCCGAGTCACGACCGCTGGACAGTATCTGCCTTCTCAGCGTCGAGCAAGAATCGGCATAAGAAACCTGCGTCATCGCCAAGATCGCCGTGACCATCAGGAATGATATCTTAAGGAACCGCAACCTCGTCATCGGGCGCCACCCTTGTTCGAAAAACGAGTTCGACTTGATCGATGTCGGCTAATTGAGAAAATACTCATGTATATAAAGGTTAGGCTGAGCCTCTGTTATATGGAATAATTGTTATTCTCGATTTTGTGAAGCAAATATTACGGTTTAATCTCAAGATTGAGACAGTAGCCGAAAAACCATCTTCGACCCGGCTGCGACGGCGGCACGATCACGGATCGCTGATGAAACCTTTGACCGGCGATGGACGTTGTTGGCGTTGATGTAACCCGTGCAGCGCAGAGGAGACTGAAGATGTCCGTTCACTTCACCGTCTCTGGCCTGACCAGGAACCTGATCCATTCGCTTGGACTGGATTATGAGCAGGCGCCGAGACCCCTTACCCCTGAACAAAACCTTCTGCTGGATTGCTATCTGGCCGGGCAGATCCCGGACTCCGCCTGGAGCGACTATGTCTTCGAGATGCCTGAACTGGAAAGGCACGCCGAGGTCAGGCGCGCACGCGGTTTAGCCTGAAAGCACTCCCGGAAAAGTGCGAGCATGTCTCCCAAAAGTGGGAACCGGCTTCGGGACAAAGACATGCGTAGAATCAAGAACCTAAAGCGCATGGAGCGAATCTGAAAAATCGCGACGCGCTTTAGGCTCGGCGCCTTCACCGTCACGTTCGGTCCGGAATTGCGTCAGGTCAGCCTGCCGCTTACTTCTTCGGCGAGTTGAACTGCAGCGTGAAGACGTTTCCGGCAATGCCTTGCGCCAGCGAGGGCGAGAAGCTGAGCGGCAGACAGTCCTGCATGGCCTTGGTCGCCGCGTCGACATAGGCCTTGCGCGCCTTRTCGTCACCGCCGACATGGATGGCGGTTGTCTTCGGCGGCCCGATCAGCGAGCCGTCGCGCTTGAAGCTGAAGCTGAGCGTGACCGAGGAGTTGTCGGTATTGGCCGGCGGTGTCCAGCAGGCGAGCAGGGCGGCGCCGACCTCGTTCATGCTGTTGAGCGATGCGGCGGCCGATGGAAAGGGCACAACCGACAACGCCCCCGCTATCACCAGAAATCTTGCCGTGTTCATCGCAGGTCCTCGTCGCCGCCGCTCCGCCCCCCTGACAGCATCGTACGATCCATGACGAGGATGACAATAGGATTTCAGCCCGCCTGTCGGCAGCGCAATCATACTGTCGTGATTTCCGCGCGATGGCCATGAAAAGCAAAAGGCCGGCACGCAGCCGACCTTTCCCTTGCCTCGTCATGGCGCCAGTACATCCGTGGTCGCGGCGAGGACTGGACCCAGTAGACAGGTCTTGGGTAAACGAAACCTTAACGCGAGGGCCGGCTAAGCCCTGGCCTGCGATCTCACATGCGCGATGTAGCCGCGCACGTCGCCGGCCGGCTCCGAATAGGCCTTGCCGAGCTTCTTCTCCAGCRCCGCCATGTATTCCTTCGCCCAGCCGGGCAGCGCGTAGTCGATGACAGCCAGGAATTCGAGCGTTGCCGCCAGCCTTATATCGGCGATCGACGGGTTGTTGCCGCCGATGAACGGTTTGCCGTCGCGAAAGAAGGAGTGAAACACCTCGAGCGGCTCGGCGATGGYGGCCATCGCCGCCTTCTGCGCTTCCGATTTCTTGTCGGGATGGGCGTCGCTGTGGCCGACCTCGCCGGCATATTGCGGAAAGCCGAGCGCCGGATAAGTCGCGCGCGCCACATAAGGATAAAGTGTGCCGACCAGGTAGAACATGGCGCTGTCGATCATCGCCCGCTTTGCCGGCGCCTTCGGATAGAACTTATCCAGCCCATGCTTGTTGGCGAGATACTGCATGATGGCGCAGCTTTCCCACAGCACGCCGCGCGGCAGGCCCTTGTCCTCGATCATCGGCGTCAGATGCGCCGGATTGCGCGCCAGGAACTCCGGCGAACGCGTATGGCCCCAGGCGTCGGTCTCCGCCGGATCGAGCCCGGYCGCCCGCGCGAACACCCGCACCGTCATGTTGTTGACGCTCGGCCTCAGCATGCTGAGCTTTATGCCGGGCTTCCTGGCCGGCTTCGCTTTGGCCTTGGGCGCGGTTTTTGCCGTCGCTTTAGGCGCGGTTTTTGCCGTCGCTTTGGGTGCTGCCTTTGCAGTCACCCTGGCGGTGGTTTTCGCAGCCGCTTTCGGCGCCGCCTTGGCTGCGGGTTTCCTTACGCTCTTCGTTGCAGCTTTTGCCATGTCGGTCCTCCCTCTGACCTTGTTAATAAGGATTTTTCGGCGCCCTGCTTTCGGACAATGTTTCACGCGACCGCTCGACCAGCGCCTGGATGGCGTCGGCCAGATGCAGCTCGGCGATGTTGTAGTCGCCGCGCGCCACACGGACCTTGTGCGCCTCCATCAGCACGTCGGCATGGGTGAAGCCGGCCGGCGGTTCGAAGCGGTAGGAAGCAAGCTCGATCAACAATCCCAGCGGATCCTCGAAATAGATCGAGTCCATGAAGCCGCGGTCCTTGACGCCGCTGTGCTTGATGCCGCGCTCGTCGAGCCGCGCGACCGCCTGCAGGAAGGTGACCCGCGACACCGAGAACGCGATGTGGTGGACGCAGCCGATATCGGTCGGCGTCCGCCGTTTGACGGGGGTGCGGCTCTCGTCGGTGAAGACGGTGATCAGCCGCCCGTCGCCCGGATCGAAATAGAGATGGCTTTCGCTCGCCTTGTCGAGATTGGGCTGTTCGAAGATGAAAGGCATGCCGAGCACGCCCTCCCAGAAGTCGATCGAGGTCTGGCGTCCGGCGCCGACCAGCGTGATGTGATGAACGCCTTGCGACTGCAGCTTCCGCATTGGCTCCTCCCGCCTGCGCTTGTTCCCGGTGCCTGGCCGCGCAACGATCAGCCCTAGGCACGCGACCGCCGCCCGGTTCTCGTTGCGCTCCGTATTCCGCATCCTGTCGGATCGCGGCCGGAGCGTCGATGAGGGGATGCTAATTCAATCCGGGACGTTGCGCCAGAAGCACCGGTCTTTCACTGCGCCTGGGAGTCGCCGTCATCCGCGATGATGCGGATCGGTCGCTGCCGTCCGCTTTGGGTCCGGTTGAGGATCGCGGCCAGGCATTCTCTCGACTCATGGCCCCAGCTCTGCCCTTTGCAGGCGGAGGCGATCCCCGGTCCGGGCGCGATGCGCTGCTCCTTGCCGGCGGTGTTGACGGCAAGCGAACCCGGATCACGCGCGGCTGACGAAGTAACGCTTGCCACCGAAGCGATGGCGATGGCTATCAGGCAGCAGCCGCACCCGACCAGCGCGGCCAGCCGCCCGGAGAACCTCTTCGGCGGCTGTGGGGAACGTCTGTCTGTCGCGTTCATCTTACTCAAGCACCATCGCGGGCGTCCTACCCCTCAGGTCAGGATCCAGGCCACGGTCCTGCCCGTATCGGTCGGGACACCGCCGATTCCGGCGGACAGATGAGGCGAAATGGCACCCATCGGCACATCCAGAATATGCGCGATCGCCCTGAGGGTTTTGGTGGAGGCAGTCTTCCCAGAGCGCTCTATCTGCGACAGCATGCTCGGGGTTATCCCGGCTTGAGCGGCGAGCTGCCGCCCGCTCAGGCCGCGCAGGATCCTGACGGCGCGGACCGGGTTCTCGCCGGCGGCAATCTTGTCGAGGATGCGCTTGGGCAAAGGACTGTTGGGGGCAGGTTCGTCAAGGTCGGCCACACCGGCCATCGCGGTCCGCTTGAGCATGCGGAACTGCGATTCCGGCAACACCACCATGCGCTCTTTGGCGCCTGGATGCTTGATGAACTGGACATTTAGCTTCATGTCAGCCGGCCTTTGGGTTGGCTTGCGGCACGGTTCGAGACGTGGCCTGAATCACTGGAACGTAAGGAGCATGACGATCAGCAATGAGATCGACAGGACCGTGGTTACGGACAGAACCGCCAATATCTGAAAGCTGATCGGCAACTGCCGAAACCGTTTCCACGTCCACCGTTCCTTTTCCCAGTGCTGAAATCGCGGCAACCACTGCTCCCTTGGTCCGAGCCCGCTGCGCCGACGAACCGGGCAACGATCAACCACGTCGACAGGTTGCCGATATCGACGAACTGCTATCTAGCGCCTTCAGACTGGGAAGTGACATCTGCCGAAAGTCAGGGATGATATGACGAAAGTCATATTCGTTTGCGGCCGGTTCGGGCTTACGTCAAAGTGGACTGCCGCGCCCTCGGCTGTTTTTGCGAGAACAAATGATCGATATCGGCACAGAATTACTGCCGGCCGCGCAAGCGGAAGTCATCGGGCTTGCTGTTTTGCGGGCTGACAGGACAGTCCAGCAAAAGGTGGGGCGCCTGGTCGAGTGGCTCCCTGCCCTTGGCGCGGACTGCTGCCTGTGCACGCTGCTGGTCGGAATGGAGGCGGAAATGGCGGCCTTGTCCGAGGGACGCCGCGATGTGATCGCCTTGTCGGGTGTGCGGGCCGAGCTGCCGGGGCTGGACCGCCCCGTCACGGCAGTCATCCTATGGAACGGCGATCAATCGCACTACGTCGTGATCGCGATGCCCGACTTCACGGCGCGCCAGGCCGAGATCATGTTCGAAAGCGAGCGGCGCGCCCGGCGCTTGATGGAACAACAGCTCGAAGCCGCCAACTCCGAGGTGCGCTTCGCTTCGCTCGCCCGCACGCGGCTGCGCCTGGCGCGCGACCTGCATGACACGCTCGTGCATTCGATCATCGCATTGCTGACCCAGATCCGGCTGACGCGGCATTTTCTGGCGACCGATCCTGCTCGCGTCTCGGACGGGCTCGCGATTGCCGAGGAGGCCGCGATAAMCGGCTTGGCGCGGGCGCGCGACGCCATCGCCAGGCTCAGGATGCCCGACGACCTCGAGCCGGGTTCGGATGTCGAAGAGATGCTGTCGGACTTCGCGCGGCAGACCGGCATCGAGGTCTCCACGCGGATCGACGATGGAGCCCGTGCCGGTTTGCAGGATCACGCGACGACGATCAGGCGCATCGTCGGCGAGGCGTTGCGCAACGTCGAGGCGCACGCGAAGGCGCGGCAGGTCCGGTTCGACGCGGCCGTGGAGGAAACGGAAGCTGGCCGAAGCCTTGTTGTCGATATCCGCGACGACGGAAGCGGCTTTGACGGGACCATCTCCAAACAGGGGCATTTCGGGTTGATTGGAATGGCCGAATTTGCCGAGCTCGCGGGGGGACGATGCGCGGTGGAAAGCGCACCGGGAGCGGGTACGCTGGTCCGGACCTCCCTGCCCCTGACAGTATCGGCGACGAACGAACGACCCAGCGGCGGCGAGCGTATCGCCAGATGACCGATCCGCACTCCAAACCCGAAAGGATACGCGTGTTGATCGCCGAGGATCAGACATTGATCCGGGAAGGCCTTGCCACGCTGCTTGCGCAGCAAAACGACGATTTCGAAATCGTCGGCGCCGCCGCCGATGGCGAGCAGGCGATCGAGTTCGCGCGCCGCTACCGTCCGGACGTCGTCCTGATGGATCTGCAAATGCCGCGCGCCGACGGCGTCACGGCGACCCAGCGCATCCTGCGCGAATTTCCAGGCACCGGCATCGTGGTCCTGACCACGTTCGAGACCAACGAGCTGATTTTCGAGGCCGTGAGCGCCGGAGCCAAGGCATATCTGTTGAAGGACTCCAGGATCGACGAGATCGCGGCGACGATCCGGACCGTGGCGAACGGCCAATCCGCGCTTTCACCCGCTGTTGCCGCGAAAATTCTCCAGGAATTCAAGCGGTTGCGCCCGCGGCACGCCCCGGCGAGYGTGTCGATCCGCAACGACCTCACCGCGCGTGAGAACGAAATCCTGAAACTGATCGTCGAAGGCAAGAGCAATGGCGAGATCGGCGCGCAGCTGCATCTGGCCGAGGGTACGATAAAGAATTACGTCAGCACGATCCTGGAGAAGTGCGGCGCCAAGAACAGGACCGAGCTGGCCATAAAAACGATAGGCTGAACGATCTTGCGGGCTAACGCGCGTTCCCGGGGGCCTGTCCGGCATGGCGACGGCAGGGCGACCGAGCGCTCAGAAAGGCCCGCGGCTCGGGGTTTTGGGGGAAGCCACGGGCAGTCTGGTTGCCTGAGCTCCTGCTCTTGGCGGCAGGTCTGGGAATATGGCCGCCGATGCCTCTCGACGGCTAGCTCTTTACCGGATTGCGAGCTTCGATTTCACGAAGCGCCAATATGGTCAGAACCATTTCGGCGCTGCCGATCGACGGGCGAGGCGCAAGCAGGCCCACGAGCGCGTTGAGCTGCTCGGTATCCATTTCGGCCAGATGGCCTTTCACGGTCAGCATGGTCTCGTCGAGCGCCGTCAGCAATTCCGCAACGATCTTCATTGTCCGAAGCTTTGCCACATGGTTCGCGACCTTGTTGAAGGCGGAATACTGTGCCGGAGGATTTCCGCTGGTCGGTCGCGAAGGCTTGCGGACCAAAATGAGGATAGGCGATGCGATACGGCCCGTCCTGCGCCCGGCCGCATCGAACGATCCCGTTATTTTCTCGCGAGCAGGTCGCGGATCTCGGTCAGGAGCTGCACGTCGGCCGGCGGCGGGGCCGCGGCAGCGGCAGGCTTCTCGCGCTCCAGCCGCTTGCGCAGATTGTTCACCGCCTTGACCATCAGAAAGATGATGAAGGCAAGGATCAGGAAATTCAGCACGACCGTGATGAATGAACCATAGGCGAAGACCGCGCCCTCTTTCTTGGCATCGGCCAGCGTGGCCGAATGGACGTTCGAGGACAGCCCGAAGAAGTAATTGTTGAAGTCCAGCCCGCCGAAGATCGCGCCGACGATCGGCATGATGATGTCGTTGACGAGCGAATCGACGATCTTGGAGAAGGCGGCGCCGATGATGACGCCGACGGCCAAGTCCATCACATTGCCCTCGGAAATGAATTCCTGGAATTCTTTCAGCATCCCCATCTCCTCTTTTAGGGGCGTTTCACCGTTCCACGGAAACGGCGAACCGCCCTATCTCCTTGTTTGGACGCAATTCCGGACGGAAGTTTACGGCGCAAGCGCCGAACTTAACCGCACGCACTTTTCCTGGAATTGCTCTGCCCCATTTGCCTGTTTGCGCCGTCAGGCGAAGACGCTCTCGCGCCTGAAATGCTTGACGAGCAGATAGTAGAAGACCGCGCGATGTTTGTTGCGATTGGTCCGGCCGTACTGGTCGACGACCCTGGCGAGCCCCGCATCCAGGCCGGCATCGTCGGCCAGCCCCAGTCTTTTGACGAGGAAATTCTTCTTGACCCGTTCCAGTTCCTCCTTGTCCGAGGCCGAGACGGTGGATGCATCCTTGTCGTAGATCGCCGGGCCGCAGCCCTTCGTCACTTTCGTCAGGAGATCCATGTCCGCCGTAAGGCCGCACTTGACCCTCAGGTCCGCCGCATATTTGCTGATCAGCTCGTCTTGCTTGCTCACACGTTTGCCCTCTCGTTTCCAGCTGGACAGCGATGCTGCCGTCGAGCCGCGCGGCCTGGTTGCCGCGAAGTCATCTCTTGATTGTCTTGCCGCCCGTAGGTGTCAGCTGTTGCGTGTCGCAAGCACGCCGTCGGGGCTAGCCTTGTCGACGGCCGCCGGAAGATGCTGAGCCAGGACGCCGGCCACCTGATCCAGAGGAATCCCGAACTGGCTCGCCAGTTGCTGCWGGCGCTGATCGCCGAGCGCTGCCTTGATCTCGTCGGGCGCGATCGGAAGATTTGCGGCGTTGGTGCTCAGCCAGGATTCGACGCGGTCGCCGAGACCTGACTTCTGCAGCATGGCAAGCACGCCCTGGTAACCGCCGACGCTGGTCAGCGCATCGGCCAGGAGGTTCGAGCCTCCGCCCTGCTGCCCGCCCTGCAATGCGCTTTGCAGACTGTCCAAAAATCCCATCTGGGAACCTCCCGTCGAAAAATCACATCCGCCGTCGCGCAGCGTTCAGGCGTGATCTATGCCGTTTCGCGGGATTGCGACACTTGACGAAGGTCAGGACCGAAGATGACGAAAGTCACATTCGGCGGCAGCCTGATCGCACTTGAACCAGGCGTCGTTCCTGCCACGCTCGTTTGTGGTAAGGGGCGGATAAGCTCGGTCCGACCCGGGTCGTAGGACGACTGGCGTGAGCCTCGTCATTGCGGTAGGTGACGATGGACAGGGCTGCGTAAATGCCACGCCCGACGCTCGACAGCCGACGACGGCAATAAGTCGGTTGCCTGTCACACGAATTAGGATTTGATATAACGGTCGTCACAGTGTCAGTGAGCGTGAGAGCCGAGGAAAGAAAATGAAAGCCGCCGAGCAAGCCGCAAAAGCCGCGGATGGAGCTG
The DNA here is from genome assembly GCF_001854795.2 of Mesorhizobium sp. LCM 4577. Taxonomy (NCBI): domain Bacteria; kingdom Pseudomonadati; phylum Pseudomonadota; class Alphaproteobacteria; order Hyphomicrobiales; family Phyllobacteriaceae; genus Mesorhizobium; species Mesorhizobium sp. LCM 4577. The sequence continues at coordinate 37,505 of NZ_MDDU01000056.1, read as the reverse complement.
TCTCCGCCAATGGGTCGGAAGCCACGATCCATGCCGAGGCCACGATCGATCAGGTTCGCAATCTCCTGTTCGGAGGCGCGCAGCGATCGCTCGAAAGCAATCTGGCCGGTCTGYGCGAGGAGATGCAGGCCAGCATCAAGCAGCTCCAGGCGGACTTTGCGAAGGAGCTCGCGGCACTGCAGGCACACGTCCTGGAGCTCGAGCGGGAGACCGAACAGAAGCGGCTCGCCTCGCAAAGGGACATCGGCGCCGCGATTTCGGACCTTGGAGCGACCATCAGCGGGCTAGGATCCGGCCGCGCGGGAAAGTAGCATGACGTCCGCCGCCGGCCAGAACCGTGAGATCGAGCAGCTTAGAAAACTGCTCTTTCAAACGGAGGCGGCGCGTCTCGAGGCGCTGGGAGCGGACGTCCTTCTCCTTCAGCAATATATCGGCAGCCCCGAACGGCTCGAAACCGCAACGGCCGACATCCTCGTCGCCGCGTTGGAACGCGCCGAAGTCGTTCGGCCGCGCGAGCTGGCCAATGTCATCGCGCCGTCGGTAGTCTCCGCGATCCGCAGCGAGATCAGGAACTCGCGCGACCTCATGGTCGACGCGCTCTACCCGATCACGGGCCGGCTGGTCAGCGCGGCCGTGGCGAACGCCTTCAAGGAACTCGTCGCGCGGCTGGAGCAGCGCCTCAATGCGCTCACATCGACGGAACTGTGGATCGGGCGCATCAAGTCGCTGGCGACGGGCCGTCCGATCAGCGAGTTCGTTCTGGCAAACGCCAGTCCGCCGCGCGTCAACCGGCTGCTGATGATCGAGCGCGGCAACGGACGCCTCGTCGCGGACTGGAAGCGCGACGAGACCTCCGACGAGCGCGCCGACCTGCTGAGCGCGATGGTGGCGGCGATCCTGGAATTTTCCGTCCAGGCCCTGGCCGGCGAAGGCAATCTGCAGCAGCTCGATTTCGGCGGACGCGAGATCGTGCTTCGCGCTTCGCCCCGGTTCATCCTGGCGGCGGAATGCATCGGCCCCCTTCGCCCGATCGACAACGCCAGGATCAATTCGCTTTTCTTCGACACGATCGAGAGCATGGACGGCGGCAAGGACTGCGATGCCGCCACGCTGGCTTCGCTGGCCACCTCCATCGAAGCCGATCCCGCCGCCGAGCCCAAACCGCGTCGGGGCGGAAAGGTCGCCCTGTTCGTGCTCGCGGCTCTCGTCGCCGCCGGGCTGGCATGGCTGGCGAGCGTCTATTGGAGCCGCACCATGCTGGAACGCCGCACCAACGATGCGCTCCAGGAACTGGCCGGCAAGGAACCGCTGCTGGAAACGTTCCCCCTGCGCCTGGATTTCGACCACCGCAATCGCAGCGTCTCGGTCTCCGGCATAGAACCAAGCCAGGTGCGGACGGCTCCGCTGATCGACGCCCTGGCCAAGGCCGCTGCGCCCTATCAGGTGGTCGGCCGGATTGGCGTCGTGCCGGGCATGGAACAGTCGGCGGCGCTGCGTGCCGATATCGACGCCCTGCGCCAGTCGGTGACCGGTCTCCAGGCGGGCATCGACGACAACCGGCGGGCGATCGCCGAGCTGCAACAATCCCTTGTCGGCCTGCGCAAGTCCGCCGGCGAAACCGGCGAAGCGCTCGCCGGCCAGCGGCAGTCTCTCGCGGGCCTGCAGGCCCGTATCGACCGGACGCGCGGGCCGAGCCAGGAGGAGCTGCAATCCCTTGCCGGCCTGCGGGCGGGCATCGACGAGATACGCGCGGCGATGGCCGAGGAAGCAAAAACCAGAAACCAGCAATACGAGGCGGTGCGGTCGATAGCCGACAGCCCCGCCGAGCGGCTCGATCGCTTCATGGCCTCGACGGCGATCTTCTTCGGCACGAACGACGCGTTTGCCGATGACAAACAGGCTGAGCAACAGATCCAAGATCTGGCCGGACTTCTTGCCGGCAACGACCTGAGAATCCGGATTGTCGGCCACGCGGACGATACCGGGACGGAATCGACCAACCGCGTGGTTGCCCGCAAGAGAGCCGATCAGGTGGTGCGCAAATTGGTTTCGCTCGGGATCGAGCCATCGCGATTGTTCGTGGTCTCGCGCTCGTCGTCAGTACCGATCTCCGACGTGCCGAGCGAAGGGAACCGCCGGGTCACCTTCGAAAACGTGTTCCAAGCCGAGCGCCTTCAGTGATGGTTAGCGCAAAGGTCATGCTGCTGGGTGACATGGGCGTGGGCAAGACCTCGATCATGTACCGCCTCGTTCATGATCGTTTCGACGGCGAATACAAATCCACGCTCGGCGTCGAGGTGCTGAGCTACGACGTTCCGGCCGATCCGCTTCGCGGGGGCGAGGCGGCTCGCCTTGTTTTATGGGACACCGACGGCGATTTCGGGACGCGTATCTTCGACACCGTCTACGTGACCGGCGCGTCGGCGGCGATCGTCGTGTCGGACGTGACGCGCCCGCAAACGGTGACGCGCATGGTCGAACTGGTTCGCAGCTTCGAGACGCGATTTCCAGGCAGGCCATACCGGGCGCTCGTGAACAAGATCGATCTCGCCGAAGCCCCCGGCAGCGCCGAAGAGATCGGCCAGCTGCCGCGATCGAGCGTCAAGTTCGTGAGCGCCAAGAACGGCGAGGGTATAGTGGACGCCTTTGCCGAACTCGCCGAAACGATACGGCGTCGGCAGCTGTAAGTTGGAACCGCCGCGGGTCGTCGGAGGAGCACCAGACGCGTTGTGAGTGACGGCCCTGCCAGCGGAACCACCTGGCCGCCCGAATCGTTTCTGCCTATGGCTCTCGCCGACGACATCCAAATGGCGGAACGGCACGTCCTGCTGGCCGAGCAGCACATCAGGCGCCAACGGGCGCGGATAGCTGCCCTGAAGCGCCATCGGCTACCGAGGGGAAAGGCATCCAACTTTCTGCAGTTGCTCGAGGATGCACAATCGATGCATCTCCAACACCTGTCGATGTTGTTGGAGCGAGCATCACGCGAAAGAACCGCAGCCGAATCCGCAGCCGCCGTCTCCCTTGGTGCGGAATGACCAGCCTCCCGGACTCTTCGAAAGTCGGTTTTGGAAGCTTGGTACGCCCAAGGGGAATCGAACCCCTGTTCCCGCCGTGAGAGGGCGGTGTCCTGACCGCTAGACGATGGGCGCGCTCAAGAACCGGCTACATAGGCTGGCGGCCGGGAAAAAGCAACTGAGCAGATTCCGGAAAAGTGTCGTACGGCTTTCCGGTAAGAATCTGCGACAGAACAAAAGACCTAAGCGGGCCGGGTCAGCCCTGCCGTTTCGGCTCGATCAGGTCCCAGAGATTGCCGTGGAGATCGGCAAAGACCGCCACCGTGCCATAGGCCTCGTGGCGCGGCGCCTCGCGGAACTCGACGCCCTTGGCGAGCATCGCCTGATGGTCACGGGAAAAATCCTCGGTCTCGAGGAAGAGGAAGACCCGGCCGCCGGTCTGGTTGCCGATGCGGCTTGCCTGCTCCTCGCCGGATGCCTGCGCCAGGAGCAGCCGTGCTCCCTGGCCATTCGCCGGCGCGACGGTGACCCAGCGCTTGCCGCCGCCAAGGTCGACATCCTCGATGAGCACGAAGCCGAGCCRCTCGACATACCAGCGAACCGCCTCGTCGTAATTGGCGACGACGAGCGCCACGGTCGCGACGCTGCGGCGTTCGGCAAAGCCGCTTATTTGTTGCGGGCTCATTTGTTGCGGATCGCGAACTGGCCGACGATGCGGCGCTCGGCAATGTCGTAGACGAAGACCGAATGGCTGCCGTCGGCAAGCTCGGCGTCGATCGACAGGCGGTTGCCGGAGAGCGACTGGCTGATCACCTTGGCGCCGACCGGAAGCACGATGTCGCCCGAGAGCGGCGCGCCGGCCGGAGCCTGGACATCGCCGGCGGGCGCCGGTCCGGCCACCGGCGCGTTGCGGGCTTTGTAGACAAGCGCCCCGATCACCACCATAAGGGCGAGGAACAGAAGGCCGAGATTGACGATCATGAAGCGGACGAGCTTGCGGCGCACGTTCTCGGCCGCGGGGTCGAGCGGCTTTTCCTCATCTTCTTCGGCGATCGGCCGGGCCATGGCTAAACAATCCGCAATGGGTTTCGATGAGCGCTCATAACGAAGAGACCCCGATATTGATAGAGGACGAATTGGCGGACGAGGAATCCGGCGAAGCCGTCGTGCTGGAAGCCGATGCGGACGCCGCCGGCCAGCGCCTCGACCAATGGCTCGCCGCCAAGCTCGGACCGGAGCTGTCGCGCAGCCGCGTGCAGGCGCTGATCCGCCAAGGCGCCGTCTCTGTCGCCGGCAAGCAGGTGCTGGARACCAAGCGCAAGCTGATAGTCGGTGAGCGGGTCGAGATTCTGGTGCCGGCACCTGAGCCGGCCGAGCCGCAGGGCGAGGACATCCCCCTCGATATCCTCTATGAGGACGACGAGCTGATCGTCATCAACAAGCCGGCGGGGCTGGTCGTCCATCCCGGCGCCGGCAACTGGACCGGCACGCTGGTCAACGCGCTGATCCACCATTGCGGCGATAGTCTCTCCGGCATCGGCGGCGTGAGGCGGCCGGGCATCGTGCACCGGCTGGACAAGGAGACCAGCGGCGTCATGGTGGTGGCCAAGACCGACCGGGCGCATAAGGCCCTGTCGGAGGCCTTTGCCGACCATGGCCGCACCGGCGACCTCGAGCGCGCCTATCTGGCGCTGGTCTGGGGCATCCCGCAGCGGCCGACCGGCACGATCGACGCTGCGCTCGGCCGCGCCGCCGACCGCGTCCGCCGCGCGGTGGTGCCGGAAAGCCGTGACGATGCCCGTCATGCCGTCACGCATTTCAGCGTCGTCGAGCGCTTCGGCGAGGCACAGCAGGCTTTCGCCACCGCGAGCCTCGTCGAATGCCGGCTGGAGACCGGCCGCACCCACCAGATTCGCGTCCACATGGCCCATATCGGCCACCCCGTGATCGGCGACCCGGACTATGGCCAAGCCTTCCGCACCAAGGCCAACCGGCTGCGGGAACCCTTGAAAACCAAGGTCAAGGCCTTTCCCCGGCAGGCCCTGCACGCCTGGCTCCTTGAATTCGAGCACCCGACCACCCATCTAACGATGAGGTTCGAAGCGCCGATACCGGGAGACATGGAGGAACTCGTCGGCGACTTCCGGAAACTTTGAGACGACCCGCCACGAACAAGCTGCAAACCAGCCATCAAAAAACCTGACCGGCGTTGTTCACTTCAGCGTGACAGACTGTTTAGCGTTGAACAAATGCCTGTCTTTTCTGGTTTTGTTCCTATATATACAGGTTGTCGCGGATGAGCCTTTGGCATCCGTGACGAATGCCCGCCGCTTCGGGGGCATCCACTCCAAAGAGAGAGGGGCGCTATCATGGCCCAATCATTACCCAGTATCGTTTCCGGTGAAGGCGGTCTCGCCCGCTACCTGGAAGAAATCCGCCGCTTCCCGATGCTTCAGCCGCAGGAAGAGTACATGCTCGCGAAACGCTACGCCGAGCATCAGGACACTTCGGCCGCCCACAAGCTCGTCACCAGCCATTTGCGGCTCGTCGCCAAGATCGCCATGGGCTATCGCGGCTACGGCCTGCCGATCGGCGAGGTGATCTCGGAAGGCAATGTCGGCCTCATGCAGGCCGTGAAGAAATTCGAACCGGAGCGTGGTTTCCGGCTCGCCACCTATGCCATGTGGTGGATCAAGGCCTCGATCCAGGAATACATCCTGCGCTCGTGGAGCCTGGTCAAGATGGGCACCACCGCCAACCAGAAGCGTCTGTTCTTCAATCTGCGCAAGGTGAAGGGCAAGATCCAGGCGCTCGACGAAGGCGACTTGAAGCCCGACCAGATCGCCGAGATCGCCACCCGCCTCAATGTTTCCGAGGCCGAAGTGGTGTCGATGAACCGCCGCCTGTCGGGCGACGCTTCGCTCAACGCCCCCATCCGGGCGAGCGAAGGCGAGTCCGGCGAATGGCAGGATTGGCTGGTCGACGACCACGAAAGCCAGGAAGAGATGCTGATCGAGCAGGACGAGCTGGAAAACCGGCGTGCCATGCTGTCGGGCGCCCTGTCGGTCCTCAACGAGCGCGAGCGGCGCATCTTCGAGGCGCGCCGCCTCGCCGAGGAGCCGCTGACGCTCGAAGAGCTGTCGGCCGAGTTCGACATCAGCCGCGAGCGCGTGCGCCAGATCGAGGTGCGCGCCTTCGAGAAGGTGCAGGACGCGGTCAAGGCCGCCGCCAAGCGCCAAACCCAGGCGCTGCGCACCATCGAAGCGCAGCCGGCGGCTTAACCAAAGCTCGATATCGAAAAGAAAAGGCGGCGCTTCGGCGCCGCCTTTTTTGTTTGGCGAAGGTGGCGAATTAGCCCTTTCTCCCCGTTGAACGGCGAGAAGGAAGAGCTACGCCGAGGGCTGCTTGGTCTTCCTCAGATACGGCAGCACCGTCTCATAGGCACCGAAGCGCTTGATCGCGTCCTCGTTGGAAACCGCGGCGGTGATGATGACGTCGTCGCCCTGCTTCCAGTTCGCCGGGGTCGCCACCTGGTGCTTGGCGGTCAGCTGGATGGAATCGATGACGCGCAGGATCTCGTCGAAGTTGCGGCCCGTGGTCATCGGATAGGTCAGCACCAGCTTGATCTTCTTGTCCGGGCCGATGACGTAGACCGACCGCACGGTGGCGTTGTCGGCCGGCGTGCGGCCCTCCGAGCTTTCGCCGGCGCCTGCCGGCAGCATTTCATAGAGCTTTGCGACATGGAGGTCCTTGTCGCCGATCAGCGGATAGTTCACCGTATGGCCGGTGGCGGTCTTGATGTCGGCCTGCCACTTTTCGTGGCTCGACACCGGATCGACCGAGATGCCGATGATCTTGACGTTGCGCTTTTTGAAGTCGCCTTCGAGACCGGCCATGGTGCCGAGTTCGGTGGTGCAGACCGGGGTGAAATTCTTCGGATGGCTGAACAGCACCGCCCAGCCGTCGCCGATCCAGTCGTGGAACTTGATGGTGCCCTGCGTGGTCTCGGCCGTGAAATCCGGCGCGATATCGTTGATACGAAGACTCATGGCCTATCCCTRCCCTTTTTGAAAAATTGTAGCCGGCTTTGCGGCTGGCCGTCGCCGGCTCCAAACCCTAGCACCATCGCGGCGTCGGTAAAACGCCGCGCACGATGGCCGCGGCCCTCGCGGAATAAAAATTTTCGTCGCCACTAGTGATCCGCAGCAGGATTTTCTACTTCCGATAGAGGATAAGCCGCTCAGGCTTTCTTTATCGCGAGTGTCGCCGCGAGATCTTCCATGCGCTGCGCCAACGCGCCGAGCGCGGTCGTGAGCACGCTGTCGCTCTTGTCGGCCTTGGTCAGCGCCTCGTCGCGCGTCTTGCGCAAGGTGAGCACCTCGCTCTCCATGCCCTTGACGCGCTTGGTGAGCTCCGAGAGCTCGTCCATCACCATGATGCCGGCCATGACGGTGAGCCTCTGGTCACCGATCTCGCCGAAGGAATCCTTCAGATGCGAGACATAACGGTCGAAGCGCTCGGCAAGGTCGATCAGATGCTCTTCCTGGCCCTCGTCGCAAGCCATCCGGTACTGCTTGCCGTCGATGGAAACCGTGACCTGTGCCATTGCCTTACCTGTCCAGAACCGCGCGGATGGTTTCCATGGCGGTCACCAGCCGCCGCGACACTTCCTTGTTGGCATCCTCCAGCCGTTCGGCGCGCGCTTCGGAATTGTCGAGCTCCTGCGCCAGGCGCGAGCGGTCGGCGTTCATGCGCTGCACCTCGGCCTCGGCTTCCGAATAATCGCGCTCATGCTCGAGCTTCGCCGCCACGGCGTTTTCCAGCCCTTCCATGGCCTTGCCCAGCCTGGCGATGACTTCCTTGAGGGTCGTTTCCCCGGTCATGGCCTCGTCCTATGCCCTGCCCATCACCGAATCGCGCGCATTCAGAACGCGTTACCTCGGAAAGATTAGGCGCCGGGTGAAGGGCGCGTCAACAAAGCTCTCGCGACTGTCCCCCGCTATCGCTAATGTAAGGCGCTCGATGCCATCGCGAGCCCAGCAAAATCCGTCCCGATTTGTTGACTAAAAGGCCGCGCCTGCTATGTGTCGCGGCATCCTTTTCCAAGGGTTCTCCCCAGGCTCCAACCCACTTCCGGAGGAAGCATGACCTCGCGTGAACAACATGATCGGATGGCCAACGCGATCCGTTTCCTTTCCAYGGACGCCGTCGAGAAGGCGAATTCCGGTCACCCCGGCCTGCCGATGGGCTGCGCCGATATCGCCACGGTTCTGTTCAGCCGTTTCCTGAAATTCGACGCCAAGGCGCCGCACTGGGCCGACCGCGACCGCTTCATCCTGTCGGCCGGCCACGGCTCGATGCTGCTCTACTCGCTCCTCTACCTCACCGGCTATGAGGACATGACGATCGACCAGATCAAGAATTTCCGCCAGCTCGGCTCCAAGACCGCCGGCCACCCCGAATACGGCCATGCCGCCGGCATCGAGACCACCACCGGTCCGCTCGGCCAGGGCCTCGCCAATTCGGTCGGCTTCGCGCTCGGCGAGCGCATCATGAACGCCGCCTTCGGCAACGACCTCGTCAACCACTACACCTATGTGCTGGCTGGGGACGGTTGCCTGATGGAAGGCGTCTCCCAGGAAGCCATCGCGCTGGCCGGACATCTGAAGCTCAACAAGCTGATCGTCTTCTGGGACAACAACAACATCTCGATCGACGGCCCGGTCTCGCTAGCCGACAACACCGACCAGGTCGCCCGCTTCCAGGCTAGCGGCTGGAACGCCAGCCACATCGACGGCACCGATCCGGAAGCGATCGCCTACGCCATCGAGGCGGCGCGCCATTCCGACAAGCCGACGATGATCGCCTGCAAGACCACCATCGGCTTCGGCGCACCGACCAAGGCCGGCACCAACAAGGCGCATGGCTCGCCGCTCGGCGCCGAGGAAATCGCCGGCGCGCGCAAATTCTTCAACTGGGAGTCGCCGCCCTTCGAGATCCCGGCCGACATCCTCGACAGCTGGCGCGCGGTCGGCAAGGGCGGCGCCAAGGCGCGCGCCGACTGGGAAGGCCGCCTGGCCAAGGCCGAGCCGAAGCTGAAGGCCGAGTTCGAGCGTCGCCTCGCCGGCAAGCTGCCGTCGAATTTCGACGCAGTCATCGCCGACTACAAGAAGAAGCTGTCGGCCGACAAGCCGAAGGTCGCCACCCGCAAGTCGTCGGAAATGGCGCTGGAAGTCAWCAACGGGGCGGTGCCGGAGACCATCGGCGGCTCGGCCGATCTCACCGGCTCCAACAACACCAAGACCAGCCAGACGAAGAACATCACGCCGGACGACTACGGCCAGCGCTATGTCCATTACGGCATTCGCGAGCACGGCATGGCGGCGGCGATCAACGGCCTGACGCTGCATGGCGGCCTGATCGCCTATGGCGGCACCTTCCTGTGCTTCTCCGACTATGCCCGCCCCTCGATGYGCCTGGCCTCGCTGATGGGCATCCGTTCGATCTTCGTCATGACGCATGATTCGATCGGCCTCGGCGAGGACGGCCCGACCCACCAGCCGGTCGAGCACCTGGCGGCACTTCGCGCCATCCCGAACCACAATGTCTTCCGCCCGGCCGACGCGGTCGAGACCGCCGAATGCTGGCAGATTGCGCTGGAATCGGAAAAGACGCCCTCGACCCTGGCGCTGACCCGCCAGAACCTGCCGACCGTGYGGACCGAGCATTCGCAGAAGAACCTCTCAAGCCAAGGCGCCTACGAGCTTGCCGCCGCAAACGGCGAGGCCGTGGTGACGATCTTCGCCACCGGCTCCGAGGTCGAGATCGCGCTCGGCGCGCGCGACCTCTTGGAAAAGCACGGCCATCCGACCCGCGTCGTCTCGGTGCCCTGCTTCGAGCTGTTCGACCAGCAGAGCGACGACTATCGCGCCAAGACCATCGGCAACGCCAAGGTGAAGGTCGCGATCGAGGCCGGTATCCGCCAGGGCTGGGATCACCTGATCGGCACCGACGGCATTTTCATCGGCATGCACGGTTTTGGCGCCTCCGGCTCGATCGAGCAGCTCTATCCGCATTTCGGYATCACCGCCGAGGCCGCGGCCAAGGCGGTCGAAACCCGCCTGCACGGCAAGTAGGGATTGGCTCGGGCCCGGCAAAGCCGATTGACGGCTCTGCCGGGCTGGACCAACCTAATCGATTTAAATGCGACGTTCTGCGGCTGGATTCTTGCGCCTTCCGCCGTTATGAAACTGTGGACCATCCGCTTTCCAGCCCCCAAGGGAGAGAACAATGACCGTCAGAGTTGCCATCAACGGATTTGGCCGCATCGGCCGCAACATCCTGCGCGCCATCCATGAATCCGGCCGCAAGGACATCGAGGTTGTCGCCGTCAACGACCTCGGCCCGGTCGAGACCAACGCGCATCTGCTGCGCTACGACAGCGTGCATGGCCGCTTCCCGCATGAGGTGACCGTCGACGGCGACCAGATCTCGGTCGGCAAGGAGAAGTTCAAGGTCACCGCGATCAAGGATCCGACCCAACTGCCGTGGAAAGAGCTCGGCATCGACATCGCGCTCGAATGCACGGGCATCTTCACCGCCCGCGACAAGGCCGCCGCGCATCTGACCGCCGGCGCCAAGCGCGTCATCGTCTCGGCCCCGGCCGAAGGCGCCGACCTCACCGTCGTCTACGGCATCAACCACGACAAGCTGACCAAGGACCACATCGTCATCTCGAACGCGTCCTGCACCACCAACTGCCTGGCGCCGCTGGCGGCCGTGCTGCACGAGACCGTCGGCATCGAGAAGGGCATGATGACGACGATCCACTCCTATACCGGCGACCAGCCGACGCTCGACACCATGCACAAGGACCTCTACCGCGCCCGCGCCGCGGCGTTGTCGCAGATCCCGACGTCGACGGGCGCCGCCAAGGCGATCGGCCTCGTGCTGCCCGACCTCAAGGGCAAGCTCGACGGCATCTCGATCCGCGTGCCGACCCCGAATGTCTCGGTCGTCGACTTCAAGTTCATCGCCAAGCGCTCGACCACGCCGCAGGAGATCAACGAGGCGCTCATCGCCGCTTCGAAGGGCAAGCTCAAGGGTGTGCTCTCGGTCACCCATCACCCGAATGTGTCGATCGACTTCAACCACGATCCGCATTCCTCGATCGTGGCGCTCGACCAGACCAAGGTCATGGACGGCAACTTCGTTTCGGTCCTGTCCTGGTACGACAATGAATGGGGCTTCTCGAACCGCATGGGCGACACCGCCGTCGCCTTCGGCAAGACCATCGCCTGATCCAGGCGCGCTTCAGAGTTTTGAAACGCCCGGCTTGGCCGGGCGTTTTTTATCGGCCGGCTGAGCCAAAAAACATGCTGTTGCCTTGCACTGGTCATGTCTTCGCCCCACTCTCCCGTAAATCGACAAATGAGAGGGACTTGAGGGGCACTGGCGGATGGAGCATGCGATCTATCTCGTGACGCTGGTCGGCACGGCGCTCATCGTCGCCGCCGCGTTTTCGAGCCTGATCGCCTTCCGTTTCGGCGCTCCTTTGCTGCTCCTCTTCCTCTGCATCGGCCTTGCCACCGGCGTCGACGGCCTCGGCATCGAATTCGACAATGCGCGGCTGGCTTATTTTGCCGGCTCACTTGCGTTGGCCATCATCCTGTTCGATTCCGGTTTCGGCACGCCGCTCAACGCGCTGCGCCAGGCGGCCGGGCCGGCGCTGTCGCTGGCCACGATCGGCGTCATCCTCACCACCGGCATCTTCGGCGTGGCCGCCTATTATCTGCTTAACCTCAACTGGCTCGAATCCTCGCTGCTCGGCGCCGCCGTCGCCTCGACCGATGCGGCCGCCGTGTTCTTCCTGCTGCGTGCCGGCGAAATCCATCTGCGCGAGCGCGTGCGTTCGACGCTCGAAGTGGAATCGGGCACCAACGATCCGATCGCCATCTTCCTCACCATCACCCTGGTCGAGATCATCGCCGCGCATGCGAACCCTGAAGCCAATGTGCTGGCCACCAACCTTTTGCTCGGCTTCCTCGCCAATATGGGGGTCGGTGCCATTATCGGCGTGCTCGGCGGCTTTGGCATCGTGCGTCTTGTCGAGCGGCTCAATCTCGACCATGGCCTGTTGCCGATCTTCGTGCTGACGCTCTCGCTGATGGTGTTCGCGGCGGCCGGCGCAATCGGCGGCTCGGGCTTTCTCGCCGTCTACCTTGCCGGGCTGATCGCCGGCAATTCGGACATCCGCGCCGTTACCATCCTGAAGCGCTTCCAGGACGGCATGTCGTGGCTGGCGCAGATCATCATGTTCCTGATCCTCGGCCTGTTCGCCACGCCCTCGCAGTTCCCGGCGATCCTGGTGCCGGCGATCCTGCTCGGCCTGTTCCTGATCTTCGTGGCGCGGCCGTTGGCCGTCTGGCTCTGCCTGATCCCTTTCCGCCTGCCGCGTCCCGAGGTCGCTTTCGTCTCCTGGGTCGGCTTGCGCGGCGCAGTCTCGATCCTGCTGGCCATCACGCCGCTGCTGGGCGGCCTCGAGCATGGCCGCCTGATCTTCAACGCCGCCTTCATCATCGTTCTCGTGTCGCTGGTGGTCCAGGGCTGGACGGTCGGTCCGCTGGCGCGGCGCCTGGGCCTCATCGTCCCCGCGCGCCTCGGGCCGCTGGATAAGGTCGAGCTCGAACTGCCGGGCTCGGCGCATCACGAGCTGCTCGCCTATCGCGTCGCGCCCGGCAGCCCGGTGGCGCGTGGCGAGCGCATCCCGCGCTGGGCGAGACCCTCGCTGGTTTTGCGCGACGGGCGCTCCATGCGCTTCCAGGACATGGGCAGGCTCGCCGCCGGCGATCAGGTCTACATCTTCGTGCCGGACCGCTACCCGCGCCTGCTCGATAAGCTGTTCGCCAGCCGCGCCGTGGTCGATCCGGAGGACGCCGACTTTTTCGGCGCCTTCGCCGTCGATCCTGCCCGCTCGGCCGCGGAGCTGGAAGCCGCTTATGCGCCGGGCCTGACCGAGGCCGAACAGAAACTCACCGTCGCGGCGCTCGTTACCGAGCGGCTCGGCGGCCGCCCCGAATATGCCGACCGCGTGGTGATCGGCCCGATCGAGCTGATCGTGCGCGACGTCGACGAGAAAGGCAGGATAACGGGACTCGGCCTGTCCTTCGAGCCGACGGCGCCGGTTGCGCGCGTGCCGGTTTTCCTGAGCGCCGGCGAGATCGTCGACCGCATCGCCGGCTTCATCCGCAACCGGCGTAAGCCGGCCGGGACGCCTGCCGTGGAGGTCCCGGCCGAAGCCGCTCCAGCGCCCGAGTCCGCGGTGCAAAAGGCAGCAGGAGAGAGCTGACGTCACACAACGACATTATTTTTGCGCGCGCGCCGTAACGCCACCCTTGCATCGTCCCCGGTGCGGGGTAAGGTCGCCGCGTTTTCGCTAATGCAATTCCGGGCAAGGTGTGGGCGGTTTTCCGTCCGGAATTGCGTCAGGGCACCAGGAAGGAACGAGAATGGCCGGCTTCAAGACACTCGATGATATCGGCGCCGTCGGCGGCAAGCGCGTGTTGGTGCGCGTCGACCTCAACGTTCCCGTCGCCGACGGCAAGGTGACCGACGCCACCCGCATCGAGCGCATCGCGCCGACCATCGCCGAGCTCTCGAAAAAGGGCGCCAAGGTGATCCTGCTGGCGCATTTCGGTCGCCCGAAGGACGGTCCTTCCGCCGAGTTCTCGCTGGAGCCGATCGCCCGCGCGACGGCGCAAGTGCTCGGCCGTCCGGTCGGCTTCGCCGCCGACTGCATCGGCGACAAGGCTGCCGAGGCCGTCGCGGCGATGAAGGACGGGGACGTGCTGCTGCTCGAGAACACCCGCTTCCACAAAGCCGAGGAGAAGAACGAGCCGGGCTTCACCGAAAAGCTCGCCGCCAATGGCGACATCTATGTCAACGACGCCTTTTCGGCCGCGCATCGCGCGCATGCCTCGACCGAAGGGCTGGCGCGTCATTTGCCCGCCTATGCCGGCCGCACCATGCAGGCCGAGCTCGACGCGCTGGAAAAGGGCCTCGGCAATCCGGTACGGCCGGTTGTGGCCATCGTCGGCGGCGCCAAGGTCTCGACCAAGATCGACCTTTTGATGAACCTCGTGAAGAAGGTCGATGCGCTGGTGATCGGCGGCGGCATGGCGAACACCTTCCTGGCCGCGCGCGGCACCGATGTCGGCAAGTCGCTCTGCGAGCATGACCTCGCCGGCACTGCGAAACAGATCATGATCGAGGCGGCCGAGGCCGGCTGCGCCATCATCCTGCCCGCTGACGGCGTGGTCGCCAGGGAATTCAAGGCGGGCGCGCCCAGCGAGACCGTCGCCATCTCGGACGTGCCGGCCGACGGCATGATCCTCGATGTCGGCGCAAAGACCGTGCAGAGCGTCAACGACTGGATCGACCGCGCCGCGACGCTGGTCTGGAACGGCCCGCTCGGCGCTTTCGAGATTGAGCCCTTCGACCATGCCACGGTGGCGGCGGCAAAGCATGCCGCGGCCCGCACCAAGGCGGGCAAGCTTGTCTCGGTCGCCGGCGGCGGCGACACGGTGGCCGCGCTCAACCATGCCGGCGTCGCCGACGATTTCACCTATGTCTCGACCGCCGGCGGCGCCTTCCTCGAATGGATGGAAGGCAAGCCGCTGCCCGGCGTCGAGGTGCTGAAGCGGTAAACAGTCCGCGAACGGCGGAAACGCCCGGATTTTCAATCGATTCTAGCTTTCCGGCGTCATTCCTTTGGCGGTAGTGTTCTGCTAGCGCGGAACAAACGCAGCGTAGGAGATCACCCATGAGCGAACGTCTCGAAGATATCGCCGCCGCGATGGTGAGCGGCGGCAAGGGCCTTTTGGCTGCCGATGAGAGCTCCGGCACCATCAAGAAGCGTTTTGACGTCATCGGCGTCGAGTCGACCGCCGACAACCGGCGCGACTATCGCGAGATGATGTTCCGCGCCAAGGAAGCGATGTCCAAATACATTTCCGGCGTCATCCTCTATGACGAGACCATCCGTCAGAAGGCCGCCGACGGCACGCCGCTGGTCGACATCATCAAGGCGTCCGGCGCCATTCCCGGCATCAAGGTCGACCTCGGCGCCAAGCCGCTGGCCGGCTTTCCCGGCGACACCATCACCGAGGGCCTCGACGGGTTGCGCGAGCGGCTTGCCGATTATTACAAGCTCGGCGCCCGCTTCGCCAAATGGCGCGCGGTGATCGATATCGACACCAGCAAGGGCGTGCCCTCCGCCACCTCGATCGGCTCCAACACCCATGCGCTGGCCCGCTATGCAGCACTTTGCCAGGAGGCCGGCATCGTGCCGATCGTCGAGCCGGAGGTGCTGATGGACGGCGCCCATTCGATCGACACCTGCTACGACGTCTCCAAGACGACGCTGGTCAAGCTCTATGACGAGCTCTACGCGGCGCGCGTCGTCCTGGAAGGCTCGATCCTGAAGCCCAACATGGTCATCTCCGGCAAGAAATCCGGCAAGACCGACAGCCCCGAGGAAGTCGCCGAGAAGACGATCAAGCTGTTCCGTGAGGTGGTGCCGGCGGCGGTGCCGGGAATCGCGTTTCTCTCCGGCGGCCAGGAGGACGAGGAGGCGACCGCCAACCTCAACGCCATCAACGCCATCGGCCCGCACCCCTGGAAGCTCACCTTCTCCTATGGCCGCGCGCTGCAGGCAGCACCCCAGAAGGCATGGAGCGGCAAGGCCTCGAATGTCGCCGCCGGCCAGGCCGCCTTCACCCACCGCGCCCACATGAACCATCTGGCAGCACTCGGGAAATGGCAGCCGGCGCTGGAGAAAGCGGCCTGACGCAACTCCCCTTCATGCCTTGAGAACCCGGGCCAGTGGCCCGGGTTTTTGTTTTTTGCCAGCCGCATCCCTACCTGATGCAGCGAAACAGCGGCGGCTGTGTCGGGTTGAGCCGATGTCGAACGTCCTTGGCAGGAGAGGACAGGAGATGGTCATGCAACGCAATGCCGTGGTTTCGCGCGAAGATTGGTTCGAAGCGCATCGCAAGCACCTCGAGCGCGAGAAGGAACTGACACGGTTCCGCGACCTTGTCGCCGCCGAACGGCGGCAGCTGCCCTGGCTCAAGCTGCGCAAGGATTACGTTTTCGAAACCGAAGCGGGGCCAAGGCGTCTTGGCGACCTGTTCGCCGGCAAGAGCCAGCTCATCGTCTATCATTTCATGATGGCGCCGGGTTGCGATCACCGTTGCCAGGGCTGCTCGTTCCTCGCCGACCATATCGACGGCGCCGACCGGCATCTGAAACATCATGACGTCTCGCTGGTCGTGGTCTCGCGCGCACCGCTGGCCGAGATCCTGCCTTACAAGCAGCGCATGGGCTGGAAGTTCGACTGGGTGTCGTCCTATGCGTCGGACTTCAACTTCGACCTGCAAGTCTCCTTCACCGACAAGCAGATCGCTACCGGTGAAACCACGTACAATTTCGAGAAGCGTCCGCTGCGGTCGAAGGACCTGCCCGGCACCAGCATCTTCTATCGCAACGAGTGCGGCGACATTTTCCTCACCTTCCTGTCGCGCGCCCGCGGCGGCGACGCGCTGATCGGCGCCTATCATTATCTCGACATGACGCCGAAGGGCCGCGACGAGACGGGCCCGTATCACAACCTGATGGACTGGGTCCGCCTCCACGACGAATACCAGGACAAAAGTGAGGAGCGGCCGGACTGCTGCGCGTAATCGGCCTCGTTCACCTCGGACGAAACATGCGCTAATGGCTTTGCCTCTACGGTAACGGAACCGCCATGCAGCGCCTGCTTGCCCTTCTCACCTGGCTCGCCTTCCCGGTCTATGTCTGGCAAGGCCTCGGCGTGCGGCGGCGCACCACCCGCATGCTGCCGGCGCGAGGCCCGGTCCTGCACGAAATACCGGGCAAGGCGCCGCCGGTCGCCTTGCTGGTCCTGGGCGATTCCTCGGCAGCGTCGGTCGGCATCGAGCAATCCGAATACGGCCTTGCCGCGCAGCTTGCCGGCCTGATCGCCGAACGCACCGGCAGCGCCGTGCGCTGGCGCGCGGCCGGCTTCAATTCGGCGACCTCTGGCCAGATCCGCGATTATGTCCTGCCCAACCTGTCGGCCGATCCCTGGACGCATATCGTGCTCGCCATCGGCACCAACGACACCAAGAACTTCCATTCCGTGCCGCGATTCAAGAAGGAGTTCGGCGGCCTGCTCTACGCGCTGCGCGCCAAATGGCCGGAAGCGCGCGTGGTCTGGTCGCCGGTGCTGGAATTCACCCGCGCGCCGGCAATGCCGCCGCTCCTCGGCAAAATTCTCGAGATCCGCGCTGCGGAAATGAACCGCATGGGCGTGCGGCTCTGCAACGAGCGCGGCGCCATTGCCGCCGCGCGGCTGCCGATCACCAATCCCGAAGCCGGTTTCGCGTCTGACGGCTTCCACGCCTCGGAAGCGGGCTACAGCGCCTGGGCGGAGCATCTGCTGGATTTCGTGCTGGGCGAGGAAGCAGCCTGACAGCTCGGCCGCGTTTAAGCCCAATGCCCCAGAACCGCCGCAAGCGAGATCGCCGCCATCGCCAGCAACGCCAGCTTCCAGAAATCGCCGCGCCGCTTCAGCCCCGGCCATCCCAGCGRCTTGATGACCTGGATCAGCATGATGCCGATGATGACAAGGGCGAGCAGTTTCGTCATGCCGCCTTTGACCAGCAACGATGGCGGCTGTCAAAGCCGTTTCTCGAGGCGCCCTCCGGGCAAGGCATTCCTGACAAATCGGGTTCATCCAGGCCCTGCGAGGGGGCTCCGCACCGCCTTCTTCGGCACCCTGCCAACCTCCTGACAGACTGCTGTCAGGAGGGGTGTGCGATACTCTTCTCATCGAAAAGAGAGGAGTGAGGTCATGAACGGTTTTACCATTCTGCGCAGCGTGCAGCACTATGTCGGCAGGATTCGCACCGTGCGCAACGAGATCCGCACCCAGCGTTTCCTGAACACCTTGCCGGCAGACATCCGCAAGGACATCGGCTGGCCGGACCTTTACAACGGCCGCGTGCGCGAAAACTGAAATTTCGCCGCCGCGACTTGGATTGTGGCGGCATCGCGCCCAGATGTAATGCGGCCAGTGATGTTGAGTTCAGGGAAAGAAGCCTTGTCTGTCGATGGTTTCGCCGCAGCCTCCTGACAGCATGTTGTCAGGAGGCATGCGGTAGTTGGAACGGCTTCGATCCTGACAGTGACGAACATGAACCGGCGATCCGGAGTGATCCGCGTATGGTGAAAAGCTGGAACGACAGGCTGAACACGCCGGGCATCAACGGCATCAAGCCGTCGCCGCGCACGGTCGGCGATGTCGTTGAAGGCCAGTCGATGCTGGTGCCGACCGCGCGCCAGGTCGACGACTTCATCCGCTCGATCCCCGAAGGGGTGGAGATGGATGTTCGTGCGGTGCGCACCGCTCTGGCCATCGAGCACGGCGCCGAAGTGACATGCCCAGTCACGATCGGCTATCATCTTCGCACCGTTGCCGAGGCCGCCCATGAGGATCTCGAGCGCGGCATGGCGCTGAGCGACGTCGCGCCGTTCTGGCGTGTGCTGGGTGCCGGGACGCCGACCACGGGCAGACTGTCCTTCGGAGCGAAATTCGTTGCCGCGCAGCGTAAGCGCGAAGGGCTGAAGCCATAAACCCCGGGGGAGAAATCGATGCGCCGCGCCGACAGGCTTTTCCAGATCGTGCAGCATTTGCGGGGTGGCCGGCTGGTCACCGCGCAGAAGCTCGGCACGTGGCTCGAGGTTTCCGAGCGCACCATTTACCGCGACATAGCCGACCTGCAGTCGACCGGCGTGCCGATCGACGGCGAAGCAGGCGTCGGCTACATGATGAGGGAGGGTTTCGACCTTCCGCCGCTGATGTTCACGCGTGACGAGATCGTGGCGCTGGTGGCCGGCGCGCGCATGGTGCGCGCCTTTGGCGGCGCGGCGATGGCAAGGGCCGCCGACGAGGCGCTGGTCAAGATCGGCGCGGTGCTGCCCGATACCGAGAAGGACCGCATCGCCCGTACCGAGATCCACACACCGATGTGGGTGGTGAGCGACGCCGCGCGCGAGGCGATCGACCTGATCGAACGCGCCGTGGAGAAACGCCAGGTCCTGACCATCGACTATTCCGACGAAGCCGGCCGCGGCACCGCGCGCGACATCAGGCCGCTCGGTCTGTGGTTCTGGGGCAAGGTCTGGACGTTGGTTGCCTGGTGCGAGATGCGCGACGACTTCCGCGCCTTCCGCATCGACCGCATCGCCTCGGTCGTCATTGCCGGCCGCATCTTCAAGCCGGAGCGCGGCAAGCAGCTCGCCGATTTCTACCGCGCCGTCGAGCGCTCGGAGGATTACGGCATGGCGCCCGACCGCGCCGCACGGACGTGACTTCCCAAGCCATTGTCCAACAAAAAAGCCCGCTCGAAAGCGGGCTTTTTTGTTGGTCGCCGAGAGGCTTACTCCTGATCGTCGTCTTCGTCCTTGTCCTTCGACTTAAGTGCCGAAAGCTTGGCGAAGACGGCGTTGGCATCGAGCTCCTGGTCCTCGTCCTTCGGCTTCTCCGGCGTCGGCACCAGCCGTTCGGTGAGTGCGGCCGGCAGCAACGTGTCGCCGACGGGCTGCGGCTGCTCGCGGCCGCGTGAGGCACGGTTGACCTCGAGGTCGAGGTCGATCTGCGAGGTGAGGCCGAGCGTCACCGGATCCATCGGCTGCAGGTTGGCCGAGTTCCAGTGCTTGCGTTCCCTGATCTGCTCGATCGTCGACTTGGTGGTGCCCACCAAACGGGCAATCTGCGCGTCCTTGAGCTCGGGATGGTTGCGCACCAGCCACAGGATGGCGTTCGGCCGGTCTTGGCGCTTCGACAGCGGCGTGTAGCGCGGACCCTTGCGCTTCGATTCCGGCACCCGCACCTTCGGCTCGGACAGCTTTAGCCGGTAATTGACGTCTTTCTCGCCGCGCGCGATCTCGTCGCGCGTCAGCTGGCCGGTGATGATCGGGTCCATGCCCTTGATGCCCTGCGCCGACTCGCCGTCGGCGATCGCCTTGACCTCAAGCGGATGCAGCCCGCAGAACTGCGCGATCTGCTCGAAGGAGAGCGCGGTGTTGTCGACCAGCCAGACGGCGGTCGCCTTGGGCATCAGCAGCGTATTGGCCATATCAAAAATCCTTCTCGTTCGCCCGCGTTCCCGCGCGGGCGGTGGTTTAGAGCCACCAAAATGGGAAATTCGCGGTTTGTATAAACGCTCCCTCCGATTTTCGCAATGTTTTTGGGAAGGACCCGATTCACAGCCCTGAAAAGACAAAACCCGCTGGACGGGGTCCAGCGGGTTCGGAACCGGAAACGAAGCAAGCGTCTCGACGGCTCTGGCTTTCAAGTCCCAGCCCGGCCTGACAGTCGGGCTGCGTCCGATTACACCGCCTGGCGGGCGATGCGCTCGATGTCGGCGCGGTTGATGCCGAGGTCGCTCAACTGACGGGCATTGAGCTTGTTCAATTCGCGCACGGTCTCGTTGTACATGCGCCACTTACGGAAAGCACGGATCGGGTTCATTTGAATTTCTCCAGTCGTTTGATGAAATCGTTTGATGCCGTGTAAATAGGCATGACTGCCCAAGAAATGAACGGACGCTTTTGCATGGCCGCAATGCGTTTTGTGCATTGCACCATTAAGGATTCGTTCAGCTTGGAATGGGGACAGGCGCCACCCCAGGATGGGTCGAGATTCAGGTCAGGCCGAGTCGAAAATGGTGGACTTCGAGAACCGGAGCGGAGCGTACTTCCGCATGTCCCGGAAAAGTGGTCCTCCGGTTTTCCTATAAGGACATGCGGCAGCTGGAACTACGTGAGCACCGGAAGCGCAGAAGGCCGGCATTTGCAGACCGGCCTCACCTGAATATCGACCCATCCTAGCCGACGTCGAGGACGATCTTGCCGATATGCTCGCCCTCTTCCATCCGCTCATGCGCCCGCCAGGCTTCGGAGAGCGGAAAGATCATGTCCATGACGGGTGCCACCTTGCGCGTGCCGAGCATCGGCCACACCTGGGCCTCCAGCGCGGCCGCAATCGCCGCCTTGAACTCGACGGTGCGCGGCCTGAGCGTCGAGCCGGTATGGGTCAGGCGCTTCACCATCAGCGTCGCGAAATTGGTGCTTGCGACGGCGCCGGCCTGCACGGCGATCTGGACGATGCGCCCCTCGACGGCCGCGGCTTCGTAATTGCGCGCGACATAGTCGCCRCCGACCATGTCGAGGATGACGTCGACGCCTTTCTTGTCGGTCGCGTCCTTGACCGCGGCGACGAAGTCCTCCTCGCGATAGTTGATCGCCCGGTGGGCGCCGAGCCTCAGGCAGGCGTCGCATTTCTCCTTGCTGCCGGCGGTGGTGATCACAGTGGCGCCGAAGGCCGAGGCGAGCTGGATGGCGGTGGTGCCGATGCCCGACGAGCCGCCATGGACGAGCAGCGTCTCGCCCTTCTTCAGGCCGCCGCGCTCGAATACATTGTGCCAGACGGTGAAATAGTTCTCCGGCACGGCGGCGGCCTCCGAATAGGTGAAGCCGGCCGGGATCGGCAGCACGCTGCCGGCATGGACCTTGACATATTCGGCATAGCCGCCGCCCGGCGTCAGCGCGCAGACCCGATCGCCGATGCGCCAGCGCGATATCTCGTCGCCAAGTGCTGCGATTTCACCGGCCACCTCGAGTCCAGGCAGGTCCGAGGCGCCAGGCGGCGGCGGATAGGCGCCCTTGCGCTGTTGGACGTCCGGCCGGTTGACGCCGGCCGCATGCACGCGGATCAGCACCTCGCCCGGGCCGGGGACAGGCACGTCGCGCGTTTCCGGCTTGAGCACCCTGGGACCGCCGGGCTGCGAGATCGCGATGGCTGTCATCTTCGCCGGAATCTTGTGATTGTTCGCCATGGCTGTCCCGTCTCCTCGAATCCTATCTTGAGTGGTTTGCATCGGCGCCCCTGCCCTATGTATGCTGATTGCCAAATCAGGCAAATGGCCAAGTAAGGGAGAAGCGACGATGGCGATCTTCGACGACGAACCCAGGAAAAAGCCGCGCCCGCACGAGATCGGCCAGGACCTGTCGCTGCTTTCGGTGGACGAATTGTCCGAGCGCATCGCGATACTGCGCGACGAGATCGCCCGGCTGGAAGAGGCACGGGCCGCCAAGGGGGCAACCAAATCCGCGGCCGAGGCGCTGTTTCGTAGAGGATAGTTCCGCCGGCGTGCCAGTCCGCCCCGGAAAAGCCTGATTGCGACTGCCAGACGCTGAAACAGACCTGCGCCCGAAATTCCAGCCGGATCAGCCCATGTTTGCAACCTACAGACCGATCCTCTCGCTGCTTCGCGGCACGGCGTTCCTGCTTGCCGCATCCGGCCTGCACGGGCTGCTGCTGCCGCTGCGCGGCCAGGTGGAAGGCTTTTCGACCGCATCGCTCGGCCTGATGGGCACGGCCTGGGCCGGCGGCTTCGTCACCGGCTGCTTCTTCGCGCCGCGGCTTGTTCGCCGTGCCGGCCATGTCAGGGCTTTCGGCGCCTTCGCCGCGTCCGGCGCGATCATCGCGCTGCTCACCGGCCTCATCATCGACGAATATGTCTGGATCCTTTTGCGCGCCTTCACCGGCTTCACCATGGCCGGTGCCTTCATGGTGATCGAGAGCTGGCTGAACGAAAAGGCCACCAACGAGAATCGCGGCACCGTCTTCGGCCTCTACATGATGGTCACCTATGCCTCGATCATGGGCGGCCAGATGATCGTGGCCGGYGGCGACGTGCGGTCGGCGTCGCTGTTCATGATCACCGGCATCCTGTTTTGCCTGTCGCTCATTCCGACGGCGGTCTCGACCCAGTCGCATCCGAAGCCCCTGCAGGACGTGAAGCTCGACGTCAAAGGTCTCTACGCCAATTCGCCGGTGTCGGCGGTGGCTTGCCTCCTGATCGGCATCGCCAACGGCGCCTGGGGCACGCTCGGCGCCGTCTATGGCGCCCGCATCGGCATCTCCACCGCCGAGATCGCGCTGATGATGAGCCTCGTGGTCATCGCCGGTGCCGCCATGCAGCTTCCGGCCGGCCGGCTTTCGGATACAACTGACCGCCGCTTCGTGCTCGCCGGGGCGGCCTTCGGCGCGGCGCTGGTCGCGGTGCTGATCTTCCTGTTCGCGCCACGTTCAGGCGTCTTCGTCATCGTGATGACCGCCGCCTATGGCGCCTTCGCCTATACGCTCTATTCGATCGCCGTCGCGCATGCCAACGACCACGCCCGCGCCGAGGACTTCGTCAAGGTTTCCGGCGGCCTGCTGCTGCTCTACGGCTTCGGCACGATGATCGGCCCGCTTTTGGCCGCCGCGCTGATGGGTTCGGTGCGCCCGGAGGGGCTTTTCCTCGCAACCGCACTCGCCCATCTCAGCCTCGCCGGCTACACGCTCTTGCGTATCCGCGCCCGCGCGCCGGTGCCGATCGAAAACCGCGATGCCTTCAAGACGCAACCCGCGGACCGCGCGGTCACGCCGGAAGCAACGCGGCTCGATCCGCGCAGAAAGGTTGAAACCAATAGTTGAGATTCGCAAGACTTTGCCTCACAAATAAAGGCATGATGTTTTCTGACGCCTTCGTGGCGATAGCCGATCCCAATCGGCGCTATCTTTTGGAAGAACTCCGGCGCGGCCCGAAGACGGTGAACGAATTGGCGGCCGGATTGCCCGTCTCGCGCCCGGCGGTTTCCCAGCATCTGAAGGTCCTGCTCGACGCCGGCCTGGTCAATGCCAAGGCCGAAGGCACAAGGCGCGTCTACGCCGTCAGCAGCGCCGGCTTCCTCAGGCTCAATATCTGGCTCGACCAGTTCTGGGAAACAGCGCCGGGGGAATAGTTTTTGGCCATCGATGCATGTCGCTCGGAACCGCAGTGCTTCTGAGACATGCATCGAACAAAAGCGCGACACGCCTTGACTGGCGGCGTCAGGTCGCAAGCTCCAGCGCCGCCCCAAGCGCATCGAGCAATTCGCCGGTGCCGTGCTCGCGGGTGGCCGGTGAGTCGATGCCGTCGAAGAAAGCCCCCTGCTCCGTCAGGATAARCCGCGTTCCCTTGCCTTCGGCGACGAGCTCGATCGTCGCGAGCGACACCGAGACCCGGGTTTCACCGAACAACAGCTCGTAACTGTAGACGATGCGCCGGTTGGGCACGATGTCCTGATAGACCGCGTTGTAGAAATGCATCTGCCCATCGCTGGGACAGCCGGCGTTTACCTCCTTGCCGCCGACGCGGAAATCCATCTCATGCCGGCTCGGCATCGGATTGTCGGGATCGACGAACCAGCGCTTCTTCGCCGCGGGATCGCTCAGCGCGAAATAAACCTTCTCCGGCGCCGCCGGATAGACGCGCTCGAGGACGAAGGTGGAATGGACGACGGATCGTTCGGTCATGACGGGGCCCTTCAGCTTTCATCTTTGGTTTCGGCGAGGAAATCGCCGAGGCGGTCGAGCCGACGCTCCCAGGCGAGCCGCCGCTCGTTGATCCAGCGCTCGGCGGCCCGGAGCGCCTGCGGCTCTATCCGGCAGGTCCGTACCCGGCCAAGCTTTTCGGTCCTGACCAGGCCGCTTGCCTCGAGCACATTGAGATGCTGGACGACGGCCGACAATGACATCGCCAGCGGTTCGGCCAGTTGGCTGACCGATGCCGGCCCGCGCGACAGACGGTCCACCATCTGGCGCCGCGCCGGATCGGCAAGCGCCTGGAACATCAGGTCGAGCTGGGCAGGATCGTGCAGCATCGCGCCCTAGCCGTTGTTGTAGGGGAAGAATTTGAAATAAGGTCCCGCTTCCTCGATGACGCGGGCGAAGGAGGGACGCGCGAGCAGCCGGTCGTGGTAGCGTTTCACCGCCGGGAACTTGTCGCCGAACGGCTCGACCTTGTTGGCGTAGAACAGCGCCGGCGAGGCGGCGCAGTCGGCCATGGTGAAGGTCTCGCCCACCGCCCAAGTCTTGTCCTGCATCTCCTCCTCGACAATGGCGTAGGAATTGCGCAGCTGCGCGCGGGCCTCCTCGACGCCGAATGGATCGGTCTCATCCTTTGGCCGCAACCTGTCGCCGACGATCTTCTGCATCGGATGCTGCACGTAGAAATCATAGAAGCGATCGGCCTGGCGGACTTGCAGGGCGAAGTCGACATCGGCGGGAATGAGCTCGACCGGTCCCGGATAATGCGCGGCGAGATATTCGACGACGATGGTCGATTCCAGCACCGTCCGGTCCCGGGCGTCGTCACGCAGCGCCGGCATCTTGCCGGTCGGCGACACCTTCAGGAAGGCGGCGCGGGAAGCCTCGTCGCCGAGGTCGACGATGACCGGCTCGAACGGCGTGCCGTTCTCGTAGAACGCGATCAGTGGCTTCCAGCAGAACGAGGCCAGCGGGTGGAAATGCAGCGTCAGGGACATTCTCGCTCTCTTTCGCGCTCGGGCAATACTGAAGTGGTCACTTAACTATTATCGCAGACCCGTTGAGTCAAGCCGGAGCCTCCACGCCTAATGATGCGCGACGATGGCGTCGACGATCTGCGGCCAGTCGTTGCGGTGCAGTTCGTGGCCGCTACCTTCGACCTTGACCAGCCTTGCCCCTGGAACCGCCTTGGCGAGCGCCTCGCCATGCTCGATCGGGAAAAGCGGATCGGCGGTGCCATGGATGACGAGCAGCGGCGCGCGCAGATCCCGCACCGTCCGCTGCGGGCCGCCACCCTTGAGGAGGAAATGATTGGTCGCGCTGGCGAGGCCGCCGGAGCGATCGTAGTCCGCCTCGATCATCGCGCGCGTCCGTTCCTCGTCGAACGGATGGCGCGTGCTGGCGATTGCTCGGGCGTCCTTGACCATGAAATCGAGGACCTGCCCGCGGTTCGACCAGTCGACGTCGCCACCCTCCGCCGAATGCTCCTTATAGGCCTCGGTCGTTCCGGGCAGGCCGGACGTATCGACGCCGAGCGGCGAGGAGGAGATCACGGTGAGCGAGCCGACGCGTTCGGGATATTTCAGCGCCACGCTTTGCGCGAGCATGCCGCCCATCGACATACCGACGACATGCGCCTTGGCGACGCCATGGTCGTCGAGCACCCGCATGGCGTCATCCACCATGTCCTCGAACGTGTAGGTCGGCGCTCCGAGCGGATATTTGGTCGATAGGCCGGTGTCGCGATTGTCGTAGCGGATGACGAAGCGACCGCGCCCGGCAAGCTGCCGGCAGAAGGCTTCCGGCCACCACAGCATCGAGGCCATGGCGCCCATGATCAGAAGGATCGGCGGATCTTGCGGACTGCCGAAGCTTTGCGAAACGATGTCGGGGCGCTGCGTTGCGGCGGTCATCTGATCCTCCAATCTGATTGCGTTTTGCAATCAGTTGCACGGTAATCAAACCGATATCATAATGCAACTGGTTTTTCTGGAGAGAGTGCCATGAGCATCGACCGTCGGTCCGGTTGCCCCATCAATTTGTCGCTCGAAGTGTTCGGCGACCGCTGGAGCCTGATCATTCTGCGCGACATGATCTTTGGTGGCCGGCGTCACTTCCGCGAGCTGCTCAACGGCTCGCTGGAAGGCATCGCCTCCAACATCCTGGCCGACCGGCTGAAGCGGCTGATGGAGCTCGGCCTGCTGACCAAGGCCGACGACCCCAGCCACAAGCAGAAGGCGATCTACAGCCTGACCGAGATGGCGATCACGCTGGTGCCGATCATGGCGCAGCTCGGCGCCTGGGGGCGCGTCTGGCTGCCGGTCACGGAAGAATTGTCGATCCGCGCCGAGCTCTTGGAAAAGGGCGGCCCGCCGCTATGGGAGCAGTTTATGGACGAACTGCGCCACGAGCATCTCGGCGCGCCGTCGAAGACGCCGCCCGGCACGCCGACCGTGCGCCAGCAACTGCGCGCCGCCTACGAGGCAGTGGTCGCGCGAAAGGCTGAGGTGCCGTCAGTTTAGGTTGATATCCCGGCTGGCCGACCGCATCGACACCGAGAAGCCGGCCAGCACGTCGAACAGCGCGATGATCATCAGCGTGAAGAAGACGGAGTGCGCCGCGCCCTTCACCAGCAGGAATTCGACCAGGAAGGCGATGAAGACGAGCGTCGACAAAAGGTGATCCAGGATCGAGGCATTGGTCGTGCGCACCGATTTCGAGATCTCGATGAACAGGAAGATCAGTCCGATCAGCACCATCAGGTCGCCGAGCGTCATCGAGAACACGCCRCCCGACATCATGCGGAAGGAAAACATCTCGGTCATCCACGGATCGTCGCCGCCGCCGAACAATCCCAGCAGGCCGAGATTGTAGAGGACGAAGGGCACGATCAGCAGCGGAACAGCACCGAACATCTGGGCGACTCCAATGGGGCACCCTTTTGTAAAATCCGCCGCCGGCGCGTCGTCAAGGGTTTTCGCCGGCGACGGCGAACACGCTCTAAGACCTAATGAAATAACGATGTCAGCCGGTTGCCCTGGCTTTTCTGCAGCTTGTGCGCCCCAGATCTCCACCAACCAGGGCCACACGCAAAAAGACCGGCCAAAGGCCGGTCTTTTGAAAGTCTCAAACCGTGGAAGCTTCTCAGCTTTCCTTCGGCTCCAGAACCTGGCGGCCGCGATACATGCCGGTCTTCAGGTCGATGTGATGCGGGCGGCGCATTTCGCCGGAATTCTTGTCCTCGACATAGGTCGGGGCCTTGAGGGCGTCGGCCGAGCGGCGCATGCCGCGCTTCGACGGAGAGGTTTTTCTTTTTGGAACGGCCATGGATATGCTCCACTACATGGTCAAAATGCCCCGGCAACCCTCGCGAAAGGGCCGCATCGAGGCCATAATCTGAGAAAGTCGGGTGCCTATACACGCCTTGCGCCGTTTTGGCCAGCGCTGGCCGCGAATTTTTTTGAGCCGGCGACGCTTCGGCCTAATCCAAGCATCCCACATAAGCGCCGGACCTGCTGGCGCGCCGCTCGATCAAGCTCGCGAGCCGCCGCAATCCCGGCCCGGGCTTTGCCGGATTGCGCGCGATCGGATTGGGCAGGCTGACGGCGAGCAGCGCCGCCTGCCGTCGCGACAATTGCTTGGCCGAGACGCCGAAATGGTGCCGCGCGGCGGCCTCGATGCCGTAGATGCCCGGCCCCCATTCGGCGATGTTGAGATAAATCTCCATGATCCGCCGCTTCGACATCACCGCGTCGAAATAGACGGCCAACGGCAGCTCGACCACCTTGCGCACGCTGCCCAATGGCCGCGACCAGAGGAAAAGGTTCTTCACCGTCTGCATGGTGATTGTGGAGGCGCCGCGCGTCGCCTCGCCCGCCAGCGCGTCGTCGACCACGCCGCGCAATTCGCCGAGATCGACGCCGCGGTGGAAGCAGAACTGCCCGTCCTCCGACATGATCACCGAATGCGCCAGCACCGGCGCCACGTCGTCGATCGACACCCAGCGCCGGTCATAGCCGGAAAAAGTCACGAGGTCCTTCAGCATCAGCGTCGAGACCGGATGCACGAAGGACGGCAGGTAAAGGAAGGTGAGCACGGCCGGTATGGCCGCCAAAACGATGGCGACGACCAGGCAACGCCGGGCGATGCGCTTCACACCGGCGCGGTTCAGGCGCCGACGTCGCGCCATGTCCAGCCCTTCGCTTCCATGTTCGACGATCGGTTCCGTCAAGCCGTCCCACCCGTGCCTCGCCCCCATCGGCATAAAGGCGCGCGCCTGCTTGCGCAATGTCTGAGTGTCGGCTACCGGTCCCGGCCATGAGCAAAGACGACCGGATCGCCTTCGAAACAGCGCTTTTCATGCGCGCCGCCGCCGTCGAGACGGAGCTGCGCCGGATCCTCGACGCGCGTCCGCTCACCGGCGAGATCGCGCGGCCCGAGCGCCTGATGGCGGCGATGCGCCATGGGGTGCTCAATGGCGGCAAGCGGCTGCGGCCTTTTCTGGTCATGGAGAGCGCCGCGCTGTTTTTGGCCGACAATGACGCCGCGCTGCGCGTCGCGGCGGCGCTCGAATGCGTGCATTGCTATTCACTGATCCATGACGACCTGCCTTCCATGGACGACGACGATTTGCGGCGCGGCCAGCCGACGGTGCACAGGGCCTTCGACGAGGCCACCGCGATCCTGGCCGGCGACGYGCTGCTGACCTTGGCCTTCGACATCATCGCCGACGAGGCGACCGCGCTGCCGGCCGAGCGCCGCGCCACCCTCGTTCTCGCCMTTGCCCGCGCGGCCGGCGCCGGCGGCATGGTTGGCGGCCAGATGCTGGACCTCGAGGCAGAGCGCAAACGGCCGGACGAGGCCGGCATCATCACCTTGCAGGCGATGAAGACCGGCGCACTGATCCGCTTCGCCTGCGAGGCCGGCGCGATCGTCGCCGGCGCGCCGCCCGCAGACCGCGAGCGGCTGGCGGAATTCGGCTCGGCGATCGGTCTTGCCTTCCAGTTGGCCGACGACCTGCTCGACCTCACCGCCGACGCCAAGCAGATGGGCAAGGCGACGAACAAGGACGCCGCCGCCGGCAAGGCGACGCTTGCCGCGCTGCATGGGCCCGACTGGGCGCGCGGCCAGCTCCACGGCCTGATCGACCAGGCGCATGCGCTGCTCGAGCCCTATGGCGATGCAGCCGGATTGCTCAAGCAAGCCGCGACCTTCGTGGCGACGCGCAGCAGCTGAACCCTAGCGCGGCTGGCGGCCGATGCCGGCCGACAACGGCGCCCATTGTTCGCTCTCTCCGAATACTGCTGTCGATGGATGGGTAATTATCCGGCGTCCACGACAATCTATATCCGCTCCAGGACAACGAAACTGAGACCGGTCCGCGCCGGCAATCTTCAGAGCCGTGAAATCCAACCCGGAAGGAACCTGGAAATGCCCTTCGCCAACTTCAAGATGCCTGAGGCCGCCCTCACCAAAACGCAGAAGGAGGACCTCGTCCACAAGACCACGCAGATGTTCGTCGACTATTTCGGCGAGGGCGTGCGCCCCTACACCATGGTGCTGATCGAGGAAGTTCCCGACGGCGGCTATGGCCGCGCCGACGAGGTCTTCATTCTTCCCGACGCCTACCGGGCCAAGGATAGTGCCTGACCAGAGCATGATCCCGAAAAGTGGGAACCGGTTTTCGGAGAAAGATCATGCTCCAACAAAGAGTTAGATCGTGAGGGCGATTCAACGAAACGCCATCACGATCTTGGACCGGGCGAGTCGCTTGCCGAGCGGCACGCCCAACCTTCCGTGTCGGAGCCGATACTCGCTTTCCCCTGGATCAGTCGCGGTTCGGCAAGCTCCGCAGGAATTCGATCATCGCGGCGTTGACMTCGTCCGGGCGCTCCTGCTGGGTCCAGTGCCCGCAGCCGGGCAGCATCAGTGTATCGCGGATTTGAGGGACGAAGTTCCTGAGATTGGCCAACAGTTGATCCATGCCGGGGAAGGCGACCACCAGGTCGCGGTCGCCTGCCATATAGAGCGCGGGAACCTTGATCCGCGCGCCCGCAAAGGGCGCCATCAGTTCCCAGTTCCGGTCGATGTTGCGGTACCAGTTGAGACCTCCGGCGAAGCCGGCGCGCTGAAACTCGCCCGCGTAGAAATCGACGTCGCTCTCGCTGAGCCAGCGCGGCAGGCTTGCAGGAACCTCGACGGCTTGCAGGAGGCCTGCGCCGTGCGGGACCATGCTGATGCCACCGCCCGAAGCATCTCCCGATACCGCGTAAAGCATGCTGCGCACCGTGGCCCGGGGGTCGCGTTCCAGCTCTGCCTCGGCAACGCCGGGCTGTTGGAAATAAAGCTGGTAGAACTGGGAATCCGCCGTTCGCGGCATGAGGCTGGTCGGGCGCGCATTGGCGCGCGGCCGGAACGGCACGCTGAGGCCGATGACGGCGTGGAAGCGGTCCGGTCGCAGCAGCGCCGCATGCCAGGCGACGACCGCGCCCCAGTCGTGGCCGACGATGACGGCGCTGGGAACTTCAAGGGCGTCGAGAAGGCCCACCATGTCGCCGACCAGATGAAAGAGCGTGTATTGATCGATCGCTTCCGGCCGATCGCTCTTGCCATAGCCCCGCATGTCGGGGGCGATGGCGCGAAAGCCTGCCGCCGCGAGCGCCCTCAACTGATGGCGCCAGGAATACCAGGATTCGGGAAAGCCGTGGCACAACAGAACCGGGGGGCCGTCTCCGTGCTCGGCGATGTTGAGGCGGATGCCGTTGGTCGCAACTATTCGCTGTTTAGGTTCGCTCACGGCCGCTTCTCATGCTCGCGTTTCCACCTCCGATCAATGGCGGAAGGCCGGACGCCGCAACGGGTGGCCGAGCCGACGGAATGCCAAGTTTCGGAGGCGCGCATCTTCCATTGACTGTCTCAGGGGCGGTCGCGGCAGTCAATGTCCGACATGGTCGCGGAGCGCCAAGGCGTCCATGCACTTGAATAGTTCTGGTGATGTGCAAGCGTTCGTGCAAGATCGCCGACGGACAACGAGGAGATGCCCGGAACCGATGCTTAGACTGCAAGCCTGGCTGGCCGATTACTGGGTCATCGGTGCAGGGTTCATGGCCGCATCGTTTATAGCCGTTGCACCCATTGTATCGCTTTCGCTGCCGGTGTTCCTGATCTTCCTGCACAGCCCGTTTTACATGGTCCATCAGGTCGAAGAGCACACCGGCGACCGCTTCCGCGAGTTCGCGAACGAGAATGTTTTCGGCGGCCGAGACGCCCTTACCGTCGCCTCGGTTCTCATCATCAATCTGCCGTTTGTCTGGGGCATCAACCTGCTGGCTCTTTACGCGGCGTTCCTATGGGGACCCGCTTGGGGCCTGGTTGCGCCTTACATCATGATCGTGAACGCGCTCGCCCACCTCGTCACATCGGCGCGGCTGCGCAAATACAATCCCGGCCTCGTCACCAGCATCGTTTTGTTCTTGCCGCTGAGCGTCGCCACGATCTGGACGATTGGGAGAACGGCAGGCCTTGTCCCGCAAATGATCGGCGCAGCTCTCGCGATCCTGCTTCACCTGGCGATCATCGCAGTGGTGACTGTCCGATACCGCTCTCTCGCCAACGCGTAGCATCTTCAGCAACGTCAGCGCAGCCGGCCGGCCGATCAGCCTTGATCCCCGGCAAAACGGCCCTTTGTCCTTAATGGCACTACATTCACGCTGGCCGGCTGTTCGGGCTCCGCGCTCTGCGCGGCCGCTTCGATATCGGCCCGCGGCAGGTAGATCGTCACGGTCGTGCCCTTGCCAACTTCGCTGTCGATCGTGACCGCGCCGCCGGACTGCTGCGCGAAACCGTAGACCTGTGCGAGGCCGAGGCCTGTGCCCTTCTCCGGCCCTTTGGTCGTGAAGAACGGTTCAAAAACCTGCGGAAGCAGGTCTGGCGCAATTCCGATGCCAGTGTCGGTCACCCTTAGCGCGACGAATTCGCCTTGCAGGCCGGCCGCGTTATCGCCGCTCGATAGCAGCATGTTCTCCGCCGTGATCGTTACCAGGCCACCGTCAGGCATGGCGTCCCGCGCATTGAAGGCAATGTTGACGAGACCAAGCTCCAGTTCGCCAGGGTCGACCTTCACTGGCCAGGTTTCGGGTCCGACTGCGGCGACCAGCTTCACCGATTTGCGCATGGAACCCGCTATCATTCCGCGAACGGCTTCCACCCGCTCTGCCAGCGATACGACCTCGGCGCGGGCGGCATGCTTGCGCGAGAAGGCCAGCAACTGGCGCGTCAATCCGGCGCCGCGCTCGAGCGCAAGCTCCACGGATTCGGTCGCCTGCTTCATTTCGGGATCGACGCCGGCGTTCTTCACCTTACGGACGTAGCTGTCGACCACCGTGAGCAGATTGTTGAAATCATGCACGATGCTGCCGGTCAATTGACCGAGCGCATCCATTTTCTGGGCATGAGCGCGTTGCGCTTGCGCCTGCCGGAGTGCGACCTCCGCATCGCGTCGACCGGTGATGTCGCGCGTGATCTTGGCGAAACCGATCAGTTCTCCTCGCTCGTCGCGGATCGGATCGATCACGACATTCGCCCAGAACAGCGTCCCGTCCTTGCGGACGCGATGGCCCTCGGTTTCGAAATGTCCGTCGCGCGTCGCCGTATAGAGCGCGCGGCCAGGTAACCCGGCGGCGCGGTCATGCTCCGTGTAAAAACGGGAGAAGTGCTGACCGATGATTTCTTCGGCCGTATAACCCTTGATGCGCTCCGCACCGGCATTCCAGCTGGTCACCAGCCCGTTCGGATCAAGCATGAAAAGTGCATAATCGGTCACGCCGCTCACAAGAAGGCGGAACTGGCGCTCGCTTTGACGCAAAGCTTCGTGCGCCGCACGGCGTTCGGTGATGTCGCGGGTAACTTTGGCGAATCCTTCAAGCTGGCCTGCTTCGTTATGGATCGGCGTAACGACGACCGATGCCCAGAAACGGCTGCCGTCCTTGCGTACGCGCCARCCCTCGCCTTCGTACCGCCCGTTCTGCATGGCCGCTTCGAGGACGCGGAGCGGCGTGCCTTTTGCGCGTTCTTCACGGGTATAGAATTTGGAGAAATGCTGCCCCACGATTTCCTCGGCGGTGTAGCCTTTCAGCCGCTCGGCGCCAACGTTCCAATTGGTGATCATACCGCTTGGATCGAGCATGTAGATGGCATAGTCGGTCACGCCATCGACCAGGATGCGGAAGCGCCGCTCACTCTGCAGCAGCGACTGATGCGCGGCCACCCGCTCGGTGATGTCTCGCGTGATCTTCGCGTAGCCCAGAAGACGGCCGTTTTGGTCCACGACCCGTTGAACAACGCTATTCGACCAGAATCTGGTCCCGTCCTTGCGCACCCGCCAGCCCTCGGCCTCGTACCTTCCCTCCTCCTTTGCCGCGGCAAGCATCTTGTCAGGAACGGCGTTCGCCTGATCTTCGGCCGTGAAGAAGCGGGAAAAATGCTGCCCCAGGATTTCCGTGGCCGAATAGCCCTTTATTTTCTCGGCCCCGGCATTCCAGCTGGTGATGAAGCCATCTGCATCGAGGGTATAGATCACATAATCGGCAACAGCGTCGATGAAGAATTCGAGGCGATGGCTGTCGGAAAGATATTGCGCGTCGGTTGTGATCAGTGGCATTGTCCAACCCGCGTTCTACGCTCGCATTAAGCAGGGGCGTCCAGCAGCATAGGCGGCCCTATCCGGCATAGCAACAAGCTTGGGCCAATGGCGACATATTCATCTGCATTCGCATCCAATCTGAGAAATCCGGGCTATTTGTACAGCTTTGCTCCGGAGAACGAGCCTGGAGACGACGACGAGAATCCCGTCCCCCATGAACTCGGATCTGCCGAGCATGACGAACTCCCGTATAGGGTCGAGTTGTGGAACGCTGCCAAGAACGGCGTCGAACAAGTTCTTGCTGTCACGGCCAATGCCAGCATCGGCTACGCCGCTTACTACGCAGCGACGCGTGAGCATCCGGACCGCTACATCACTTTGCGACACAAGAACAATTTCGTTTCGAGATGGAACGGTCCGACGAATTAGGCAGAGGCCTGTCTATGACACGGAGCGCCAACCCTTCCCGTCCGGCTGAAGCGCTACCCTATCGAATCGAACTCTGGCACGCCGAAAGCCACGAAGTCATCGAACGGGTCCTCGCACGCGCCGTTACAGCCCAGCTTGCCCGCGCCATTTTTCAGGCCGCGAGAGAAGAGCATCCTCAACGGCGGATCACGCTACGCAAGGGAAACCATATCCTCTCCGACACGTCGGATTGATGATCAGCCGTCCGATTTCAAAGCACTGCCCGGCAATGCGCTCGGTCTAGCTTGTCGCGAAGGGGTAGGTCGCCTCCGTATTAAGAAGCTGCGACAAAGTCCGCCCTCCACCTCCAACGAAATCTTAATGTAAATCAAGCGTAATCCCGGCCATTAAAATTATGCGTATGTGTTGGGGTTGCGCATGCCGGAATACTCTTCCTTCCTCCGGTCGATCCGGGTTCGCTACATTTCGGGACTGCTTGTCTTCGCGCTGGCCTCCGCCGCCGTCATGTTCGCCCTCAACCGTGTGAATTCGTACCGCCACGAGGTCGATGCTCTCAGCGGCAATTTCGTCATCTTCGCCCGCGACCTGCGCAACGCCACCAATTTCGCCGAGACGACCGGCACCGCCTGGCGCAGCGAGACGCGCGACGCGTTGACCGCCGCCGCCCGCGGCCATTCCGAACGCCTGATGGCCGAGATCGGCATCCTGAACGCCGAGCTCGCCGCGATCAGGCCGCGGCTGTCGAAGGGCGCCCTCAACACGCTGGACACCGCTTCGGTCAATGGCGACCTGTTCTGGTCGGCGCGTGACATGGTGCGCAACTTCAACCTGATGTCGGCCGCCCAGAAGGTCGACGAATGGAGCTACCGCGAGATCCGCAACCAGAACGACCTGTTCGCCCAGCCTATGCTGGTCAAGGTGCGCACAGCGCTCGATGACGAGCGACGCCTCGCCGACGCCTCCAACGACCGGCTGCTCCTGTGGGCGAGCGGCCTGCTGATCGCCGTGATCGCCATTGCCGCGGTTCTGATCTTCCGGCCGATGGAGAATGCGATCCGCCGCGCCTTCGCCGAGAGCGCCGCATCCTTGTTCAAGGCCGAGGCCGCCGACCGTGCGAAATCCGAATTCCTCGCCAATATGAGCCATGAGATCCGAACGCCGATGAACGGCGTGCTCGGCATGGCCGAGCTGCTTGCCAAGACCGAGCTGACGCCGCGCCAGAAAACCTTCACCGACGTCATCGTCAAATCCGGCAACGCGCTGCTCACCATCATCAACGACATCCTCGATTTTTCGAAGATCAATGCCGGCCAGCTGACGCTCGACCCCGCCCCTTTCCGCCTGGCCGAAGCGGTCGAGGATGTGGCGACGCTGGTGTCAGCGCGCGTCGCCGAAAAGAACCTCGAGCTCATCGTGCGCGTCGATCCGCGCTTGCCGGCCTTCGTCGTCGGCGATGCCGGGCGCTTCCGCCAGATCGTCACCAACCTGCTCGGCAACGCCGTGAAGTTCACCGAGAAGGGCCATGTGCTGGTCGATGTCGGCGGCGATGTCGTCGACGGCGTGGTCCAGCTCAAGGTCCGCGTGGAAGATACCGGCATCGGCATCCCGGCCGAAAAACTGCAGAACGTGTTCGAGAAATTCGCCCAGGTCGACGGCTCCTCGACTCGCCGCCATGAAGGCACCGGTCTCGGCCTCGCCATATCCGCTCGTCTCATCGACCTGATGGGCGGCAAGATCGGCGTCGAAAGCGAGATCGGCCGCGGCTCCGTGTTCTGGTTCGTCGTGTCGCTGCCGACGCATGACCAGCAGTCGCGCGACGAGCTCGTGCCGATGGATGTCACCGGCGCCCGGGTGCTGGTCATCGACGACAATCCGGTCAATCGCGATATCCTGCTGGAGCAGCTCAGAAGCTGGAGCTTCGACTGCGCGGCCGCCGAAAGCGGCGCCGTCGGCCTCGCCTTCCTCGACCGCGCCTGCCAGCTCGGCGCCTCGGTCGACTGCATCATCCTCGATTACCAGATGCCCGGCATGAACGGCGCCGACGTCGCGAGGGCGATTGCCGCCGACAGCCGGCTTTCCTCCATTCCGGTCGTGCTGCTCACCTCGGTCGACCAGGTCGATTTCGGCAGGATGGTCATCGATTTCGGCATCGTCGCGCATCTCACCAAGCCGGCGCGTTCGGCGGTGCTGCTGGGCACGGTGATTTCCGCCATCCAGAAGGCGCGGACGCAGGGCGCCAAGGCGCATTTCGTGYGCGAGCCGGCCGCAGTCCAGGCGGCGGCGCCGGCCTTCACCGTCATCCGCGGCCCGGCCGTGCCCGTGCCGGCGGCGCCGGAATCGATCGCCACGCCGAGCGGTCCGATCGATATCTTGATCGCCGAGGACAATGACGTGAACCAGCTGGTCTTCGGCCAGATCCTCAACGGCTTCGGTCTCAGCTACCGCATCGCCGGCAATGGCCGCACCGCGGTCGAGATGTACCGCTCGCTGCGCCCCCGGCTGGTGCTGATGGACGTCTCCATGCCGGAAATGAACGGCTATGAGGCGAGCCGCGCCATCCGCGCCATCGAAGCGCGGGACGGCGACCACACGCCGATCATCGGCGTCACCGCGCATGCGCTGAAGGGCGATCGCGAAAAATGCATCGAGGCCGGCATGGACGACTATCTGCCCAAGCCGGTCTCGCCCGACCGCCTCGGCGCCAAGATCGGCACCTGGCTCAGCGAGACGGTGGCGGCGAAGACGGCGTGAGCGCTTTGCCGAACGAGGGCAAACTCTCGATAAAGATCGACTGCCGAGTTCCCGCCAACCCCCCTCTGGCCTGCCGGCCATCTCCCCCGCAAGGCAGGGCTGTCCGGGGAAGGTCGCAGGTGAATCGAAATGCCGCATGTGCATGCCCCGTAAGACGGGGATTTTCCGTCTACCTTCTGGTTGTCGA
>NZ_MDDU01000055.1:0-277715 GCF_001854795.2 Mesorhizobium sp. LCM 4577 | reverse complement strand
CCATCCATGCTGGCCTCCTGCCCAGCATCAAGGTTGAATCAGATCATCGCTGATTTGGGAATCCCACGACTCCCATAAATCTCATCCGGCTCTAATGAAGATAAATCTATGGTGAGGACCGTTGTCCTGCTCAACGTCGACTGAGGGAGGCTTACCGCTTCAGCGCCAGCCCGATGGCGATGAAGCTCCAACCCTGGAACACAAGGTCGATCGCCAGGAATATGCCAAGCACCCAGAGGCTGTTCACCGGCCAGCCCATGGCGATCATCAGGCCGAGCAGAATGGTGATGATGCCGGCCGCGAGCAGCCATCCCCAGCCTTGCTGCGGCCGGTGACTGAAGGCCACCCAGGACCGCAAAAGCCCGGAAGCGACAAGCGCGATGGCCAACAGCAGCGTCAGCACCGCCGAGGCGAGCAGCGGATTGTCGAAGGCGAAGAAGCCGGCGACGGCGTAGAGCAGGCCGCTCAACAGCCAGTAGAAGAAACGCCCCCACGTCTTGACCCCGAAGGCATGGATGATCTCGATGATGCCGGCCATCAGCATCAGCCAGCCGACGACATAGACCGAGGCGACGGTGGCGATGAACAAATTGCCGAAAGCGATGCCGCCGAAGATCAGCAGCAACACGCCAAGCGCCACGAACCATCCCCACTTGTCCCGCGTCTGGCCGATCGCGTCCCTGAGAGCGTCGCTTGGCAGAGTCATGGTTTCATCTCCCTCGAAATTCACCGCCGATCGTGCGGCGAAAGGAAGCTAAACTGAATGGCAATGGCCGTCCAGCAACGCGGGACCGGGCCGTGGGCGGCCGGTTGTCCATGACCTCCGCCGCGGCCGCGCTGTGATGCCGCTGCACGCGGACCAGGGCGGCCGGATCYGAGTATCGCGCCATGCTCGTGAGATCGACGACAGGTCGCATCCGCTGGGTCGCATCAGTTCGGCCGCGCGATCATCCTGCGCCAGGCCAGTCGAGGTCCGAGTGCGAGCGTCCTGAAAGAGGGGGCGCCGACAGCCGCGAGCAACAGCAGCTTGCACGTGACGGCGATGGGTATGCCCGCGGTTCGCAACAGCAACTCGATGTCGCGTCTTTCCAGTCTTGAGACGCCGGCCCCCGTGGCGGCGCGCCATGCCAGAAAACCTGCGATGGCCTGCGCGGGTCGGCCGTTCGCGTCGAACGGCTCGCCGCGATAGYGGCGCAACAGCGCCGACTGCCTGGCCAATGCCGCGGCCGCCTTTTGCTGGTCCTGCTTCACGCGCGATACTTGTCCCGGATGCGATCTCAGCTTTACGAGYGGGATTGCCATATTGGCCAGTTTTCCCGTCTCGGAAAGCCGCAGCCATAGATCATAGTCTTCGGCATAGGTGAACGCGTGGCGGTAGCCTCCCGCGCGCCGGACGGCCTCGGTCCGGAACATCACCGTCGGGTGAAGCATGGGATTGTATCTGGCGAGCGCTTCCCGCAATGGGTCGTTGCCGGTAGGCACGCCGATCGGCCTCAACAGCTTCCCGTCCCGGTCGATCTGCAACCCCGCCGTACCGAGCAGCTGCAAATCGGCATCCGCTTCGAAACACGCCACCTGCAGGCGCAACCTGTCGGGCAGCGAGACATCGTCGCAATCCATGCGCGCCACAAGAGGGGCCCGCGCGAGTGCAATCCCCATGTTCAGCGCATCGACGATCCCCTTGCCGCTGTTGGCGACAACTCTGACCCGGCCGTCACAGTCGCCGATCGACGTCGCGATCGCGGCGCTGTCATCGCAAGATCCATCGTCGACGACGATGACTTCGATATCCGTCAGATCCTGGTCCAGGATGCTTTGCAGGGCCTCGCCGACATATTGCGCACCGTCTTTCACTGGAATGATCACGCTTACTGTCGGCAATGGAATGGCCCTTGCGATGACCGGCCGGATCGAACGGCCGTTGAATTGCCGGATATCGGCAGCCTGGTTTCAGAATTCCAATTCCAAAGTTCCGACATCTGTCGACTGTCAATTTTCTTGTCTGGCCGATCCGAGCGAGATCTCGATGGCCGGGGCGAGCAGCCTAAGGACCGCTTCGCGCTTTTTCGCCTTCAGCGACAGGTCGCCGTCGAGGCCGACTTCATGAAGCCAGCTTCCCCGCCATTCGCAATAGGCCTGCCTGAGCTCAATCCCGGGCAAGGCGGCGAATGCGGTTATCGGCCGTTGCGGCACCGTGTTCGGGTCCACATGCCGATAGAGCACCTCCCAATTGGCTCCGCCGGTGTCGAGGCCGGCGAACCAGTCGAGCCCGAAATCGAGAGGCTCTCGGCCGACGGCGTCGAAGCGAAAGAAACAATAGCCGGCCCACAAAAACCATCGCGCGCCGGCCCAGCGCAGGTCGCCGTAAAAAGCCGTGGCTTCAAGAGGTTCGAAGGGGTCGCATGGCTGCGTCGGGAAAAGGTCCTGGTCGAGGAATCCGAATGCGGCCGGTGCGGCAGGCTCAAGCACATTGCGCCACATCCAGTTGAGCGCCGCGCCGTGCGACCGGCTCGGGTTTTTCACAGTCCACGGATTGGCCGGCAGCCTGACATAGGCGGCGCCACGGTTCGCGCAAACCCGCCTGTTCTCGTCCGCGGAAGCATCGCTGACGCTGTTGTCGGCGACGATGTGGAGATCGTGGCGGACAAGTCCTTCCGTCAGCCGCAATTGCAGGTCCAGGCACCGAGGATCGTCGAAGGCAACAGTAAGCAGGACATGGCGGCCGCGGGCGGCATCGCGGATGGCCGGGACATCGTCACCCTCGACCGGTTGGTGCACGAACCTCTGGTCGATTCTCCGGTAACGGGCAGTCTTGATGGCGTGCAGCAGCGGCTGCAGCCTCAGCCATTGCCGCCATTCATATTCGCGCAGGGCCTTTGGCACGGTATGGCGGCTTTCAGTCGAACCCGGCCTGGCAATCGCGATCGACCGGGGGAATCTGCATGAACGCACGCTCCAACTGATTTTTGGAAAAAGCTCGAACGCGAAAGCATCCGAGTCTCTTGATAACTGGTTATATACAGCATATTCGTGTTTTCAACACGACCGACATTTGAGCGCCCGCTGTGTTTGTTTGAATGGGGAAGTCTGGGGCGCACCCGGAGTCTCTCTCCGTCAATCTTGGGGGGTAGGGCGGCGCTCCGGAAAATGTGATGAGAATCTGCTGTGCAATCTCTGCCCTGTTTATGAACGGGGGTCTGCAGAGGGATTGTCTGAATATCAGCGACCGACTGATCGCGCGCGGTCATAATGTGACGATCCTGACGACCCGCCAGGTCGGTCATGTCGAGAGTTCGGCGACGATAAAAGTCCATCCGGCACGGGTTCTCTCCAATCCGGGCACGGAATATGCGCTGGGAAGGACCGTGCTGGCGGCCAGGCGCGACTTCGACTGTGTGGTCGGTTTCAACAAGATGGCCGGCCTGGACATCTACTATGCCGGCGACCCGCCTTATTTTGCCTCGAAGCTCGGATGGTGGCGGCCGTTTTCGCCTCGCTTCATTCGCCAGCAGAATCTCGAATCGATGATCTTTGCCCCCGGCAACGCCGTGCAGATCATTTCGCTCAGCGAAAAGCAGGCGGCGCTTTACCGCGACTTCTGGCGAACTGAGGAATCCCGCATTCACGTCGTCGGGCCGACGCTCGATCCGAGACGCTGCAGACCGGAACTGCAAGCCGGCGACCGCAATGAGATCCGCGATCGCTTTGAGCTGCCTCGCGAAGCGGTCATTGCCTTGAGCATCGCCAACAAATCGAAGGTGAAAGGTCTCGATCGGGCGGTAAAGGCCCTTCAGCCGTTCCCGGGGGTACATTGGCTGGTCGCCGGTTTTCGAAAGGGCAGTGAGGAAGAAATCCGGCTTCGCGGCCTGATCGCCAAATCCGGGATGTCGGATCGGGTCACGCTGCTGGGCATCCAGGAAGATATCCCGGCGATCGTGGTTGCGAGCGACTTCATGCTGCACGCGGCGCGCCTGGAAAATACCGGCACGGTGATCCTCGAGGCGCTCGCGAACGGCCTGCCGGTCATCGCCTCGGACGCCTGCGGATATGCAAAATATGTCGAAGCCAGCGGGGCGGGACTGGTCGTGGCCAATCGCGACGATCCCCAAATCTGGCGGCGAGCGGTCCAGAAGGCCGGCGACCCGGCGGTCCGCGCGCAATGGCATCAGGCGGCCCTTGCCTACGGAGCGTCAAACCCGCTTACCGGCGGACTGGAAGCAGCCTGCGATCTGATAGAGAGCTTGCGCCGCAACCGGCGTGTTGGCTAAGGCATGTCCCGAAAGTGGGAACCGGTTCCGGGATAAAGACATGCGCAAAATCAAAAACCTAAAGCGCATGGAGCGAATCTGAAAGATCGCGACGCGCTTTAGTTGGCCTGTCTGTTCCGATGTTACGATTTTAAGTCAAATTTTACCGAACGCACGGCATGGCTTGAGCGTCGGCGGGTAGTGCTGCCGGCGCGTTTCGCGTAAGGGGTGACGATGCGTATTGTCGGGAAGATTCCTCTGGCTGTCGCCTTGGGCCTGGTCACCGCGCCTGCCGCGCAGGCGGGGGAGGGCAGCTGGATTTCCGGCGACTGGTATCTGACATTGGGCGCCACCGGCCTCGTCGCGCCGAATTTCGAGGGCGGCAAGAAATATATGTTCAGCGCCCAGCCGATCATATCGCTCGGCAAGGTCGGTCCCGAGGCGCGCTTCACCTCGCGCAACGACAACATCTCGCTGGCGCTGATCGATGACGGTTCCGTTCGCGCCGGCTTGACCGGCAAGTTCATATTCTCGCGCGATAGCAAGGACGAACTGAAAGGCCTCGATCCGGTGCGCTGGGGCGGCGAGGTGGGCGGCTTCTTCGAATTCTATCCGCTGGATTGGGTAAGGGCGAGGGCGGAGCTCAGGCACGGCATTCGCGCCCATAACGGCTTTGTCGCGGACATCGCTGCGGACGCCTTCTACGACATCACGCCGACGGTGCGCATTTCCGGCGGCCCGCGCGTCTCCTTCGCCTCGTCCAACTATTTCGACGCCTACTACGGCGTCAACGCCAAGGAAGCGGTTGCTTCGGGCTTGAGCGAGTACCATCCGGGCGGCGGGCTTAGGTCGACGGGCCTCGGCGGCGCGATCACCTGGAAGGTGACCGAGCCGATGACGGCAAGCGTTTTCACCGAATACTCGCGCCTGATGGGGCCGGCTGCCGATTCCAGCCTGGTCAAGGAACGGGGCGACCGCAACCAGTGGACCTTCGGTGTCTCGACCACTTACCGCTTCAATTTCACGATGTAGGTCGTGAAAGCGGCTTCATGCCTTGAAATCCGCGCTTTATTCCTGTCGCGCCATCCGCTAAAAGCCACGCCATGACGAGCTTTTCGCGCCTTTTCGCGATCGCGATACGAATTACGGGCCCGGTGTTCCGGGCGGCCTGAGCGCCGCTGGAGCCGCCGGGAATTTTCGCGCGCGCCCCTCGCGTTTTTCATGAACATCAACGCATATCGCCCGAAGGTGGCTTCGGTTTTGGGAAAACGATATGCGTCGAAGCAAGACTTGAACGCCCGGCTTTTGTCGTCGGGTACCTTGAGATGGCAGATCAATGACCGATACCGTTGAGACGATCGACTATTCCAAAACGCTTTATTTGCCGCAGACGGATTTCCCGATGCGAGCCGGCTTGCCCGAGAAGGAGCCTGGCCTGGTCAAGCGCTGGCAGGACATGGACCTTTACAAAAAGCTGCGCGAGGAGGCCGCCGGCCGCGAGAAATTCGTGCTGCATGACGGCCCGCCCTACGCCAACGGCAACATCCATATCGGCCATGCGCTGAACAAGATCCTCAAGGATGTCATCAACCGCTCCTTCCAGATGCGCGGCTACGACGCCAACTACGTGCCGGRCTGGGACTGCCACGGCCTGCCGATCGAATGGAAGATCGAGGAGCAATACCGCGCCAAAGGCAAGAACAAGGACGAAGTGCCGGTCAACGAGTTCCGCAGGGAATGCCGCGACTTCGCCGCCAACTGGATCAAGGTGCAAGGCTCAGAGTTCCAGCGCCTTGGCGTCATCGGCGATTTCGACAATCCCTATACGACGATGGCCTACCACGCCGAGTCGCGCATCGCCGGCGAGCTGCTGAAGTTCGCCATGTCCGGCCAGCTCTACCGCGGCTCGAAGCCCGTGATGTGGAGCGTGGTCGAGCGCACCGCGCTGGCCGAGGCCGAGGTTGAGTATCAGGATTACGAGAGCGACACGATCTGGGTGAAGTTCCCGGTCGCGAGCCTCGCCCAGCCGGTGGCCGGCGCCGCGCCGGCGCTGGATGGGGCCGCGCTCGATCTGGTCGAGGCGCATGTCGTCATCTGGACGACCACGCCCTGGACGATCCCCGGCAACCGCGCTGTGAGCTATTCGCCGCGCATCGCCTATGGCCTCTACGAGGTGACGGCGGCCGAGAACGCTTTCGGCCCGCAGCCCGGCGAGAAGCTGATCTTTGCCGATGCCTTGGCCGAGGAATGCGCAGCCAAGGCCAAGGTCACACTGAACCGGCTTCACAGCGTATCGGCGGAACAGCTTGGGAAGCTTACGCTTTCACATCCTTTCAAGGGCCTTGGCGGCGGCTATGAATTCCCGGTGCCGATGGTTGCCGGCGAGCACGTCACCGACGATGCCGGCACCGGCTTCGTGCACACCGCGCCCGGCCACGGCCGCGAGGACTTCGACGCCTGGATGGAGGCCGCGAGCGAGCTGAGGGCGCGCGGAGTCGATACCACGATCCCCTTCACCGTCGACGATGCGGGCTTCTTCACCAAGGACGCGCCGGGCTTCGGTCCGGAACGCGAGGGCGGGGCGGCGCGCGTCATCGACGACAACGGCAAGAAGGGCAACGCCAACCAGGCGGTCATCGACGAGCTGATCAAGCGCAACGCGCTCTTCGCGCGTGGCCGCCTGAAGCACAGCTATCCGCATTCCTGGCGCTCGAAGAAGCCGGTCATCTTCCGCAACACCCCGCAATGGTTCGTCTATATGGACAAGGACCTCGGTGACGGCACGACGCTGCGCAGCCGCGCGCTGAAGGCGATCGACGACACGCGCTTCGTGCCGGCGGCTGGCCAGAACCGTATCCGCGCCATGATCGAGGAGCGCCCCGACTGGGTGCTGTCGCGCCAGCGCGCCTGGGGCGTGCCGATCGCGGTCTTCGCCGACGAGGACGGCAATGTGCTGAAGGACGAGGCCGTCAACCAGCGCATCATGGACGCTTTCGAAAAGGAAGGCGCCGACGCCTGGTTCGCCGAGGGCGCCAAGGAACGCTTCCTC
Source organism: Mesorhizobium sp. LCM 4577 (assembly GCF_001854795.2). NCBI lineage: Bacteria > Pseudomonadati > Pseudomonadota > Alphaproteobacteria > Hyphomicrobiales > Phyllobacteriaceae > Mesorhizobium > Mesorhizobium sp. LCM 4577. Next base: position 270,419 of record NZ_MDDU01000055.1, on the reverse strand, counting down.
GGAAATCACGATGCGTCCAAATGGCATCAGGTGAGGGACATCCTGGACGTCTGGTTCGATTCCGGCTCGACGCATGTCTTCACGCTGGAAGACCGTCCGGACCTGAAATGGCCGGCCGACGTCTATCTCGAGGGCTCGGACCAGCATCGCGGCTGGTTCCATTCCTCGCTGCTCGAAAGCTGCGGCACAAGGGGCAGGGCGCCTTACGACACGGTCATCACCCATGGCTTCACCATGGACGAGGAAGGCCGCAAGATGTCGAAATCGCTCGGCAACACCGTCGTGCCGCAGGATGTCATCAAGCAGTCCGGCGCCGATATCCTCAGGCTCTGGGTGGTGACGACTGATTATTGGGAGGACCAGCGGCTCGGCAAGAACGTGCTGCAGACCAATATCGACGCCTACCGCAAGCTCAGGAACACGATCCGCTGGATGCTGGGCACGCTTGCCCATGACGACGGCCAGGATGTGCCGGTCGAGGCGATGCCGGAACTGGAGCGGCTGATGCTGCACCGGCTGTCCGAACTGGACGAGGTGGTGCGCCAGGGCTACGACGCCTTCGAGTTCAAGCGCATTACTCGTGCGTTGCTCGACTTCATGGTGGTGGAGCTTTCGGCCTTCTATTTCGACATTCGCAAGGATGCGCTGTACTGCGACGGGCCGTCGAGCCTGCGCCGCAGGGCGGCGGTCCAGGTGGTGCGTCACCTCTTCGAATGCCTGGTGAAGTGGCTCGCGCCGATGCTGCCCTTCACCACCGAGGAGGCTTGGCTCGACCGCCATCCGGAAGCCGTCTCGGTGCATCTCGATCAGTTCCCGGCGATCCCGCGGAACTGGCGCAACGAGGCGCTGGCCGAGAAATGGCGCAAGGTGAGGCAGGTGCGCCGCGTCGTCACCGGCGCGCTGGAAATCGCGCGCGCCGAGAAGCTGATTGGCTCCTCGTTGGAAGCCGTGCCGGTGGTCACCATCGACGATGCGGTGCTGGAAACGGCGATCGCCGATGTCGACATGGCCGAGATGGCGATCACCAGCGACCTCGTCATCAACCGCGGCAAGGCGCCGGAAGGCGCCTTCACGCTCGACGACGTCAAGGGCGTGGCGGTGGTGGTGGAGAAGGCCGAGGATCGCGGCTTGGTCAAATGCGCGCGCTCCTGGCGTTACACCGCCGATGTCGGGCAGGACGCGGAATTCCCTGATGTCTCGGCCCGCGACGCCGCCGTGCTGCATGAGCTGAAGGCGCTTGGGCGCCTGTAGACCTGTTCATAAGCCGGTGCACAAATGCCACGCCGGGCGGTCTCAAACCGCCCGTGCGTTGCCCTTAACAAGTGGTTGAGGTAAACACGCGACACTCCGGCAGACAAATTGTCGCCGGATTTCCATCGCAAGTGCGGGGAAGAAGGGGACCGTGCCGTTGGCCGGTGGCGACCGAAAGGCTGTTAGAGTGGGACTTTTTGGCATGACCGACAGAACGTTTGCGCGCGCCGCGCTGGTGGCGCCGCTTGTGGTATCGGCCATCGCTCTGTCGGGCTGCATGAGCTCGCCCACCTACGGAACCGACAAGACGGCGGCCGCGCAGCTCTTCGACGATGTTTCAGGCGCTGCCTCGATCACGCCGAAGCGCCGCACTCCGATCGATTACAAGCCGCGCCCCGACCTGGTGAAGCCTGCCCCGGGGCAAAAGGAAAGCCTGCCGCCGCCGCAGGAAAGCATCGAGACGGCGAGCGCCGATTGGCCCGAATCGCCGGAGGCGCGCCGCGCCCGCATCCGCGCCGACGCCACCGCGCACCAGAACGATCCGAACTACCAGCCGGAAGCGGTCGAGGACATCCAGACCGACCCCGAGGCGGTGAAGAAGGCGTTGGCCGAATCGGGCTCCAGCCATCCGCCGCGCTGGACGCCGGACGATTCCAACAGTGACGCCCGCAAGGCCGCGATTCAGCGCAACCTTGCCGAACAGAAGCAGGGCGACCCGACCGTTCGCAAATATCTGAGCGAGCCGCCGCTCGCCTATCGCCAGGCTGCCACGACGGCGCCGCAGAACGAGCTTGGCGAGGACGAGTACAAGAAGGAGCGCCGCCTCAAGGCGCAGGCGGAAGGCAAGAAGAGCGGTGGCTGGTTCGACTGGCTGGGTCTGTAGCGAATAGATAGCTACCCACTACTCACTGCTCGCCAAATTTTTCACCATTCACCGCCATTCCGTTTCTCGCGAAAGAAATCCTTGAGGATGAGGGCGGCGTCGCTCTCGCCGAGCCCGGGATAGATGTCCGGCGTGTGGTGGCAGGTGGGCGAGGCGAAGAAGCGCACGCCGTTGATCACCGCGCCGCCTTTTTCGTCGGCAGCGCCGAAATAGAGCCGCCGCAGCCGGGCGAAGGAGATCGCGCCGGCGCACATCGTGCATGGCTCCAGCGTCACATAGAGGTCGTGGCCCGTCAGCCGCTCGCTGGTGAGCTTCCGGCAGGCCTCGCGGATCGCCAGCATCTCGGCATGCGCGGTCGGGTCAGAGAGTTCACGCGTACGGTTGCCGGCTTTTGCGACCAGGGTGCTGCCGCTGGCGATAACAGCGCCGACCGGCACTTCGCCGCGGCTCGCCGCCGCCTTGGCCTCTTCGAGCGCCAAGGCCATGAAATCCGGTCGTTTCAAGCGGTTTCCATTCCGATTACTTCTCGCCACCCGAGAGTGATCCTGTTATCTAGCGCGAGACCTTGAAAACCGGAATCGGTTTTTGTCGCGCGACTGGATGCGCAAAATCAAGAATGACACTGCCTGCGTTGGGCGTCCGAAAGGGCGCGCGGCGCCGTAGCAGGCGAAGACGAGCAAAGTAATGGACGACGACAAGAAATCTTCACGCGGACCGCGCAAGAGCGGCTCGAAACCGGCCGGCCAGCGCGGCGGCAAGCCGGGTTTCGGCGCCAAGAAGCCGTTCGCCAAGCGTGAGCGGCCGATGGCCGCCGAAGGCGGGCGCGACTTCAAGCGCTACGAGCCGCGTGAGACGGGCGAGGGAGCGGAGCGAGGCGACAGGCCTTTCCGCAAAGGCCCGCGCCCGGAAGGCAAGCCGTACACGCCGCGCGGCGACCGGCCGATGGCCGGCGAAGGCGAGCGCCGCGATTTCAAGCGCAGCTACAAGCCGGGTGAACTGAACGAAGGCGGGGAGCGTGGCGACAGGCCGTTCCGCAAAGGTTCGCCGCGCGACGGCGCGCCCTTCGAGAAGCGTGAGGGCCGTGAGCCCTACACAGCGCGTGGCGACCGGCCAGCGGCCGCCGAAGGCGAGCGGGGCGAGCGCCGTTTCGACCGCCCCAAGCGCGAGTTCGGCGATCGTCCCAAACGCGATTTCGCCGACCGGCCGAAACGGGACTTCAGCGATCGTCCACGCGGAGCCGGCGGAAAACCGGAAGGCGGCTTCAAGCCACGACCGCGTCCCTCGGAAGCCATGCCGGAGAGCGGTGAGCGCATCGCCAAGCGGCTGGCGCGCGCCGGCATCGCCTCGCGCCGCGACGCCGAGGAACTGGTCGCGGCGGGCCGCGTCAAGGTCAACGGCAAGGTGCTGGACTCGCCCGCCTTCAATGTCAGCGCCAACGACGTCATCCATCTCGACGGCACCGAGATTCCGCCCATCGAGCGCACGCGTCTCTTCCTGTTCCATAAGCCGGCGGGCGTCGTCACCACCAACCGCGATCCGGAAGGCCGCAAGACCGTCTTCGACGTGCTGCCATCCGACCTGCCGCGGCTGATGACCATCGGCCGGCTCGACATCAACACCGAGGGCTTGCTGCTTTTGACCAATGACGGCGGCCTGTCGCGCGTGCTCGAGCTACCGGCCACCGGTTGGTTGCGGCGCTACCGCGCGCGCGTCCACGGCAAGGTCGAGGAGAGCGCGCTTGCCGGCCTGCGCGACGGTATTGCCGTCGACGGCGTCTTCTACGGCTCGATCGAGGCCTCGCTCGACCGCGAGCAGGGAACCAATGCCTGGCTGACGCTCGGCTTGCGCGAAGGCAAGAACCGCGAGGTGAAGAACATCCTCGGCGCGCTTGGCCTCGAGGTGACGCGGCTGATCCGCATCTCCTACGGGCCGTTCCAACTCGAGGATCTGCCGGAAGGCCATGTGCTCGAGATCAAGGGCCGCGTGCTGCGCGAACAGCTCGGCGAGCGGCTGATCGAGGAATCCGGCGCCAATTTCGATGCCGAGATCCAGAAGCCGTTTTCCAACAAACCGGTGCGCGGCAGCGGTCCGCGCCGCGAAGAAGCTGATAGGCCGAAATTCACGCGTGACAGCCCCCGCCTACCGATCGGCGAGGGCGGCCTGATCAAGGCGCGCAAGCGCCGCGAAGGCAGCCGCGACGAGGCGCTGAGCAAGCTTTCGACAAAACCGGATAGGGCGTTTGGCGAGCGCGGCGGCTTCGGGGATAAGCCGCGCGGCGGTTTCGGCGACAAGCCCCGCTTAGGCGGTAAGAAATCCTCACGCGAGCAGCGGCCGATCGACCCGCCGGGCCAGCGCAAGGCCAATGTCTGGATGGCGCCGGGCGCCAGGCCGATCGGCAAGGGCAGGGCGGAGGCCGATGCCGCCAGGGTCGCCGAGGCGAAGGCGCGCAAGGCGTCCTACAAGCCGGGCGGCAAGGGTAAGTCAGGCGCAAAGCCGTTCGGCAAGCCGCGCGGCGAGCGGCCTGAAGGCGATGGCGGTCATAGGCCGCGCGGTCCGAAGAGGGGCGGCGATGCGGATCGTCGGCGGTGAGTTCCGCGGGCGTCCGCTAGCGACGCCGAAAAGCAATGCCATCCGCCCGACCACCGATCGCACCCGCGAGGCGGTGTTCAACGTCCTGGCGCATCGCTACGCAGAAAAGCTCGAAGGCGGCCGCGTGCTCGATCTCTTCGCCGGCACGGGCGCGCTCGGGCTCGAGGCGCTGTCACGCCACGCCTCCTACTGCCTCTTCATCGAGGAATCGACTGAGGGGCGAGGTCTGATCCGCGAGAATGTCGAGGCCTATGGCCTCACCGGCCGCACCAAGATCTTCCGCCGCGACGCCACGCATCTCGGCGAAGCCGGCACGATCTCGCCCTTCGGGCTGGTCTTTRCCGATCCGCCCTATGGCAAAGGGCTCGGCGAGCGCGCGCTGCGCTCGGCCAAGGCCGGCGGCTGGCTTCTGCCTGGCGCGCTCTGCGTCGTTGAGGAGGCTGCCTCGGCGCCGTTCGAACCGGGCGCCGGTTTTTCCGTCATGGACGAGCGCAGTTACGGCGAAACGGTCATCCGCTTCATCGAAGCCAACTAGCCTCGCCTCGAAAATGCCGAACAATTCACTTTGCCTCGCCGGCGAACCTTGCCTATCGTCGCGCAACCGGAACCGGAGATCTTGATGACACCAACGGGGATTGGGCTGCGAGCGGCGCTTCTTGTCGGCACGCTGGCGCTCGCCGCGGCTCCGGCTCGCGCTGCCGACGACGGCGAGGTCAAGGATTTCCTGCTCGACAACGGTATGGAGGTGGTCGTCATCCCCGACCACCGCGCCCCGATCGTCACGCATATGGTCTGGTACAAGATCGGCAGCGCCGACGAGCCGCCCGGCAAATCCGGCATCGCGCATTTCTTCGAGCACCTGATGTTCAAGGCCACGACCAACCATGCCGCCGGCGAGTTCGACCGCGCCGTGTCCGAGATCGGCGGCTCCAACAACGCCTTCACCTCCTACGACTACACCGCCTTCCACGAGACGGTGCCACCCTCGGCGCTCGAACAGATGATGGGTTTCGAGGCCGATCGCATGCGCAACCTGATCCTGACCGACGACGTCATCAAGACCGAGCGCGACGTGATCCTCGAGGAGCGCCGCTCGCGCATCGACAGCAATCCTCAGGCGGTGCTCGACGAGGAGGTCGACGCGACTCTCTGGCAGAACCAGCCATACCGCATTCCGGTGATCGGTTGGATGCAGGAGATGGAAGAATTGAACCGTCCGGACGCGACAGCCTTCTACAACGCGTACTACCGGCCGAACAACGCCGTGCTGGTGGTGGCGGGCGACGTCGATCCCGACGCGGTGAAGGCAATGGCCGAAAGGACCTACGGCAAAGTCGCCCGCGGCCCGGACCTCAGGCCGCGCATCCGCCCCGTCGAGCCCGAGCAGAACACGAAGCGCACGGTGACGCTGACCGACGCGCGCGTCTCTGTGCCGAACTTTTCGACGCAATGGGTCGTGCCGTCCTATCACACGGCCAGGCCCGGCGAAGCCGAGGCGCTCGACCTGCTTGCCGAGATTCTCGGCGGTGACAACCGCAGCAGGCTGTACCAGCAACTCGTCGTCAAGCAGGGTATCGCTTCCGAGACCGGCGCCTACTTCCAAGGCACCATGCTCGACGCCACCAACTTCACCGTCTATGGCGCCCCGCGCGGCGACGCCAGGCTTGCCGATGTCGAGGCGGCGGTCGATGCCGAGATCGCCCGCATCGTCAAGGACGGCGTGAGCGACGATGAGCTGGAGCGGGCCAAGACCCGCTATGTGCGCTCGATGATCTTTGCGCGCGACAAGCAGGACGACATGGTCAACATGTATGGCTCGACGCTTGCCACCGGCGGCAACGTCAAGGACGTCCAGGAATGGCCGGACCGCATCCGCAAGGTAACTGCCGATGAGGTCAAGGCGGTGGCGGCCCGGTACCTGGTGCTCGATCGCTCCACCACCGGCTATCTCTTGCCGCAGCAGCAGGCGGGGAATTGATGATGAGTATGGGACATGCCAGCAACTTCCCTTCTCCCCTTGTGGGAGAAGGTGGATCGGCGCGCAGCGCCGAGACGGATGAGGGGTGCTCCAGGGAACGCAACGTCTCACTTCGCTGGAACACTCCTCATCCGTCGCCTTCGGCGACACCTTCTCCCACAAGGGGAGAAGGTAAAATCTACCGCGCCGTCGTCACCCTTTGCTTCGCCCTGTTCTTCCTGCTTTTGCCGGTGCTTGCCGCGCACGCCGAGATGAACATCCAGGAGGTGAAGTCGAAGAAGGGCGTCACCGCCTGGCTGGTGGAAGACCATTCGATCCCGCTGATTGCGATCCGTTTCGTCTTCGACGGCGGCACGGCGCAGGACCCTGCCGGCAAGGAGGGCCTGGTCAACCTGATGACCGGCCTGTTCGACGAGGGCGCCGGCGACCTCGACAGCGAGGCCTTTCAACTGAAGCTCGACGATGCCGGCGCCGAGATGAGTTTTCAGGCGGCGCGCGATGGCACCTACGGCTCGATGCGCWTGCTGTCCGACCAGAAGGACGAGGCGTTCGGCCTGCTGAAGCTGGCGGTGAACAGCCCGCGCTTCGATCAGGCGCCGATCGACCGCATCCGCGCCCAGATACTGTCCGGCATCCTCGCCAATGAGCGGGACCCAAATACGATCGGCCAGCAGCGCTGGCTGCGCGCGATCTATGGCCAGCACCCTTATGCGCGGCCGGACGAAGGCAACAAAGACAGCCTCGCCACCATCACCGCCGACGACCTCAGGGCCTTCCACAAGGCGAATTTCGCCCGCGGCGGACTGCATGTGACGGTGGTGGGCGATATCGACGCCGCCACGTTGAGCGGCAGGCTTGACGAGGTGTTCGGCGACCTGCCGGACAAGCAGGCGCTGGCGCCGGTTGCCGACATCAAGCCCAGGCTCGGCCAGCAGCTCGAAGTGAATTACGACTTGCCGCAGACCTCCCTGCAGCTTGCCTGGCCGGGCGTGAAGCGCAGCGATCCCGATTTTTACGCCGCCGTGCTGATGAACGAGATTCTCGGCGGCTCGACATTCACCTCGCGCCTTTACGAGCAGGTGCGCGAGAAGCGCGGCCTTGCCTATAGCGTCAGCTCCGCTCTCGTCGATCACGAGCATTCCAACGCGCTGCTGGTGACGACGGCGACGCGTTCCGACCGCGCGGCCCAAACGCTTTCGATCGTGCGCCAGGTGGTGAAGGACATGGCCGAGAACGGCCCCACCGAGGAGGAGCTCGCGGCGACCAAGAAATACATGATCGGCGCCTACGCCATCAACAATCTGGATTCTTCCAGCTCCATCGCCGCGACGCTGGTGGAGCTGCAACTCGACAATCTCGGCATCGATTACATCAAGCGGCGCGCGGCTCTCATCAACGCGGTGACGCTGGCCGACGTCAAGGCGGCGGCGAAGAAGCTCCTGTCGACCGACCCCGCGGTGATGGTGATCGGGCCGCCGCTGGTGCTGGTTGCGGGAGGCGGCAAGGGATGAGCCCGACCTTCGGGGTGGCCTTCGGCGGCGGCGGCGCGCGCGGTCTTGCGCATATCCATATCATCGAGGCTCTCGACGAGCTTGGCATCAAGCCGGCGGCGATTGCCGGCTCGTCGATCGGCGCCATCATGGGCGCCGGCATGGCGTCGGGCATGAAGGGTGTTGAGATCCACGATTATGCCCGATCGATCCTCGGCAGCCGGGCCGAAGTGGCGGCGCGCATGTGGCGCTCGCGGCCGGGCACGATCGCGGAGGCCATGCAGGGCGGCATCCGCGTCAGCCAGTTCAACGTCGAGCGCATTCTCAAGGCTTTCCTGCCGGAGGCGATCCCGCAGACTTTCGAGGCGCTGAAGATCCCGCTCAAGGTGACGGCGACCGATTATTTCGGTCACAGCCTTGCGGTGTTCACCGAAGGCGACCTGCATTCGGCGCTTGCCGCTTCGGCGGCCATCCCGGCGGTCTTCCGTCCGGTGACGCGCGAGGGTCGAGTGCTGATCGATGGCGGCATCTACAATCCCGTGCCTTTCGACCTCATCGAGAAGGACGCCGACATCATCATCGCCATCGATGTCGTCGGCGCGCCGAGCGAGGCCGAGCGCAGGCATCCGACCACCGTCGACCTGATGTATGGCGCCACGCAGCTGATGATGCAGTCGATCATCGCCAACAAGCTCAGGCAGCACCCGCCGGACATTCTGATCCGGCCGAATGTCTCGAAATACCGCGTGCTCGAATTCCTCAAGATCGAGACGCTGATGGCTGAGACGGTCGAGATCAAGGACGAATTGAAGCGCGCCGTCGAGAAGGCCGTGGACGCGCATGGCGGCAGGCGGGGCAAGAAGGTGGTCTGAAAGCCTCGGCGATCGCCGTCGTTTGTGGAGTGGGAGCGACCGAAGCCCGGCGCCTGAGGTCTGATGTGAGCGGCGCAAAGGTCCCTGGTAAAATAAGACTTAATATAGCGCCAAGTATTCTTTACGCTGATTGGCCGTATTTGCGCATAAGTTTGACTTTTGTCATTAACTCTTCATGGAATTGCCCGTTGACGCACGCTGCGGTAGAGTTAATAATATGCTAATATAGAGTAGCGTGAAAAGAACCCGCGACCGGCAACAACGAGTACCACGCTACTGGGGCAGGGGATACGCAGCGCGGCATAAACAGCCGCTTTAGCCGCTACCGTCGAGCCGCCAGCCGTCGTGAGCCGCTTTGTGTTCGCTGCTCGCCGGCCGGGGCCGTTGGTTGCGGCTTGTCGGACGCTACGCCGATCCTCCTCCCGCACGGAATTCAGGCGCTGATCTCAGCGCTTTTTGGCATGGGGTAACTCGCCGCCTTGCGCGGCCAAAAGGGCGCTGCGGCGCAACGGGAGTTGAATATGGCCGATACCATAGTTGATCTGACTAGTGGAACGACCTAGGAGACATTGACCGACGGCACGATTTTTGCGGCCGAGCAGCAAGGTGACTCGGGCACCGGCAACTACGATACGTTCCTTGTGCTCGGCGCGAAGGGCACGGAAAGCGGATTCAACACCGATGGCACTCCGCTGCCATTGGATGACGGCCAACAGGAGCACACCAACGCGCTTCTGCTGAGCGACATGCAAGTCGTGACCGTGGATGGCCACAACTATTACGTTTTCAAGCTCGACGCCAATGAGCCGAACAGCCCTTCGGGGGCGTTGCTTTCGCTCAACTCGCTGCAGATTTACTCCGCGTCGGATCCAGATATTGCCAGCCTTTCGACGCTCCAGAGCCAGCAACTGCTCTACGACATAGATGGAAATGCTACCGACGGTGACGTTACCGTTCAGTTGAATGCCGGCAAAGACGCGCCAGCCGGCAGCGGACAAGGGGATCTGTTCGTCTATATCCCGACCAGCTACTTCGCCGGGGCGACCGGTGACTATGTCTATCTCTATTCGGCATTCGGTAGCCCCAGCGATTCGGACGGCGGCTTTGAGGAGTGGGGCGTCATCACCAAAGACAGCGTCGACCACGCCCCAGCGGTCGCGATCGAGAAGACTGCCGACCCAACCTCGATCAACGAAGGCTCGGCCACCGATGTCACCTACACCTACAAGGTAACAAATACGAGCGCGGATGGAGCCGCCGATCCACTGACGCTGACCTCACTGATCGACGACAATGCAACGCCCGGTATTGACGATGACATTAACCTGCTGGATGGCTTCTCGGTCGCCGGCAAGACCTATGGCTCGCACTATGTAAGTGGCGACGCCGATGGCGACTACCTTGTCGACAGTAACGAGACCTGGATATTTACGGCGGACGTCAATATTGGCGCCCACAATGCGGGCGACAGCATCACCAACACCGTTGTGGTGAACGCCCAGGATGACGAGGGCACCGCCGCGCCGCCGGCAAGCGACACCGCGACCGTGACGGTGAAGGACGTCGCGCCGTCGGTCGCTATCGAGAAGACCGTCGATCCGATCGAGATCAACGAGGGCGAGGAAAAGACCGTCACCTACACCTACAAGGTGACGAACACGAGCGCCGCTGGTGCCTTTGACCCGCTGACCCTGACCTCGCTGGTCGACGACAATGYCACGCCTGGCGACCCCAGCGACGACATCAATCTTCTCAACACCAGCTACRCCGGCGACAGCAACCACAATGGGCTGCTCGATTTCGGCGAGACCTGGACCTTCACGGCCAACGTCGACATCAGCGCCCATAATGCAGGCACCATCACCAACACCGTTGTGGTGAACGCCCAGGATGACGAGGGCACCGCCGCGCCGCCGGCAAGCGACACCGCGACCGTGACGGTGAAGGACGTCGCGCCGTCGGTCGCTATCGAGAAGACCGTCGATCCGATCGAGATCAACGAGGGCGAGGAAAAGACCGTCACCTACACCTACAAGGTGACGAACACGAGCGCCGCTGGTGCCTTTGACCCGCTGACCCTGACCTCGCTGGTCGACGACAATGYCACGCCTGGCGACCCCAGCGACGACATCAATCTTCTCAACACCAGCTACGCCGGCGACAGCAACCACAATGGGCTGCTCGATTTCGGCGAGACCTGGACCTTCACGGCCAAYGTCGACATCAGCGCCCATAATGCAGGCACCATCACCAACACCGYTGTGGTGAACGCCCAGGATGACGAGGGCACCGCCGCGCCGCCGGCAAGCGACGACGCGACCGTAACGGTGAAGGACGTCGCGCCGTCGGTCGCCATCGAGAAGACCGTCGATGCAGATCATGATGGCATCTTCCATTCTTCGGAGACGGTCCAGTCGGGAGCGCAGAACGTCACCTATCACTATGAGATAACCAACACGAGCGCAGCCGGCGCGTTCGATCCGCTAACGTTGACCTCACTGATCGACGACAATGGGACGGCGAATACAGGCGACGATATCAACCTGTTGGATGGCTTCTCGGTCGCCGGGCAGAGTTACGGCTCGCACTATGTGAGTGGCGACTCCAACGGCAACTATCTCGTCGATAGTGATGAGACCTGGGTTTTCACAGCAGATAGCTCGTTCAACTTGCTTCCCAACGCCGATTCCCGAACCAACACGGTCGTAGTGCATGCCCATGACGACGACAGCACCAATGACGTGTCCGCCCATGATACAGCGACGGTCCAATCATTCGCAGGTCCCGGCGTGCGCACGCCGGGCTTCTGGACCAATCTCGGCAAGACTTTCTGGGATGGCGTTGACGGCGTCGGTAAAACAGGCCCGAACTTCGCCACCCACGAACTTCTGTATCAAGTCGATTCCAACAACGACGGAAACAAAAATGGTTCCGATAAAGCCGGCCTCTTGATCGGAGATTACAACCTTGATGGAAAGACGGGTCCGGGTGAGGACACGTTCTTCATCTCCTACGCCGATGCGCTCAAGGTGATCAACGCGTCGACCAAGGACCTGCAGGACACACGCTTCGTCCTTGCCCGCGATACGGTAGCCACCTGGCTCAATTATTTGGCCGGGAATCCGATCGGCGACGCCTCCACCGATCCCAACAGCCCTCAGAAATATCTCGACCAGGCGATCGACTGGCTGCAGGTTACGAATGGCGGGACATCTTCGTCTCATTTCGAGGCTTGGGGCGGTGGAATCGCGGTGAAGGCGAGCAGCGCAGCCTGGAACGTGGGGCTGGAGGACGAGAATGCCACTGCAGGGCCCGAGCTTGCCGGAAACCTGATCCATCAGGAACTCGATTTCTACAACAATACCGGCATGACTTTCGAAGGGGCGATACTGCATGTCTACGCCAATGACGGTGGCTGAGGCGGCGGTCGGCCTGTCGAGTCATGATGTGCGACTGGCAGGCTGGATGACCGGAGTCTTTTGTTCAGTGTCGCTTCGACAATGGTAGCCAAGGCAGCATCTGGTTCAGCGCAGGCAAAGGTAAGGTTCATCGGCCTGATCCTTGTTGCTTGCGCTCTGCTGCTCCTTTTTGGCGGCGCCGGCTGGCTTTCGCCAGGCCTGCCCCGATCGTTAGGGGAGACGCTCGTTGGCGTGGCGATGGTGGGCTTCGGCGGCTTGGCTTTGTTTCGGGCGCGCCGGCCCGCGCCGGACAGCAGCATCGGTGATGTCGCCAGGCCAACCAATGCGGCGATGGGCGGCAAGCGGCCGGCAAAGCCGGTAGGCCGGCGAGCGCAATCTGCGCGCTCCGAGCTCGCCGACGCCCTTCGCTCCTGCCGATCGGCTTTCCTCGCGGTAGGGGTGTTCAGCGGCGTGCTCAATGTGTTGATGCTTGCCGGCTCGCTTTACATGCTCGAGGTCTATGACCGCGTGTTGCCAAGCCGAAGCCTGCCGACACTCGTCGGCATCACCATGTTGTTGGTCATCCTCTATTGCGGCCAAGGCATTCTCGATTTCGTGCGCGGTCGGGTACTCGTGCGCATCGGCGGGGCCTTGGACGAAGCGCTGGGCCGCCGTGTCTATACGTCGATGCTGCAGTTGCCGCTGAAAAACGGGCGCGGGGGCGATAGCCTGCAGCCGATGCGCGACCTCGACAGCGTGCGGGCTTTCCTGTCCGGCATGGGGCCGACGGCGCTTTTCGATTTGCCTTGGCTGCCGCTCTATCTTGTCATCATCTTCATGTTCCACTGGTTGCTTGGCGTGACAGCGCTGCTTGGGGCCATCGTGTTGGTGGCTCTGACCGTGGTTGCCGAGCGATTGACGCGAAAGCCTGTATCGTCCGGAACTTTGACCGGTATTCGGCGCAATGGGCTGATCTCGGCTGGAAGCCGCAACGCCGAGGTCGTTGCCGCAATGGGCATGACTGGCGGGCTCGCCGCTCGGTGGGAAAATGCCAACCTTGAATACGTTGCAGAGCAACGCAAGGTGAGCGATGTGGCCGGCGGCTTCGGCGCAATATCGAAGGTTCTGCGAATGCTGCTGCAGTCCTCTATGCTCGGCCTCGGTGCTTGGCTGGTCATCGAGGGGCAGGCGACGGCGGGTATCATCATCACCGCCTCGATCCTCAGCGGCCGCGCGCTGGCTCCGGTCGATCTTGCGATTGCCAATTGGAAGGGCTTCGTCACCGCGCGCCAGGGCTGGCAGCGGCTGAATAGGGTGCTGGCGGCGCTGCCGGCTGAAACCGAGCCGATGTTGCTGCCGCCGCCCAGTGCGAATGTCGGCATGCAAAACGTCTCGGTCGGCGCCCCGGGCACGCAGAGACTGCTAGTTCACGACGCAAACTTCGCTCTGGAGGCAGGCCACGGCGTCGGCATCATCGGACCGAGCGGGTCGGGAAAGTCTACGCTGGTGCGCGCGCTTGTCGGAGCCTGGTTTCCGGTCGCCGGGCGCATCAAGCTGGACGGCGCTGACCTCGATCAATGGTCTCAGGCGGAGCGCGGCCGCCACATCGGATATCTGCCCCAGGATGTCGAACTCTTTGCCGGGACGGTGGCGGAGAACATCGCTCGCTTTGAACCTGACGCCGATGCCGGCGCGATCATCGCCGCGGCGAAGGCAGCGGGCGCGCATGACCTCATCGTCGGTTTTCGCGAGGGCTACGAAACCGAGATCGGCGACCACGGCGAAGCGCTCTCGGCCGGCCAGCGCCAGCGCATCGCGCTGGCCCGCGCGCTCTATCGCGATCCTTTCCTCGTGGTGYTGGACGAGCCGAATTCCAATCTCGACATGGACGGCGAGCAGGCGCTGATCAAAGCGATGTTGGGTGTCCGCGAGCGAGGCGGGGTTGTCGTCATCGTCGCGCATCGGCCGAACGTGCTGACAGCCGTTGATTTCGTGCTGGCCATGAACCAGGGGCGTGTCCATGCCTTCGGCCCGAAGGAGGAGGTTTTCGCCAAGATGTTCCCGACGCTGCGGCCGGTGCCGGCCGGCGGTCCGCAACTGAGAGTGGCTTCGGAAGGCCCTCATCTTGCTGTAGCCGACGGAACCGAGGCGGGACGCTGACATGGCCACGCCTGGTGTCTCCCATTTATCCATCCGCTTCTACACGCGACTTGGCGTCGGTGTCGTGCTACTGCTTGCCGGCGGTGTCGGCGGCTGGGCTTCGGCCACCGAGATTGCCGGCGCGGTCATCGCCCCCGGCACGCTCGTCGTCGATTCCCACGTCAAGGACGTGCAGCATTCGACCGGTGGCATTGTCGCTGAGATTGACGCCCGCGACGGTGATCGCGTGAAAGCCGGTGACCTTCTGCTGCGCCTCGACCGCACCATGCCAGCGGCCAATCTCGGTGTGGTGAATAAGGCGCTCGACCAGCTTTCCGCGCGCAAGGCCCGGCTCGAATCGGAGCGTCGGGGAAGCGACGCCATCATCTTTCCGAACGAACTCTTGGACCGGAGCGCCGATCCCGACGTCGCCGAGGCGATTGCCGGCGAAAAGCAGCATTTCGAGACGCGGCGCACGTCCCGCGCCGGCCAGAAAAGCCAGCTCGGTGAACGCATCGCTCAACTTGAGAAGGAGATCGCGGGCAACACGGCGCAAGCGGAGGCAAAGAGCAAGGAAATCGAGCTTGTGCAGAAGGAGCTCGCTTCGGTGCGAACGCTTTGGGCCAAGAAGCTCATCTCTATCGACCGGCTGACACAGACCGAGCGAGAGGCCACGCGCCTCGACGGCGAGCGTGGCCAGCTTATCGCGGCCCAGGCGCAGGCGCAGGGGCGGATCGCCGAGATCAAGCTGCAGATCATCCAGATCGATCTCGATCTCAGCACCGAGGTGAACAAGGATCTGCGTGACGTTGACGGTCAGATGGGCGAGCTTCTGGAGCGTAAGGTCGCCGCCGAGGACCAGTTGAAGCGGGTCGATATTCGCGCCCCGCAAGATGGTGTGGTTCAGCAGTCGATCGCCTACACGATCGGCGGCGTGGTGACACCGGGCCAGACGATCATGCAGGTCGTGCCCGACAATGACAGCCTTGCCGTGGAAGCCAGGATCGCGCCGAGCGACATCGACCAGCTGTGGGTCGGCCAACCTGCCTCGCTGCGCTTCTCGGCCTTCAACCAACGCACGACGCCGCAGATTAACGGCGTGGTTGAGCGGACCTCGCCCGACATAACCACGGACCAGCGCACGGGCGTCAGCTATTACACGGTGCGCATCACGACGACCGCCGCGGAGGTCGCGCGGCTCGGCGAGGTCAAGCTGGTTCCCGGCATGCCGGTGGAATCCTTCATCAAGACCGAGGATCGTTCGGTGATGTCTTATCTGGTCAAGCCGCTGCAGGATCAGATCAGCCGGGCCTTCAGACAGTAAGAACCCTGAGCTTCAGCGAGCAGCGCCGATCCTTGCAGGGGCACACTTCGATTTCGGATCGCCGCCGTTCCGGCGACCCGTAAAAGAAAAGCCCGCCGAATGGCGGGCTTGCGGCTTTGGCTGGAGGCCTTTGCTTAGTTGAACTTGTACTTGGCGTCGATGCGCACGGTGTGGAAGGACGGGGTCGCCGTCGCGAGACCGCTCGGGATCGGGAATGCATCCGAGAAGTCTTCCTTTTCGAACTGCGAGTAGCGGTATTCGATGCCGACCGTCATCTTGTCCGACAGGGCCGTTTCCAGACCTGCGCCTACCGAGAAGCCGCTGGAGCCCCAGTCGACATCGAGCGGTGCCGGAGCATCGAGCTTGAAGTGCTGCCAGCTATAGCCTGCGAGCGCATAGGCCAGAGTGGCTTCGTTGACCTTCATGCCGATACGGCCGAGTACGTCGAAACCATAGTCGGCGTTGAGGCTAATCGAGTCGATACCGCCCAGGATGCCACCCAGATCAAGCTTCGACTTGATGCCGGAGAGACGCGCGTCGACCAGGCCGCCGACCACCCAACTGCCCATGTCCTGGTCGTAGCCGATGCTGGCCTCGCCGAACACGCCTTCGCCGCCGAGGCCGTTGAACTTGGCTCCGCCCAGTGGCGGAATCTCGATCTGATGCACGACCGCTCCGGCGCCGAGCCCACCGCCGACATAGAAGCCGGTCCAGTTGTAGGAAGGCGTCTCGAARCTGGCCGCCCCGCCGTCATTGGCGTTGAAGCGGTAGCTGGCAGCAACCTCGAAGGTATGGCGTGACGTATCGAGGTTGAGCGCACCGTCCGGAGCATTCAGCCCGGCATCCGAGAGCAAGCTGTCGTTGGTGCTGAAGCGCGTGTAGCGATACTCGCCCTTAAGAGTCCAGTTGCTGTTGATCGCCGTTTCGACACCTGCGCCGACGAAGTAGCCGCCCTGGTCCCAATCGAACCCGAAGCCGGCATTGGTGTCGAGCTTGTACTTCTGCCAGGCGTAGCCGCCCAGGACGTAGCCCAGCGTGCTCGGCGTCAGCAGGTAACCGGCGCGCACGCCGACGTCGAACCCATACGTTTCCTTGATGTCAGCGCTCAGCCCGGCAAGGTCAAGCGAAGTCTTGATCGTGCCGACATGCGCGTCGATCAAGCCACCGAGCAGGAAGCGCTGCGAGACCATATAGTCGTAGCCGACGGTCGCCTGGCCGAAGATGCCTTCGCCTCCGATGCCGTTAAGCGAAACGCCGGGCGCAAAATCGCTGCTGAGCTTGTGAACATTGGCGCCGGCGCCGACGCCGAAGCCGACATAGACGCCGCTCCAGTTGAAGCCGGGAGCCGCCTGCTCCTGGACGACGTCGGCGGCATGCGCAGCCGACATCAAAGCGACGGCCGAAACGGCGCCCAGCAGAACGGATTTCGCGGAAAGACGAAGAAACATAGCTCATAACCCCAAGTTAAAACCCGGCGATGTTCTAGCAAGGGTTGTTGAAATTTGTGGTGGCAGAAATGCCACACCGATAGGCAAACTACCGTAGCGGCAGGCGCAATTCCGGCGATGCACCCAGAAAAGGTCGGTGAGCCGCGGAAGGCCGGCACGGCTGGTCCGGCCACTTGCCTGACGCTGGACCAGTCGCAGGAAATGACCCTTGCGCGATGTCAGCCTTCAGTCTACTCTCCCTTTGAGAAAACCTTTTCCCAAGCCGCCGTTTCGATATCCGTCCCCCGGTCCGAATAAGCAGGCTCCTGTGAGAAAAGGTTTTCTCAATTTGGGAGGTCCTGCGCCGGAAATGGTTTCAGACGCCGAATCAGCGCCTGTCTTTGCCAAGCCGCCCGTCACCCTGCGCGAGGTGGCGGCGGCCGCCGGCGTCAGCGTGGCGACGGCGTCCAAGGCGCTGAACGGGCAGGGGCGCATGACGGCGGAGACGCGCGAGCGCATCCGCGAGACGGCGCGGCTGCTCGGCTTCCGGCCGAACAGCCTGGCGCAGAGCCTGCTCAGAAAACGCTCCTTCACCGTCGGGCTGCTCACCAACGATACCTATGGCCGCTTCTCGCTGCCGCTGATGGCCGGGGTTTCGGATGCGCTGGTCGACAAGGGCGTCTCGGTGTTCCTGTGCAATGTCGAGGACGATCAGCGGCTCGGCCAGCTGCATGTCGAGGCCATGCTCGACAAGCGCGTCGACGGCATCGTCGCCACGGGAAAACGCATCGACCGCCACCTGCCGGTCGATCTCTCCAATTTGCGCATCCCGGTCGTCTACGCCTTCACCCAGCCGGATCCCGGCGCGGTCGGCCTCGTCTCCGACGATGCCGGCGGCGCGCGGCTGGCGGTCGAGCATTTTTTGCGGCTCGGGCGCCGGCGCATCGCCCATGTCACCGGCCCGGCTGGCTTCGCGGTGGTGCATACGCGGGCCGAGGCCTGGCGCGGTGTCCTGAAGGAGAACGGCCTGACTACGAGCGAGCCGCTGCTCGGCGCCTGGTCGGAAGGCTGGGGGCACGAGGCAGTCGAGAAACTGTTCGGCAAGGCGGGCAGGGGAGGTCAGCCGGATGCCATCTTCTGCGGCAACGACCAGATCGCGCGCGGCGTCATCGATGCGCTGCGCGAGCGCGGCATCCGCGTGCCCGACGATGTCGGCGTCATCGGCTTCGATAATTGGGAGATCGTGGCCGAGGCGACGCGCCCGCCGCTCACCTCCGTCGACATGAACTTGGCGAGCCTCGGCCGCGAAGCCGGGCTGGCCCTGCTGTCGCTCGTCGACGGTCAGCCGGCCGCGCCGGGCATCAGGAAACTGCCGTGCCGGCTGGTGGTGCGTCAGTCATGCGGCAGTCCGCCAGGATGAAGCAACAAGGCCACGCGTCCGCCGGGCGGCGCGGCCAAAACCGGGAGGAGAACCATGAGGAGGAATAACATGAAGACCATGCTTGCCAAGCTGATGCTTGCCGCTTCCGTCATCGGCGGCGGCATGCAGGCGGCGGCCGCCGAGACCGCCAACATCTGGGTGCGCGCCGACGGCTCGAACTTCATGCCGCGCATCGTCGACGCCTTCAACAAGGCGAACAAGGACCAGATCAAGCTCGACATCATTCCCAATGCCGAGATCATCCCGAAATATGGTGCCGCCGCCGCCGGCGGCACCGCGCCCGACGCGCTCTCGCTCGACCTGATCTACACGCCGTCCTTCGCCGCCGCCGGCCAGCTGGAGGACATCACCGACTGGGCGAAATCCTTGCCCTATTTTTCGAGCCTCTCGCCGGCGCATGTGAAGACCGGCACCTATAAGGACCGCATCTACGGCTTGCCGTTCTCGGCCGACGCCTCGGTGCTGATCTGGAACAAGAAGCTGTTCAAGCAGGCGGGGCTTGACCCGGAGAAGGGGCCGGCCAACTGGGCCGAGATCGAGGCCGACGCCGAAAAGGTCAACGCGCTCGGCGGCGATATCAAGGGCTTCTACTTCTCCGGCAATTGCGGCGGCTGCAACATCTTCACCTTCACGCCGCTGATCTGGGCCTCGGGCGGAGACATCCTGTCGGAGGACGGTTCGAAGGCGACGCTCGACAGCCCGCAGCTGCGCGGCGCGATCGACCTCTACCGCTCGATGGTCAAGAAAGGCCTGGTGCCCGAGGGCGCGCAGACCGACACCGGCGCCAATTTCTTCGCCGCCTTCGCCGGCGGCAAGATCGGCCTGTCGCCGTCCGGCGCCTTCGCCATCGGCGCGCTCAACACGCAGTACCCCGACGTCGACTACGGCATCACCTTCCTGCCGGGCAAGGATGGCGGCTGGTCCTCCTTCGCCGGCGGCGACAATTTCGTCGTCACCAAGGGCACCAAGAAGATCGCCGTGGTGAAGGAGTTCCTC
Source organism: Mesorhizobium sp. LCM 4577 (assembly GCF_001854795.2). Taxonomy (NCBI): domain Bacteria; kingdom Pseudomonadati; phylum Pseudomonadota; class Alphaproteobacteria; order Hyphomicrobiales; family Phyllobacteriaceae; genus Mesorhizobium; species Mesorhizobium sp. LCM 4577. Next base: position 250,631 of record NZ_MDDU01000055.1, on the reverse strand, counting down.
GACTTCGCCTATTCGCTCGAAGGCCAGACCATCCTCGCCAAATATGGCAGCCTGCCGGTGCGCAACGACATCGCCAAGGACGCGCTGAAGGATCTCGACCCGCGCTACCAGGTGGCGGCCGAGGCGATGGCCAAGGGCAGGACGCCTTATTCGGTGGTGTTCAACGACCTGATCAACTCCGCCAACGGTCCGTGGACGCAGATGATCAACGAGGTGTTCTTCGGCGACGACGTCGACGGCGCCATCAAGAACGCCCAGGAGACCATGCAGTCGATCATCGACCAGGCGCCGAACAAGTAAGCGCCTGCCTTAACCTCCCCCTTGAGGGGAGGTCGGACCGCAGGTCCGGGTGGGGTCGCCCGCGGCAGTGCTCGACGCTATCTCCCCGTCGAGTGCGTCGCGGAGGACCCCACCCCCGGCCTGCGGCCGGACCCTCCCCTCAAGGGGGAGGGGGACGCCGCGCCCAACGGATGAAAACGAAATGGCTTCCATCGCCGTCACCTCCGCGCCCGCCCGAACACGCACCGCCACCAGCCTGCGGCAATGGATCGGCCTGCTCTATGTCCTTCCGGCGGTCGCCTTCGTCACCGTCTTCTTCGTCGTCCCGCTCGGCATGACGGCGTGGATGTCGCTCAACAACTGGCCGCTGATGGGCGAGCATTCCTTCGTCGGCCTAGACAATTATGTCGCCATCCTGCGCGACACGCGCTTCTGGAATGCGCTGAAATTCACCTTCTACTACACGGTGGTCGTCACCATCGCGATCTTCGCCGTCGCCTTTCCGCTGGCGATCTTCATCGAAAGGCCGCGCCCCTTCACCAACCTCTACCGCACCGCCTTCTTCATGCCGGCGGTGGTCGGCTTCGCTTCGGCCAGCCTGCTGTGGTCCTGGCTGCTCAACGTCGATTCCGGCCTGTTCAGCCCCGCCGCCTACGACCTCGGCCTGACCGAAAAGAAGGTCAATCTTCTGGCGACCTTCCAGCCGGCCTTCTGGTCGATCATCGCCATGGTGGTGTGGAAGGTCGCCGGCTTCACCATGATCATCCTGATGACGGGCCTGCAGTCGATACCGCAGGATTTGCAGGAGGCCGCCGTCATCGATGGCGCCGGCCCGTTCGCCAGGTTCCGGGCGATCACGCTGCCGCTGATGCGCCGCACGCTGGCCTTGGCGCTGATCCTGTCGGTGGCGGGCTCGATCCTCGCCTTCGACCAGTTCTACATCATCCTGCGCGGCGGCCCGCGCAACCAGACGCTGACGGCGGTCTACTGGATCTTCAACCAGTCCTTCGTCTCGTTCAAGCTCGGCTACGGCGCGGCGCTTTCGATGGTGCTCTTGGTCATCCTGGTGGCGCTGAGCCTCATCCAGCTCTGGCTGCTGCGCAAGCCCGAGGGGCTCGACTGATGGCCGAGGCGATGTCGCAGAACCGCAAGGCGGCCTTCAGCCTCGCCAGGCATTCCACCGGCATCATCGCCTCGGTGCTGTTCCTGGCGCCGATCGTGTGGACGGTGCTGTCGACCTTCAAGCCGGCGCAGGAGGCGCGTCAGCCGCCGCTGCCGCCCTGGCCAACCACCGGCTTCTCCATCGAGAATTACGAGACGCTGAACTCCTTCGGCGACGGGCTCCGGGCCTCGGCGCAGAACAGCATCTATGTCTCGGTGATGACGGTGCTGCTCTCGGTGCTGGTCAGCGTGCTCGCCGGCTACGGCTTCTCGCGCTTCCGCTTTCCGTTCCGGGATTTCTTCTTCGTCCTTATCCTGTCGACGATCATGATCCCGTTCCAGTCGATCCTGACGCCGATCTTCCTGGTGCTGACGAGGCTCGGCCTGCACAACACGCTGACGGGTTTGGTCTGCGTCTATGTCACGCTGCAGCTGCCGTTCTCGATCTTCATGATGCGCAACGCTTTCGACGCCGTGCCGCGCGAGATCGAGGAGGCCGCGCGCATGGACGGCGCCAACAACGTCACCATGCTCATCAAGGTGATGCTGCCGCTTGTCTGGCCGGGTGTCGTCACCATCGCGCTGTTCGCCTTCCTCGGCGCCTGGAACGAATTCCTGGCCGCGCTCGTGCTGATGACCGACCAGTCCAAATTCACCTTGCCGGTGATGATGACGGCACTTCAGTCAGGCCGCTTCGGCGCCATCGACTGGGGCGCGGTGCAGGCGGGCGTCACGGTGATGATGGTGCCCTGCCTGATCCTCTTCCTGGCGCTGCAGCGCTTCTACATCCGCGGCCTCATGGCCGGGGCCGTCAAGTAATTCGAATGGAGTGAACCTCATGACCGCATCGCAGCCCGCCAACGAGACCGGCACCTCCGCCAGGCCGAAGCTCGCCTTCCGGCCGTTGCCCGTGCCGCAGGTCGATATGCGCGGCTTCTGGGGCGACCGGGTCGACGCGGTCGCCGCCAAGACCGCCGGCATTCTCTACGATCGCTGCGTCGAGGCGCGCATGCTGGAGCAGGTCGATCCGGACCGGCCGTCGCCGGGCGTCGTCATCCCGTTCCATTCGCCATCGCCCGACGAGGCCGGCGAGCAGGGCGCCGAGTTCACCGGCTCGACGGTGACGACCCAGATGTTCTGGGATTCCGACTGGGGCAAGACGATCGAGACCGCCGCCTATTCGCTCTATCGCCGCCGCAACTCGGAGTTGGAAAAGAAGATCGACGCCGTCATCGAGATGTATGAAAAACTGCAGCAGGAGGATGGCTATCTCTCCAGCTGGTATCAGCGCATCCAGCCCGGCCTGCGCTGGACGAACCTGCGCGACTGCCACGAGCTCTACTGCGCCGGCCATCTGATCGAGGGCGCGGTCGCCTATTACCAGGCGACGGGAAAGCGCAAGCTGCTCGACATCATGTGCCGCTATGCCGACCACATCGCCTCGATGTTCGGCCCCGAACCCGGCAAGAAAAAGGGTTACTGCGGCCATGAGGAGATCGAGCTGGCGCTGGTCAAGCTGGCGCGGGCCACCGGCGAGAAGAAGTACATGGAACTCGCGAAGTACTTCATCGACCAGCGCGGCCAGCAGCCGCATTATTTCGATGAGGAAGCGCGCGCCCGCGGCGCCGATCCGAAGGCCTATCACTTCAAGACCTACGAATATAACCAGTCGCACAAGCCGGTGCGCGAGCAGGACAAGGTCGTCGGCCACGCGGTGCGCGCCATGTATCTCTATTCCGGCATGGCCGACATCGCGACGGAATATGGCGACGACACGCTGCGCGTAGCGCTCGACCGGCTCTGGGACGATCTCATGACCAAGAGCCTCTACGTCACCGGCGGTCTCGGGCCGTCGGCGCACAATGAAGGCTTCACCAGTGATTACGACCTGCCCAACGAGACAGCCTATGCCGAGACCTGCGCCTCGGTCGGCCTGGTGTTCTGGGCAAGCCGCATGCTCGGCATGGGTCCGAACGCCCGCTATGCCGACATGATGGAGCGGGCGCTCTACAACGGCTCGATCTCGGGTCTCTCGCTCGACGGCTCGCTGTTTTTCTACGAGAACCCGCTGGAGAGCCGCGGCGGCCATCATCGCTGGAAGTGGCACCGCTGCCCGTGCTGCCCGCCCAATATCGGTCGCATGGTGGCCTCGATCGGCAGCTATTTCTACGGCCTCGCCGACGATGCGCTGGCGGTCCATCTCTATGGCGACTCGACCGCGCGCTTCGAGATCGCCGGCCGACAGGTTGCCCTCGTCCAGACCAGCAACTATCCGTGGGATGGCGCGGTCGCGATCGAGGTCGGGCCGGAGGCGCCGGTTGCGTTCACGCTTCATTTGCGCGTGCCGTCCTGGTGCCGCAAGGCGGCACTTCGGGTCAACGGCAAGCTCGTCGATCTCGAAGCGGCGACGGCCGACGGCTATGCCGCGATCCGCCGCGAATGGCGCCAGGGCGACAAGGTCGAGCTCGACCTCGAAATGTCGACGGCGCGCCTCTTCGCCAACCCGCAGGTGCGCCAGGACATCGGCCGCGTCGCGCTTGCGCGCGGCCCGCTGATCTACTGCGTCGAGGAGACCGACAATGGCGGCGGGCTGCACCGCATCGCCTTGCCGCGCGAAGCAAGGCTCGAGGCCCGCAAGGAGCCGAACCTGCTCGGCGGCATCGTCACCCTCTCGGCCATAGGCAGCAGGGCCGAGACGGAAAAATGGGGCCACGATCTCTATCGATCAGAGCCGCCGGCAGCGGAGGAGACGACAGTCAGGGCAATCCCGTACTTTGCCTGGGACAACCGCGAACCCGGCGAGATGCTCGTGTGGCTGAGGGAAGGGTAGGGCTCCGGCTACAGATGCACGTAAGCCGTCAGCGGCAGGTGGTCGGAGGCGACGCGCGACAGCGGCGTGTCATGCGCCTCGACGCCTGAAACCAGATCGTGTCGGTTGCCCATGATGCGGTCGAGCGCCAGCACCGGCAGGCCCGACGGGAAGGTGGGCACCGCCGGCGGCGTAGGCCCGAAGGTCGTGTGCAGCGTGTTCAGCGCCGAGCGGTTGCCGAGCCGCCATTCGTTGAGGTCGCCGAGCAAGAGCGTCGGCCTCTCGTCGGCGCTGCTCATGATGTCGAGGACGACGCGGGCCTGCTCGGAGCGCGAGCGGCGCAAAAGGCCGAGATGGGCGGCAATCACGCGCAGCGACCGTTTCTCGTCGAGATCGATTTCGGCGACCAGCGCGCCGCGCGGCTCCAGCCCCGGCAGCTTGAGCTGGTGGACGTCTCGCACGGTGCCGCGCTTGAACAGGAGCACGTTGCCGCGCCAGCCGTGTCCCTTGCCGTTGCCGGTGACCGGCACCGGCACCAGCCCCGTTTCCAGTTCCAGCCGGGCAAGGTCGAGCAGCCCGGCGCGGTCGCCGAAGCGGTTGTCTGCTTCCTGCAGGGCGATCACGTCGGGGCTGATTTCGCGGATGACGCGTGCCGTCCTGTCGGGGTCGAACCTGCGGTCCGTGCCAATGCATTTATGGACGTTGTAGGAGGCAACGACGATCTCGGCGCCGTTGACGCGCTTGCGCGGCGTCGCCTTCGCCTTGCGCGCATTTCTGGCGCGGATCGACAACAGCACGGTCTCCGGCAGGCTGCGTCCTTTGATGTCGTCTATCTCCATGATCCTGCTGCTCGATTTCCTGCTCTAAAGATAGGGCGATCCCAGCCACAGCAAACGGTCGAAGACGCGGACAATGAAGGGTCTTTCCTTCAGCGTCTGCAGCGTCACCGGCTGCGCGGTGGAGATGGCCGCCTCGATGCGGGCGTCAATCTCGGCGGCGAAGTTTTGATCCAGGACTTCCATGTCGATCTCGAAATTCAGCCTCAGCGAACGGGCGTCCAGGTTGGAGGAGCCGACATAGGCCCACACGCCGTCGATCGCCATCAGCTTCGAATGATCGAACGAACCTTCGTGGCGCCAGACCCGGCAATAGTGCTTCAAAACCTGGTCGAACTGCGCCGTCATCGCATGGTCGACGAGGAAAAGGTTGTTCACCGCCGGCACCACGATGTCGATTTCGACGCCGCGCCGGCCGGCCGTGGTCAGCGCGCTGATGAACTCCCGGTCCGGCAGGAAATAGGGCGACATGATGCGGATCGATTTGCGCGCCACCGAAAACGCGCCCATCAGCAGCTTGAGATTGGTTTCGTTGGACGCGTCCGGCCCGGTCGCGACCGCGCGCACCAGCATCGGCTGCCCGGGCGGCGGCGCGGCGCGTTCGACCTGCCAGGGCCCGTCCTTCAAGGCCTCGTTGCCGGCAAAGCGCCAGTCCTCGGCGGCAACCGCGAACAGATCGGCCACCACCGGCCCGGTGACCTCGAAATGGGTATCGCGCGAACTGTCTGAACCGGCGAATTCGGCTGAGAATCCCTTGCGGATGTTCATGCCTCCCGTGAACGCCACCGTGCCGTCGACGATCAGGATCTTCCTGTGGGTCCTGAGATTGGCATAGGGAAGTCTCAGGCCCATGACGATGTTGCCGTTGAAGAGATCGACGGTGACGTCGGCCTCCTTCAGTTGTTTCAGAATACTGGGCACCGAGTAGCGCACGCCGACGGCGTCGATCAGCACCCGCACGGTGACGCCGCGCTTGACGGCGTTGCCGAGCGACTGGACGAAAAGCGCTCCGACCGCGTCATTGTCGAAGATATAGGTTTCCAGAAGGACGCTTCTTTGCGCGGCGTCAATTGCCCGGCACATCGCCGCATACGCCTCGTCGCCGGTCTTTAGCACCGCGATGGTGTTTCCGGAGGTGAGCGGACGCCGCGCCACCCTGTCGCCGAGCGTCTTCAGCCCGGTGAAGCGTTGCCCGTATTCGGCGTTGATCAAGGCTTCCAGCGCGACGTCGCGGTCATGCCTGGCAGCGGCGGCCTCGGGCGAGACCGGCCGCATGGCGCTGATCGTCGCGCGGCGGATGCGGTTGATGCCGGCGATCGCGTAGATGATCGCGCCGAGGAAAGGCGACAAGAGCATCACGCCCACCCAGCCGGTGGCGGCGCGCACGTCTTCCTTCGTCATGATGGCGTGCACGATGCCCACCGCCGCCATCGCCAGCGAGAGGACCAGGATAAGCGTCGACCAGTGACTCGCAATCGCCTCGAACATCGGCCCGACTATTGTGCGGGCCGGCGCAGAAGGCAATGCGGACGGTCAAGGCTATTCCGGCAAATGGGCGCCAGCACGGCAATGCGCCGCCTGTACCTCGACGGCACGCGCCATTTTCCTTGCCTGCCGCGTGAAGAATGTCACGGGGCGGACGCAGCGACCTTCGGGCGGGTGCCGCGTCCGAACTCGACGTCCCAGCTGCGTTCCGCCGGGGCGGATTCCCCGCTCAGCCCGAGTTTGGGGAAAAGCAGTTCGGCGACGTTGAAGACCTCTTCCAGATGCGGGTAGGCGGACGCGATGATCGTTTCGATGCCGATCTCCTGATACTCGCGGATTCGCGCCGCGACATTGTCGGGATTGCCGACGAGCGCGGTTCCGGCGCCGCCGCGCACCAGCCCGGGCCCGGCCCACAGATTCGGACCGATGACCAGCTTGTCGCGCCGGCCCTGATGCAAAGCCGACATACGCTTCTGCCCAACCGATTCCGAGATGTTGACGAAGCCGTTCTGGGCTTCGGCGATCAGGTCGTCGGTGACATGGCTGATCAGCCGGTCGGCGGCGGCCCAGGCCTCGTCCTCGGTTTCGCGCACGATCAAATGGATGCGCAGGCCGAAGCGGATCGTGCGGCCTTGCGCCGCCGCCGCTTTTTTCACGCGACCGATTTTTTCGGCGAGCTGGTCCACCGGTTCGCCCCAGCTCAGATAGGCGTCCACATGCTTGGCGGCGATCGCGATGCCGGCATCGGAAGAGCCTCCGAACCAGAGCGGCGGATGCGGTTGCTGAATGGGCGGGAAAGAGATGTCGGTGCCGTGCGCCGAGAGGTACTTGCCCTCGAAATCGGCCGGCTCACCGGAAAGGATCCGCCGCCAGATGGTCAGGAACTCGTCTGTCTGCGCATAGCGCTCGTCATGAGCGAGCTTATTGCCGTCGCCCGCTAGGTCGGCCGGATCAGCCCCGGTGACGACGTTGAGCAGCACCCGGCCGCCGGAAATGCGGTCCAGCGTGGCCGCGTGGCGCGCGAACAGCGCCGGAGTCCCGCTGCCCGGCCGGAGCGCCACCAGGAACTTCAGCCGTTCGGTGAGCGGGATCAGCCCGGCGGCCACGATCCAGGCGTCCTCGCACCGTGTGCCCGTGGGCAGAAGCACGCCCTTGAAGCCAAGCCGGTCGGCGGCCTGGGCGATCTCCTTGAGATAGCCGAAGGTCGCCGGCCGGTGGCGCTCGTCGGTGCCGAGATAGGGGCCGTCGCCATGGGTCGGCAGATACCAGTAGAGATCGAGCGGACGGGCGTTGTTGCCGGACATCGGATAGTTCCTTCAGCGATTGCGGAATCCGGGAAGCAAGCCTCAGAGCTTGCCTTTCCAGGGGATGAGGCGATGTTCCAGCCAGCGCATGCCGCTGGTGAAGGCGAAGGCAAGCGCGGCGATGACGATGAGGCCGACGAACACGACATCGGTCGCGAGGAAATTGGCCGCCGACATGATCATGTAGCCGAGGCCGGACTGGGCCGCGATCAGCTCGGCCGCGACCAGTGTCGACAATCCGGCGCCGATGGCGATCTTCAGGCCAGTCAGGATTTCCGGCAGTGCGGACGGTAGGACGATGCTGGTGAAGAGCTGCAGCCGGCTGGCGCCGAGGGACAGCGCCGCGTTGATGCGTTCGACCGGCACGGAACGGACACCCGCCTGTGCAGCAAAGCAGATGGGCGCGAAGGTCGACAGCGACAGGAGAACGATCTTGGAAGTCTCGCCGATGCCGAGCCAGATGATCAGCAGAGGCAAATAGGCCAGCGGCGGCAGGCCCCAATAGAGATCGATCGGCACGCTGAAGATGCCTTTGACCCAGCGGTTGAGCCCCATGAGCAGGCCGAGCGGAATGCCCACGAAAATGCCGACGCCGAGCGCCGCGCCTATGCGGCCGAGGCTTGCCAGCGTGTGGTCGAGCAGCGTGCCGTTGGCATAGCCGTCGGCCGCGACGGCGGTGAACTGGGTCAGCACATCGGCCGGCGACGGCAGGAAAAGCGGCGACGCCCAGCCGAAACGCGCGGCGAGGAACCACAAGGCGATCAGCCCCGCCAGCGTGACGAGGCTGATACCGAACGTGCTTGTCGATGCGGCCCGGCGCGGTTGGAGAGAGGGCTTCCGCTGAGCCGTCGCGGGCTGGAACGAGGTTGGGGAATTGGCGGCAAACGTCATTGCAAGGTTCCTGTGCGGGCGCCTTCCGGCTGGTGGATGAGCGAGCGGATTTCCTGCCGCAATTCGATGAAACGCCGGTGAGACTGGATCGGCCCGATGTCGCCGCTTTCGGCGAAGTCGCGCACGAAGTCGGCGTCGAAGCGGGCGACGATGCGGCCCGGCCGGGGCGACATCACGACGATGGTCGTCCCGAGCGTAAGCGCTTCCTCGATCGAGTGGGTGATGAACAGGATCTGCTTGCCGGTCTTGGCCCAGACCGAGGCCAGCAACTGTTGCATCGTCTCGCGCGTCAGGCTGTCGAGGGCGCCGAACGGTTCGTCCATCAAAAGGATTTTCGGATCGGTGGCCAGCGCCCGGGCGATGCCGACCCGCTGGCGCATGCCGCCGGACAGTTCATATGGCGGCTTTTCGGCGAAATCGGCGAGGCCGACCAGTTCCAAAAGGTGCCTGGACCGCTCATGGCGTTCGCCTCGCGGCACGCCCCGGTACTTCAGGCCAAGCGCGACGTTGTCCAGCACATTGGCCCAAGGCAGCAGGGTGTCCTTCTGGAACACGACGCCGCGATCGCCGCCTGGCGCCACGATCTCCTGTCCGTCGAGCGTGATGGTGCCTTCGGAGAGCGGCAGGAAGCCGGCGATCGCGTTCAGCAATGTCGACTTGCCGCAGCCGGAAGCACCGACCGCGACAACGATGGAAGCGGGAGCGATATCGAGCGAGACGTGATCGAGCGCATGCACGTCCTGGCCGTCGGAAGCCGGAAAAGTGACACTGGCATCGCGGATTCGAAGCATGGTGGCCTCCGGGCGATTTGGCCGGCGCGCCGGCCAAATCGCGTTTCTTCAGGGATTGCTAGTTCGAGGCCTTGGCCACTTCCGCGTATTGCGGATCGGCGAAGGCCGCGTAGCTGTCCTTGATCGAGGTGATCTTGTGCTGGTCCTTCAGGAAGCTCGCGGTGTCCTTGAGGATTTTCGCGACCGCGCTCTTTTCGCCGCCCCCCAGCCATTTGTCGGAAACCTGTTCGTCGAGCGGCGGGACCACGGTCGTCTTCAGCTGTTCCGAATTCTCGGCCGCCGTGCCGCCCTGCAATTTCGCGATCGCCTTGGCGCTCTCGGAGTCCGGGCCCCAGGCGGCCGGGTTGCTCAGATAGGCCTGGTTGTAGCCGTCGATCAGCCGCACATACTGGCCGAGGAACTCCGGATTGGCCTTGGCGAACGCGCCTGTGACGACCAGCGCGCTGAAGGTCGGCGCGCCGCGATCGGCGACCTGGCCGGCGGTAAGCAAGACCTTGCCGTTCTTCTTGAGTTCGGACAGCGCCGGATCCCAGACGAAGCCCCCGTCGATGTCGCCGCGCTTCCAGGCTGCGACGATCTCGGGCTGCGGAATGGCGATGACCTGGGTTTCCTTTTCGGAAATGCCTTCCTGCTTGAGCACGGCCAGAAGCTGATAATGGTCGGTCGAGACCGGCGCCGCGGCGAGCTTCTTGCCGCGCAGATCCGCCGGCGACTTGATTTCGGGCCGCACCACCAGGGCCTCGCCGTCACGCGAGACCGACGAGATGTAGAACGCTTTCACGTCGATACCCTTGCTGACGGCAGCCGAGAACGGGCTCGACCCGACATCGCCGATCTGCACATCGCCGGATGCGATGGCGGCGAAGATGTCGGCGCCGGAATTGAAGCGGCGGAATTCGATGTTCCACCCGGTCTTCTTGGCAAGGTCGCCATTGGCGATGCCGAGATTGTAGGGGTTGGCGCCGGTCTGGTAGGCGATGACGACTTTCTTGTCGTCCGCGGCGTTCGCCGCGGTGTGCGCGGACGCCAGGGCAAGCCCGAAAAGGGCGGCGGAAATCAATTTTCGCATGGGCTTTAATCCTTTGAACGGAGGGCACTGCCTCGATTGCAGCCACCAGTGGGCCGCGAATTAAAGTCGACTAACCCGATAGAATTAGACAGAAATGATATTCCGAAAGGGCGATCCGCGATGAAAAAGAATTGAGCTGAAATGCGAGGTGATCCCGCAGGGTCATTCTACGCAGGCACAGGTCGTGCCTCGCAGAGGCCCRCCGGCTGCGAGGCCGAAGCGTGGCGTTACGACTGTCTGGCGGCAAGAACCGCGGTCATCCGATCGGCCAGTTCCGCGATCGGTCCCGTTTTTTCCCAGGCATAGATCGAGACCGCCATCGAGGGTTCGGCGCCGAACGCCGCATAGGACCGGACATGACGCCCGGCCACCGCGCTTTTGGGCAGCAACGAGAGGCCGAGCCCGGCCTCCACGCCGATCAGCACGTTGCGCAGGCTGCTGCCGGAGAAGGCGATGTACCAGCGCCGTTGTTCGCGTTCGATCCGCTCGAACATGGCCTCGCGATAGAGGCCGCCGGGCGGAAAGGCGACGAGCGGCACCGGATCGGCCCAATCGGATTGACGGTCAGCGCTTTCGAACCACGCCAGGGGTTCGGGAAAGCTCGCCCGGCAGTCGGGCTCGGCCACCGCTTCCTTGACCACCACGATGTCGAACTCGCCGGCGCGGTAACGCCGGGCAAGGTCCCGGCTCAGGCCGGCGGTGACGTCCAGCCGCGCCGCGCGGTTGTTCTTGGCGAAGCCGCCGAACACCTCCGCCATCTGCGAATTGACGATATCCTCGGGCACGCCGATCCGCACCGGCGCGGTGCCGGCCGGATCGCCAAGCGCCGTTTCCGCCTCATGCTGCAAGGCAAGGATGCGCCGCGCATAGCCTAGCAGGCGTTCGCCCGCGGCCGTCGGCTGGATCGGCCTCGTGTCGCGATCGACCAGACTTTGGCCGACCGCGTCCTCCAGCCGGGCAAGCTGCTGGCTGATCGTCGATTGCGTCATGTTGAGCCGCTCCGCGGCCTGCGTGAAGCTGCCGGCGTCGGCAATCGCGATGAAGGAACGCAGAAGGCGCGGATCGAGCATCTTTTCCGTTTCGTCGGTGCATCGGTATCGGTCATTTAAAATCATAATGCGGTGGATGCATATATTTAATTTCTAAATGTAGATGCGCGGCCCTATCTGGAAGCGCGGACAAGGCCATGCGTGGCCGCTACCGCAGGAGCCAGGAATGCGTCGTCTCTTTTTTGCTTTTGCCTTGCTGGCGCTCGCTTCCGTTTCGGCGATCGCCTCAGGAGAAACCATGCGCACCACCCCTTTGCATGCAGCGGCCGCCGCCGACGACGTGGGCGCCATCGGCAGGCTTTTGTCGCAGGGCGCCGCGATCGATGCGCGCGACGGCACCGGCGCCACGCCGCTCCTTGTCGCCACGCACGAGAACAAGATAGCAGCCGCCAAGGCGCTGATCGCTGCCGGTGCGAACGTCAACGCCAAGGACAATATCGAGGACAGTCCTTACCTCTACGCCGGGGCGCGTGGGCATCTCGAAATCCTCAAGCTGACGCTCGCGCATGGCGCCGATCTCAAGAGCATCAACCGCTATGGCGGCACCGCCCTCATCCCGGCGTCGGAGCGCGGCCATGTCGAGACCGTGCGCACGCTGCTCGAGGCCGGTGTCGATGTCGACCATGTCAACAAGCTCGGTTGGACCGCGCTGCTCGAGGCGATCATTCTCGGCGACGGCGGCGAGCGCCACCAAAAGATCGTCGAAGTGCTGATCAAGGCCGGAGCCGACGTCGATCTCGCCGACGGCGATGGCGTGACGCCGCTGCGGCATGCGCGGGACCGCGGCTTCAAGGAGATCGAGAAGCTCCTCACGGCCGCTGGCGCAAGCTGAGAAGAATGGGCGGTGCCATGAACGGACAAAAGGGCATCGAGGCGACTTCCAGCCGCGTTCTCATGCTTGCCATGGTCGCCCTGGTCGGGCTCAACCTCAGGCCGTTCATCACCGGCATCGGTCCGCTGGCGGCGGGCGTGCGTGCCGAGACCGGTCTCGGCACCCAGGGCGTCGCGCTGCTGACGCTGGTGCCGATACTGCTGATGGGGATCCTTGCCTTTGCCGGTCCTTCCCTGCAGGCGCTGATTGGTGCCAGCCGGGCGGTCATCGCGGCGCTGGCCATCCTCGCCCTCGCGTCCTTCCTGCGCCTCTTCGTGTCGACCGGTTTCGGGATGATAGGTACCGCCGCCTTGCTCGGCCTGGGGGCGGCCGTCGTTCAGGCTGTGTTCCCCGGCATCGTCAAGCGGCAGTTCCCCGGCCATGTCAGCCTCGTGATGGGGCTTTATTCATCGATGCTGATGGGCGGCGGCGCGGTTGGCGCGCAGCTCGCGCCGCTGATCGCCACGGCCTCGGGCGACTGGCATTTCGGGCTCGCCTGGATGGCGTTGCCGGCATTGATCGCAGCGGTGCTCGCCTTGGCCTGCTTGCCGCGCGACGCCGTCCGCCCGCAAGGCATGAACGCGGCGGCGGCCCTTCTCAAGCGGCCGCGCACCTGGCTGCTGATGGCTTGCTTCGGCCTCGTCAATGGCGGCTACTCGACCGCGGTGGCATGGCTTGCGCCTTACTATCAGGAACAGGGCTGGACGAGCGGCTCAAGCGGCGGCCTGCTGGCGGTCATGGCCGTAGGGCAGGCGCTCTCGGCCCTGCTGCTGCCGGCCCTTGCCGGCAAGAGTGCCGACCGCCGGCCGTGGCTCTGGCTGACCTTGGCCATGCAGGGCGCTGGTTTTGCCGGGTTGATCCTGCAGCCCGGGACCGCGCCCTTCATCCTCGCGCTGCTGCTGGGAGCGGGGCTCGGCGGCTCCTTCTCGCTCACCATGATCGTCGCGCTCGAACATCTGCCGGACCCGGCGGAAGCCGGCGCGCTGTCGGCCATGATGCAAGGCGGCGGCTTCCTCGTCGCCGCGATACCGCCCTGGATCGTCGCGGTGCTGCACGACATGACCGGCGGTTTTCGCGCCGGCTGGCTGCTGCATCTCGGCTGCATATCGATCGTCACCGTGCTGACTTTCCGCCTTGCGCCCGGCAGTTATGCGCCGGCAATGAAGTTACGGACACCTGAACCGGTCGCGGCGTGATGCAGGCTCACCAGCCGGAACCCGCCTAAAGCTTCCTGAAGAAGCCCGACAGGATGTTCGGACCCGTTTCGCCCGGCCGTAGCCGGATCCCGTCCTCGAAGCAGTTCAGCGTCACGCATTCGAAGCCGCCGGCTGCGAGCAGCGCCACCAGCGAGTCGCGGTCGAAATGGTGCAGGTGCTCGTTGGGCAGGCGCATGCGCCACTTGGCGAACCACGCGTCGCCGTCGGTGCCGAGCTCGCGCCAGCGGCAATAAGGGACGGCGACGGCCAGGTGGCGAGCCTGAAGGCGCGAGAGGAAGCTCAGGTCCGGGATGTGCTCGAGCACGTCGAACATGGCGACAAGATCCCATGAGCCGGCGAGCGCCTGATTCCAATCGACGAAGCGGACACCCTTGGGCAGCGGGAACTCGGCGATATCGCAGCCGGCGCAATCGGCGACGCCGGTTATCTTGGCGGCTTCGATGAACGTCCCGGTACCATATCCGATTTCCAGCACCGAGCGAGGAACCTCACCGGTGATGCCGAGCACCCAGCCAAGCCGCTGATAGCCGAGCTTGATGGTCCGGTCGCTCAGGTCCTCATAGTAGGAAATATATTTCTTGTCGTATTTGATCGGCGTGAAGTCGATCTGGTGGATCACACCGAACCTGTCCACCTCATAATTGTCCAACATTTGCCCACGGCCCCCGGAATTCCTTACAAGGTCAATTACACGCAGCCACGGTCTTGAGCGCTTCGGCCCGGGAGGTGGCGGGCAGATTTCCGATCCGTCGAACGGATGCGTAGAACCTCGGATAGTCGCGCGCGCATAAGTCGAACAAGCGAAGGAACGCTGGAACCTCTTCGCCGTAGACGGCAGTCGCGGCAAGCTTTGCGTTGTTGATCGGGCTGTCGAACCAGGCGTCGTAGCCGCGGTATCCGGCCCATCGCCGGTCGCGCATTTGTCGGTAGCGCGTCCGCAGCCTGTCGATCGTGGCTGCCTTGGCGGCCGCCATCTGCTCCGGACCGCGCGGGCTTCCATAGACCTGTCGCAGCTCGTCCCGGGTCTTCGCGATCAGTCCGAGAAAATCGGCCTTGCGCTTGTGGTCGATTTCGTAGCTGCGCAATCCGGCGCGATTGCCGGTGGCGCGCAGCCATTTCCTTGTACCGGTGGTTTCGACGGAAACCGCGAAAGCCTCGTTGAACGCGGAGTCGCCGTTCACATAGACTTTCTGGTGCGCCAGCTCGTGGAAAACAAGGCTTGCGAGGTAGGTGTCGTTCTGGCGCAGCATGGTGCTGAGCAACGGGTCGCTGAACCAGCCGAGCGTGGAATACGCCGTAATGCCCGTCACATAGACGTCCAGCCCCTGTCGTTGCAGTTGAGCGGCATTTTCGAGCGCGTCCTTGCGCGAGAAATAGCCTTTGTAGGGAACGCATCCGAAGACCGGAAAGCACCATGTTACCGGCGCGAGCGAGAATTGCRGCGCGGCGAAGACCGCCAGGGTCACATCATTGCGGCCGACATCGACATAGCTGCGGTAGCTGCTGTTGTCGGGCAGCGCCAGTTCTTCCGTGGCAAAGCGGCGTATGGCGCTGGCCGAGGTCAACTTGGCGCGCAATGGTTCCGGCGTCGACGGATTATGGATCAGCGTCGCAACATTCTTCCGCGCGGCCATGATCTCGACATGGCCCTCCAACGACTGCGCATAATAGGAAATGCTGGTGCATCCGGCCACGCCGGACATCAGGACTGCAGCGGCGAGCAATCGAAAAATGCGCTTCAAAGCCTGCCCACCGCCTGCTCTTCTCCTCGGGAGCAAATGTTCCCATGCTCCTCATGTCTCAAACAGGCGGACCTGCTTCGTCAAGACCAGAGAACGCTGCTGCCTACTGTCGATTTGACGAGCCGGCGTCGGATCATGCGCCATGCGGCGCTCATGGACAGGTTACCGCCCGTCTAAATGGAACCGAAGTACGGCTCGCGCGTTGTGCCTCTCGCGGGAGTGTGCCCGCAAGGGGACGTTTTTCATTCACGACAGTCTTTATCGCTATCAGCCGGGGCTGTGAGGGGGCGCTGTGAGTACGTTGAGATCCAAGCCGCAATTGGACCGCCGCCAGATTTTGAACGCGCTCAAGGCCTTCCGCCGGGGCGATTTCTCTGTGCGTATCGACAATGTCTATGAAGGCCTCGATTCCGATATCGCAGACACCTTCAACCAGATCGTGGAGATCAACGATCAGGTCACGCGCGAGTTCGAGCGGCTGAGCAGGGTGGTCGGCAAGGACGGGCGGATCGGTGAGCGCGGCCACGTGCGCAATGCCACGGGCAGCTGGGAAACAAGCGTCCGCTCCGTCAACGATCTGATCGAGGACATGGTTCAGCCGACCACCGAGGTGGCTCGCGTCATTGGTGCGGTTGCCAAGGGTGACCTGTCGCAAACCATGATGGTGGAGATCGACGGCCGGCCTCTGCGAGGCGAGTTTCTCCGCATCGGCAAGGTCGTCAACACCATGGTCGGGCAGTTGGGGTCCTTCGCTTCGGAGGTGACGCGCGTTGCCCGCGAGGTGGGCACCGAAGGCAAGCTCGGTGGCCAGGCGCGGGTGAAGGGCGTGGCCGGCACCTGGAAAGACCTGACCGACAACGTCAACGCCATGGCGACCAACCTCACCGGACAGGTCCGCAATATCGCCGAAGTCACCACGGCCGTCGCCTCGGGCGACCTGTCGAAGAAAATCACCGTCGACGTGAAAGGCGAAATCCTGGAGCTCAAGAACACCATCAACACGATGGTGGACCAGCTCAATTCGTTCGCCTCGGAAGTGACGCGCGTGGCGCGCGAGGTCGGCACCGAAGGCAAGCTCGGCGGTCAGGCGCGCGTCGAAGGCGTCGGCGGCACCTGGAAAGACCTTACCGATAACGTCAATTCGATGGCCGAGAACCTGACCGGTCAGGTCCGCAACATCGCCGAGGTCACGACAGCCGTCGCGCTCGGCGACCTTTCGAAGAAGATCACCGTCGATGTGAAGGGCGAAATTCTCGAGCTGAAGAACACCATCAACACGATGGTGGACCAGCTCAACTCGTTCGCCTCCGAGGTGACCCGCGTGGCGCGTGAGGTCGGTTCCGAGGGCAAGCTGGGAGGCCAGGCCCAGGTACGTGGTGTCGCGGGCACCTGGAAGGATCTGACGGATAATGTGAACTCGATGGCCGAGAACCTGACCGGACAGGTTCGCAACATCGCCGAAGTGACGACGGCGGTCGCGTCTGGCGATCTGTCGAAGAAGATCACCGTGGCCGTTCAGGGCGAGATATTGGAGCTCAAGGACACCATCAACACCATGGTGGACCAGCTCAATTCCTTTGCGTCGGAGGTGACGCGCGTTGCCCGCGAAGTCGGCACCGAGGGCAAGCTTGGCGGCCAGGCCGACGTGAAGGGCGTCGGCGGCACCTGGAAGGACCTGACCGACAGTGTCAACCTGATGGCTGCCAATCTTACAGGCCAGGTGCGCAATATCGCCGAAGTGACCACCGCCGTCGCGCGCGGCGACCTGTCGAAGAAGATCACGGTCGACGTCAAGGGCGAAATCCTGGAACTGAAAGACACCGTCAACACGATGGTGGATCAGCTCAACTCCTTCGCTTCGGAAGTGACGCGCGTGGCGCGTGAAGTCGGCTCGGAAGGCAAGCTTGGCGGGCAGGCTCATGTGGAAGGCGTTGGCGGCACCTGGAAGGATTTGACCGACAATGTGAACGCAATGGCCGGCAATCTCACCGTGCAACTGCGTGACGTCTCCAAGGTCGCGACCGCGATCGCCACTGGCGACTTGACGCAGAAGATCACGGTCGATGCCTTGGGCGAGATCCTGCAGATCAAGGACGTCATCAACACGATGGTCGACCAGCTCAATTCGTTTGCCTCGGAAGTGACGCGCGTCGCGCGCGAGGTCGGCTCCGACGGCAAGCTGGGTGGGCAAGCACAGGTTCGCGGCGTGGCCGGCACGTGGAAGGATCTGACCGACAATGTGAATGCCATGGCCGCGAATTTGACCGGCCAGGTGCGCAATATCGCCGAGGTGACGACGGCTGTCGCCCTTGGCGACCTTTCCAAGAAGATCACCGTCGACGTCAAAGGCGAGATCCTGGAGCTGAAATCCACCATCAACACCATGGTCGACCAGCTCAACTCCTTCGCCGGCGAGGTGACGCGTGTCGCACGCGAGGTTGGCACCGAGGGCAAATTGGGCGGCCAGGCCCAAGTCCGAGGTGTTGCGGGCACATGGAAGGACCTCACCGACAACGTGAATTCCATGGCCGAAAACCTCACCGGCCAGGTGCGTAACATCGCTGAAGTGACCACCGCCGTCGCACGCGGCGATCTGTCGAAAAAGATCACCGTGGATGTCAAAGGCGAGATCCTGGAGCTGAAGTCGACGATCAACACCATGGTCGATCAGCTGAACTCCTTCGCCGGGGAGGTGACGCGCGTGGCGCGCGAGGTCGGTACCGAGGGCAAACTCGGCGGCCAGGCCCGCGTCGAGGGTGTTGCCGGCACCTGGAAGGATCTGACGGACAACGTCAACCTGATGGCCACCAACCTGACGAACCAAGTGCGCGGTATCGCGGATGTCGTGACCGCGGTGGCGCAGGGAAATCTGCGCCGCAAGCTCACCGTCGATGCCAAGGGCGAGATCGCCTCGCTGGCCGATACCATAAATGGCATGATCGAGACGCTCGCCACCTTTGCCGACCAGGTGACAAACGTCGCGCGCGAGGTCGGCATCGAAGGCAAGCTCGGCGGCCAGGCTCGCGTGCCGGGCGCGGCAGGGCTATGGCGCGACCTGACCGACAATGTCAATCAGCTGGCAGCCAACCTCACCACGCAGGTGCGAGCTATCGCCGAAGTGTCGACGGCAGTGACCAAGGGTGATCTGACACGATCCATCAGCGTCCAGGCGTCAGGCGAAGTGGCGGCACTCAAGGACAACATCAACGAGATGATCCGCAACCTCAAGGATCAGACGCTCAAGAACGCCGAGCAGGATTGGCTGAAGACCAATCTGGCGCGGTTCTCGCGCATGTTGCAAGGCGAGCGCGATCTGGCGACGGTGTCGCGCCTGATCATGTCCGAGCTGGCGCCGCTGGTGAATGCGCAATACGGCGTCTTCTATGTGACCAACCGGGAAGAAGACGAGTCCTATCTCGAGCTCGCCGCGTCCTACGGGGCTGAAAGCAAGTCGGCGATGAAACAGCGTCTTGATTGGCGCGAGGGCTTGATCGGCCAAAGCGCCGCCGACAAGCGCGCGATCGTCCTCGACAATGTGCCGCCGGACTTCCTGCGCATCACATCGGGCCTCGGCAACGCCACACCGGCCAACGTCATCATCCTGCCCGCGCTCTTCGAAGAGGAAGTCAAGGCCGTGATCGAGCTTGCCTCCTTCAGCGAGTTCCGCGACACGCACCAGTCGTTCCTCAACCAACTGATGGAATCGGTCGGCATCGTGCTCAACACGATCGCGGCGACGATGCGCACTGAAGGGTTGCTCAAACAGTCGCAACTGCTGACCTCGGAATTGCAAGCACGCCAGACGGAACTAACCAAGAAGCAGGAGGAACTGCACGCCACCAACGAGGAGTTGCAGGAAAAGGCGCAGCTGCTCGAAAACGAAAAGAAGCAGGTGGAGAACAAGAACCTGGAAATCGAAATGGCGCGGCGAGCACTTGAGGAGAAGGCCGAACAGCTCGCCCTGACCTCCAAGTACAAATCCGAATTCCTGGCCAATATGAGCCACGAGCTCCGCACGCCACTGAACTCGCTGCTCATTCTCTCGAATCTGTTGGCCAGCAACCAGCAGGGAAATCTCAACGACAAGCAGGTCGAGTTTGCCCGCACCATCAACTCGGCCGGTACTGACCTGCTCAGTCTCATCAACGACATCCTCGACCTGTCGAAGATCGAGTCCGGCACCGTTTCCGTCGAGATCAATGACATGCCGCTGGCGCATCTGCGCCAGCACATGGAACGCACGTTCCGTCAGTTGGCCGCCGACAAGGGACTGGGCTTCACGATAGAACTTGACCCGGGACTTCCGGAGACAGTGCGCACCGACGAGAAGCGGCTGCAGCAAATCGTGCTCAATCTGTTGTCGAACGCGTTCAAATTCACGTCGACCGGTAACGTCAGCCTCACCTTCAGGCCGGAGAAGACCGCGCGGCGCAACGGTGCCCAGGCGCCGAAGGCGCTCGCTATCGCGGTCACCGATACCGGTATCGGCATTCCCGATGATAAGCAGAAGTTGATCTTCGAGGCTTTCCAGCAGGCCGACGGCACCACCAGCCGCAAATATGGCGGCACCGGGCTCGGCCTGTCGATCAGCCGTGAAATCGCGCGGCTGCTCGGAGGCGAACTGAGGGTGGAGAGCACGCCAGGCAAGGGATCGACATTCACGCTCGTAATCCCCATGGAGGGTCCGAGAGCGGTTCCGCAGCCCGTGATTGTCGAACAGGAGGTGGTGGCTCCGGCGGCTGGTGTTTCCGTCCCGGAATTGATCGACGATCGCGATGCCCTCTCGCCCGAAGACAGGGTCGTGCTTATCGTAGAGGACGATCCCACCTTTGCAGGACTGCTGCTGGGCATGGCGCGCTCGGCGGGCCTCAAGGGCGTCTTGTCCACCGCAGGCTCCGGGACAGTAGCGCTCGCCAGGAAGCTGGTGCCGGATGCGATCACGCTGGACCTCGGTCTTTCGGATATCGATGGCTGGGTGMTGTTCGATCTTTTGCGGCACGATCCCAAGACCGCCGGCATCCCGATCCATGTCATCTCGGGTGCGGAAGATACGGCGGGCCTGTTGCGCAATGGCGCCGCCAGCGTCTCGACCAAGCCTGTGTCATCTGACGACCTCATGAAGGTGTTCGAGGACATTCAATCGAGCCAGTTGCGCATCCAGCGCAATGTCCTGATCGTGGATGCCGATCCCGAGCGGCGGCTTGCCCTGGTCGAAGGGATCCGCGATGGCGTCACTTCCGTCACACCTGTCGGTCGGATCGCTGCAAATGGTCGGGGAATAGACTTCGATATCTATGACGCGATTGTGCTGGGCTTTGGGAGGTCGGGCAAGGACAACGCCAAGATGATTGAGGAGATCGCGGCCTCGCTCGAGAGCCTGTCATCCAAGCTCGTGTTCTTCGCACCCTATCCGGAGGCTCTGGAGCAACTGATCGGGCTCAAGCCGGAATTGGCGGACGTTGCCCGTGCCGAGAATTTTGGCCAGTTGGCGCTGCTGATGTCGGCAACCCTGCCGCGAGACAGWCACACCAATGGGGCCGCGACCTCCCAACGATCGGACAAGACCGACCTTGCCGGCGCCAAAGTCCTCATCGTCGACGACGACATCCGCAACATCTATTCGCTGACCAGCGTGCTCGAAACATATGGTATCCAGGTTTTGCATGCCGAGCGTGGTCGCGATGGCATCGCGCTGCTCGAGCAAAATCCAGACATGGATGTCGCGCTCATCGACATCATGATGCCTGAGATGGACGGCTATGAGACGATGCGGCAGATACGCGGCATGCCATCGATCGCGCACGTCCCCCTTATCTCGGTGACTGCCAAGGCAATGAAGGGCGACCGGCAAAAGTGCCTTGATGCCGGTGCTTCGGATTACATAGCAAAGCCTGTGGACCTCGACCTTCTGCTCGCGCTGCTCCGGGTCTGGATCGGTCGATCGCGACAGCACGCCCAGCCGGCAGAGAAGCTTGTGGCGGCCATGTGACGGGTCGCCAATGCAAAGGATGCTGAAGACCAAAACCGAACATCGTGCGGCCCTGTCAGAGGTAGCGCAAGGCGCGCGCATCCTCGCCGTTGATGATGACGATCGCAATCTCCTGGCGATCAGCGARGTCTTGGCTGGAGTGGGCGAGGTTGTCTGCGCACAGTCCGGCGAGGAGGCGTTGCGGTTCCTTTTGAAGGAAGAGTTCGCCGTAATTCTTCTGGACGTGCTAATGCCGGGATTGGACGGATACGAGACGGCCTCGTTGATCCGCCAAAGAGAGCAGTCGAGGCGGACTCCGATCATCTTCCTGACCGCGATCAACAAGGAAGAAGCGCATATGCTGCGCGGCTACGATGCCGGTGCGGTCGATTTCGTCTTTAAGCCGTTCGATTCAGCCATGCTGCGTTCCAAGGTGGCCGTGTTCATCGAATTGCACGAGAAGACCCTGGAAATCCAGCGCAAGGCAATCGTGGAGCAGACGCTGCTGGAGCAGGCGCTGGAGGCGCAAAAGTCAAGGCTTCAGGCGGAGCGAGCCTTGCGTGCCGCGGAGCAGCGCCAGGAAGCCATACTGCAATCGGTTCCGGTTTGCTTTCATGCTCGATCGCTCGAACCGCCGTTTGATGCCCGCTTCGTCACCAGCGGGATCGAGCGGTTGACCGGATTTTCTCCCGAGCGGCTGACGTCCGAGCCTGGCTTTGGCCTGAGCCGTGTGCATCCGGACGACTTGCCGGACGTCGAGGCCGCCCTGCTTGGCGCCAAAGCGGCCGGCGCCTACAGCTGCGAATTCCGATGGCAGTGCGCGGATGGCAAATACCGAAGCTTCCTGGACCAGGGCGTCATCTCGCATAATCCCGTGGAGAACACGCAAGAAATCGTCGGAACGCTGCTCGACATAACCGAGCGGCGCGAGCTTGAAGACAGGCTGCTCCAAGCGCAGCGCCTTGACGCCATCGGCAAGCTTACAGGCGGACTTGCCCATGATTTCAACAACCTGCTTGCGGCAATCCTCAGCGGGCTCGGGCTGCTCGAGCGCAGCACCGCGCTCGACGAGCAGGCGAAGAAGGTGCTCGACCTAACAAGGCGCTCGGCCAAACAAGGCGCCGAATTGGTCAATCGCATGCTCGCCTTCTCCCGGCGTCAGCATCTGAAGCCCGAACCTTTGCAACTGGCAACCCTGGTCGAGCCGCTGAACGGGCTCGTGGCGCCAGTGCTCGGAGGTCTGGTTCGCTTCGAATGGCAAATCGACAATTCGGTTTGGCCTGTGCTGGTGGACGCAGGCCAACTCGAACTCGCTCTCATGAATTTGGTTTTCAACGCGCGCGACGCGATGCCTACGGGAGGTTCGATCACCATACGCGCCGAA
This sequence comes from Mesorhizobium sp. LCM 4577, assembly GCF_001854795.2. NCBI lineage: Bacteria > Pseudomonadati > Pseudomonadota > Alphaproteobacteria > Hyphomicrobiales > Phyllobacteriaceae > Mesorhizobium > Mesorhizobium sp. LCM 4577. The sequence goes on along the minus strand of NZ_MDDU01000055.1, from coordinate 227,775 downwards.
AATCACACCACCCACAGCAACTCCGACGAACTGGGCGCGGGCGACTATGTCGTCATCTCGGTCATCGACACCGGTTCGGGTATTCCGGCCGATCTCGTGGCGAAGGTCATAGAGCCCTTTTTCACGACGAAACCCGTCGGCAAGGGGACCGGCCTTGGCTTGAGTACCGTCTACGGCTTTGCAAAGCAGTCTGGCGGCACGCTTCGGATCGAGAGCGTTGTCGAGCGAGGCACGGCGATGCAGCTGTGGCTGCCAAGATCGTTGAAGCAGCCAGCCCGATCGATCGAGCAGGGACAGATCAGCCAGCCCCGCATTGACGGCAATGGCGCTCTGCCGTCTATACTATTGGTCGACGACGGTGATGCGCTGCGCGAGTTGACGGCTGCGTCGTTGAGGCAAAGCGGCTTCCATGTGACATGCGCCGCCGGCGGTGCCGAGGCGCTGGCCAGGATCGAGAAGGCCCCGCAGGATTTCGACGTGATCGTCACCGATTTCGCCATGCCGCTCGTTTCAGGCCTGGACGTGATTCGATTTGCGCGCAATCTCAGGGCGGATTGGCCCGCCCTCATCATTACGGGCTATGCCGAAACCGAGGCAATCGGCGATCTGCCGGCAGATGTTCTTTTGCTCGCGAAACCTTACAAAGATCAGGAGCTTGTCGAGTCAATACTGATGGCGAGACGGGGAATGGCAGCCCCTGAGGCAGACCGGGCCGTTGTCAAGCTCACTTCCGCCCTGCCACCAGCCGCAGCCACGGCGCAAGATGGAACGCCGCCATCAACAGATACATAGGCGCCATGCCGCTGAGGACCGTGGCGCCCGACATGCACATCATGTCGTGGCTGCCATAGGCAGCCGTCAGCAGCGCCATCGCCGCGAAGGTGGGCGCCGCGGCGAGGCAAAGCCAGTCGGCGAGGCCGAAGCCGCTCAGGCGAGGGGCGGGATTGTCGATGCTCATGGTGTCCACCGTCTGGAGTGATTGAGTTCTCAGGCGTCCGAGAGGGAAGGGTGCGTGGCGAGATCGGCTCCGGCGGCGCGCGCCGCCGGAGTCGCTTCAGGCTCAGGCGTTCTTGTTGCGGAACGCCGCTTCGCCGGCGTCCGATACCTCGACCCATCTCTGGTCGGGGGCGGCGCCTTCCTCGTAATTGTCGTGCCAGTTCCACCATTTGTAGGTCTGGGTCTGCGGATAGCCTTCGGGCGAATCCTCCCACACCTCCTGGCGGCCGAGCGGCGTGACATCGAGATAGCTCCAGACGGTGCCGAACGCCTCGTCGCCGCGGTTGTTGACGAAATAGGTGCGGAAGATGCGCTTGCCGTCATGGATGAAGACGTTGTGGCCATGCCATTCGTCGACGCCGAAATCCTTATCCCAGCTGTCGGTGATGGTGTACCAGGGCATCTTCCAGTCCATGCGCTCCTTCAGCCGCTGGATGTCGGCCTGCGGCGCCCGCGAGGCATAGGCGAGCGTGGTGTCGCGGGCGTTGAGATGGGCGAGGTTGCCGACCTGGTCTGCGCCGAGCGAGCAGCCGCGACAGGCATGTTCGGGCCAGCCAAAGACGCCGGGCTCGAAGAAGGCGCGGTAGACGACGAGCTGGCGGCGGCCTTCGAAGAGGTCGAGCAGGCTCGCCTTGCCGTTCGGGCCTTCGAAGACATAGTCCTTCTTGACTTCCATCCACGGCATGCGGCGGCGTTCGGCGGCCAAGGCATCGCGGGCGCGGGTAAGCGCCTTTTCCTTCACGAGCATCTCTTCATAGGCGCCTTCCCACGCTTCCTGCGAAACGACCGGCGGTGTCTTCATGTGTTGGGTCATTGCTCTTGTCCCGTTCTTGCGTTTGGTTGGGGGTGACGAGGACAGACATAGGGCCGCGCCCGGTGATGGTGAGAGTTACAAGTGTGACGCGATTTGAACCGGCGGCCCTTGAGGGGACGGCATGGACTCGCTGATCAACGCCGCCGGCCGCGCGCTTGCCGCGGGTGATCCGCTCGGCGCCTTGAAGCGCGTCGCGCTGCGCGACGATGCGCCGGCGCTGGCGCTGCGCGGCATCGCGATGGCGCAGCTCGGCGACTTCGCCAAGGCCAAGGCGCTGCTGAAGGACGCCGCCCGCGCCTTCAGCCCGAAGGAAGCGGTGGCGCGTGCGCGCTGCGTCGTCGCGGAGGCCGAGATCGCGCTCGTCTCGCGCGACCTCGGCTGGCCGGAGAAGGCGCTGCGAGCCGCAAGGGCGACGCTTCAATCGCACGGCGACCGGCTGAACGCCGCCTATGCCGGCAGCCTCGAGGCGCGCCGGCTCATCCTGATCGGTCGGCTCGACGAGGCCGAGCGGTTGCTGGCGGACTTCGACCCGGCGCCRCTGCCCCCGGTGGCGCGTGTCGCGCATGAGCTGGCCGCGGCCGGCATCGCGGTCCGGCGCCTCAGGACGAAGGCGGCGCGCTCCGCGTTCGGCCGGGCATCGCTGGCCGCTTACGAAGCTAACATCCCGGCATTGAAGACCGAAGTCGAAGCAGCATCCCTGGTATTGAACACGCCGGTCGGCCGGTTGATCGCGCGCGGCGCGGAGAAGGCGCTGCTGCTCGACGAGGTCGAGGCGCTGCTGAGTTCGGGCGCGCTCGTGATCGATGCATGCCGCAATGTCGTGCGCGAAGCCGATGCGGTCGTTTCGCTGGCGACAAGGCCGGTGCTGTTCGCGCTGGCGCGCGCGCTTGCCGAGGCATGGCCGACGGACGCCTCGCGCGAGGAGCTGCTGAAGCGCGCCTTCCGGGCCAGGCATGCCGATGAATCGCACCGCGCGCGGCTGAGGGTCGAGATGGGACGGCTGCGCGCCGAGCTCGCCGGACTGGCCGAGATCAACGCCACGGCCGCCGGGTTCGAGCTCGCGCCGCTGAAAGCCGCCGAGGTCGTCGTGCTGGCGCCGCCGGTCGAAGAGGAGCACGGCGCGGTGCTGGCTTTCCTGACCGATGGCGAGGCCTGGTCGAGCTCGGCGCTGGCGATCGCGCTTGGCGCCAGCGCGCGCACCGTGCAAAGGGCGCTGGAGGAGCTGTCGGCACGGAACAAGGTTCAGGCGGTCGGCCGGGGTCGGGCACGCCGCTGGATGATGCCGCCGGTGACCGGATTCCCGACTGTGTTGTTACTCCCGGGTCCGCTGCCGACCGACTAGTCTGCGGCCATTGTTCGAATGGAGATCGAAAATGAAACGAGCCGCTGCCGAGATCCTGCGTGAATACGGACCATTCCCCGGCGTCGAGCGCGTCAACGGCGTCACCTATGACGGTAAAAATGTCTGGTTCGCCAGTGGCGACAAGCTGAACGCGCTCGATCCCGAAAGCGGCATGATCGTGCGTACAATCGATGTCGCATCGCATGCCGGGACTGCCTTCGACGGTGAGTATCTCTACCAGATTGCCGAGGATCGCATCCACAAGGTCGACCCGAAGATCGGCAAAGTCGTCGCGACCATTCCTGCCCCCGGCAATGGGGGTGACTCAGGAATGGCCTGGGCCGAGGGTTCGCTCTGGGTCGGCGAATACCGGGCGCATAAGATCCATCAGATCGATCCCGAAACGGGCAAGGTGATCCGTACGATCGAATCGAAGCGCGTCGTCACCGGCGTCACCTGGGTCGATGGCGAGCTCTGGCATGCCACCTGGGAGGGCGAGGAGGGCGATCTGGTGCGCGTCGATCCCGACACAGGCGACGTGCTGCAGGAAGTGGCGATGCCCTCCGGCGTGTCGGGGCTGGAATCCGACGGTGGCGGCTGCTTCTTCTGCGGTGGCGGCAGCAGCGGCAAGATCAAGGCCGCGCGGCGTCCCGAACATAGCGGCGGCAAGTAGCGGATTGGTGGAAGGGGCGACCCGGTTAGACCGCCTCGCGCGCCGGCCGCGTCATGGGCTTGTTGGAAGCCTTGGCGGCGTTCGGCCCGTCGACATGTGCCCATGCCGGCCGCTTGAACAGGAAGGTGCCGAAGCCGATGCGCTTGACGATAAAATAGAGCACCACCGGGCTGATGACCGAGACGAGCAGCACCGCGAGGCTCAGCAGACCGGTGTCGGTCAGCAGGCCGCTTGCCAGCATGACACCGCGGAAGATCGACATCGGTATGGTGAAGGCGACATAGACGACCAGCGAATGCTCGCCGAGCCAGCGCAGCCATTCCATGGAAGTGAATTTCGACAGGAAACCGCCGGCAACGCAAAGCGCCACCGCGCCGGCGACGGCCAGCGCCAGATGCAGCGGTGGCCATGCCGCCAGGCCCATCTGCATGCCGACCGGCTGCACGACGTAGCCCGGCGAATAGACGAGCAGRCCGTTGACAAGCGCCCAGGCGAGCAGGCCGGCAACGGCGATTGCCGGACGAGCCTGCGTCCATTCGACCAGCCGGAAGATCAGCGGCGCCAGCAAGAAACCGAGATAGAAGAACACGAAATAAGCCGCGAACTGCTCGAGGGCGTAGCTGTCGGGCTTCGGCGCCCACATCTGCAGCGCGGCGGCAGCCAAGATGACGATCCAATGCGGCACTTTGAATTCGCGCAGCACGCGGATGACGACCCCGAAAACCGCCAGCATGTAGATGAACCACAACACGCCGTAGGGCTGGACGACGGCCATCGCGAGATCGTGCAGCATGCCGGCGGGGTCACGGCTGAAGATGCCGATCTTCAGCCCGATCGAGATGATAGCCCAAAGCACGTAGAAATAGAGATAGTGGACGACGCGCCGGTCGACATAGCGCCGCCACGGCCGGTCGATCACCTGCGACAGGAACAGGCCCGAGATCAGGAAGAATTCCGGCATGCGGAACGGCGTGGCGAAGCCGATGACATAATGCAGGAAGCCGACGCCGCCGGTGTATTCGCCGGTGTTGTAAGCCGAATACATCATCACCACCAGGATGATGGAAAGGCCCTTTGCCGTATCCACCCACGGCATGCGGTTCGGGTTGCTCATGCTCGATCTCGAGGAATTTCAACTGCCGCGATTGTAGCGGACCAGCGGATGCCTCGCAGCAACAAGCTTACGATATCGTAAACGGAAACCTTGTTAGGGGCCGGCGTTAACCATCGCCGGGCGCCGGAGGCAGGGCGGCGACACGCGCCTCGTGCATCGCCACCGCGACGACCGCGCCCGACAGGAAGGTCAGCGCCGCGATTGCCCCGATCGCCGCGGCGAAGCCGAAGAAATCGGCTATCAGGCCGGCGGACAGGGCGCCGATCGCATAGCCGAGATCGCGCCAGAAGCGGTAGACGCTGAGCGAGCGCGCCCGCCAGGAGGGGTGCGAGGCGTCCGATACCGCGGCGATCAGACTCGGATAGACCATTGCCGTGCCGAGGCCGAGCAAAAGGCTGGCCAGCAGCCACCAGCCGAAATCGCGCGTCATGGCGGTGGTAAGAAGTCCTGCCGCCTGCACCCACATGCCGGCGACGATCAGGCCCTTGCGGCCCCAGCGGTCGCTCAACGGCCCGGTCGCCACTTGGAAGATGCCCCATACCGCCGGATAGGCCGCCTTGAGGATGCCGATGCGTTCGACACCGAGCCCATTGGCGGCGAAGAAGAGGGGAAACAGGCCCCAACTCATGCCATCGTTCAGGTTGTTGACCAGGCCGGCCTGCGAGGCGGCGAACAGGTTGCGGTCCCCGAACGAGGTCAGCATGAAGATCTCGCGGAAGCCGAGCGGCGATGCTTGTTTTGGATGGTCCGCCAGCTCCAGCCGCACATGCTCGCGCGTGTCGCGCACGAGCAGGATCGACAGAGCGGCGCCGAGGACCGCGTAGCCGACGCCGAGATAGATCGGCACCGGGCGCAGACCGTATCGGCTGGCGAGGTAGCCGGTGAGGAATGCGGTGACGCCGACGGCGAGATAGCCGGCGAACTCGTTGAGGCCGACCGCGAGCCCGCGCGACTTCGGCCCGACCAGGTCGACCTTCATGATCACCGTCATCGACCAGGCGAACCCCTGGTTGATGCCGAGCAGCGCGTTGGCGGCGACGATCCAGCCCCAGCTCGGCGCCCAAATGATCATGAACGGCACCGGCAGGCCGAACAGCCAGCCGAGGATCAGCACGCGCTTGCGGCCCCATGTGTCGGCAAGCTGGCCGGACACGAGGTTGGCGCAAGCCTTGACCACGCCGAAGCTGACGATGAAGGAGACGACCAGCGTGGTCGAAGCGACGCCGAACTCCTCCGCGCCGATCAGAGGCACGACGGTCCGTTCGATGCCGACCATGCCGCCGACGAAGGCGTTGATCAGCACCAGAAGCGAAAACTGCTTCCAGTTGGCCTTGAGGCCGAGCGCGACGGCGGACGCCGCTGCGCTCAAGACTTTGCCCCGGCGTTCGCGGCCCGGTTCCGGGCGGCGTCCGGCGGCGGGGGAGGGATGTCGGCGGTCATAGCGGCGACGAACTCGCTCTCGTCCTCGATGCGGAACGCCTTGTTGAAGCGGCGCTCGAAGCCGATGGTCGATGTCGGCTTGCCGCTCAGCGATCGCCCGCAGACCGAGCCCGAATAGGCGCCCGGCAGCACCTCGATATGGCCGGGCAGTTCCTTCAGACGGCGCACGCTGGCGAATAGTGCGCGAGCCCCATCCTCGGCGCTCGAAGCAAGCTCGGTGCGGCCGAGGTCGCCGACCATCAGCGTGTGACCGGTGAGCACGAACCAGGGCTCCAGCGACCGCGTGCGGTCGGTGACCAGAAGACTCAAATGCTCCGGCGTATGGCCCGGCGTGTGCAGGACGGTCGCCGTGACATTGCCGAGCTCCAGCACCTCGCCGTCCTTCACGCGCCTGAACGGAAAGTTCGTTTCGGCGCCCTCGAACAGCACGTATTCGGCCCCGGTTGCCTCCGCGAGCTTCCGTCCGGCCGAGATGTGGTCGGCATGGATATGCGTGTCGACGACATAGAGGATGCGCATGCCGGTTGCGCGCGCCGTCTCGACATACGGCGCGATGTCGCCGACCGGATCGACGACCGCCGCTGAAGCCTTGCCGCCGCAGCCGAACAGATAGGAGGCTGCGACAGGATCGGTGTGCAGGAACTGCCTGAGAATCATCGCTTTTCCTCCGAACGGGCGGCTGCGCCCAGCGAGCCGCGCGGCTTGACAGCTAAGGCCTAAACCGTCATTCAATTACTCTATTGAATGACGGTGCTTTACTGGAAGAGCGATGTCAATCCGCAATCCGAAACAGGCGCTCTACGAGCAGTTCGCGATCGTCGCCAAGGCGCTCGGCCATCCGCTGCGCCTGGAGATGATCGAGCATCTGGCGCAGGGCGCGCGCAGCGTCGAGGCGCTCGCGGCGAAGCTCGGCCAGCCGGTCGCCAACGTCTCGCAGCACCTGCAGGCGCTGCGCCGCGCCGGCATCGTCTCGGCCGAGCGCGACGGCAAGTTCGTGCATTATTCGCTCGCCGATGCGAGCGTGCTGTCGGCCTTCGCCGCTGTGCGCGGCGTTGCTGAACGACGCCTTGCCGAGGTCGATCGCATCGTGCGCGGCTATTTCGACGCGCGCGACGACATGCGCCCGGTCACGCGCGATGAGCTGCAGGCGCTGATGCGCGATGGGTTGGTGACGCTGATCGACGTCCGCCCGACGGACGAGTTCGCGCTCGGCCATGTGCCCGGCGCGATCAATGTTCCGTTGAGCGAAATCAAGGCGTGGTCCAGCAGGGCCGGCGCGGGCAGGGAAGTCGTCGCCTATTGCCGCGGCCCCTGGTGCGTGATGTCCTTCGAGGCTGTCGCCGCGCTGCGCTCTCTGGGGCATCTCGCGCGCCGCCTTGAGGACGGCATGCCGGAATGGAGAGCCGCCGGCCTGCCGGTGGAAGTGGCTGCCTGACTACGGGATATGATGCCGAGCGCCAGCAGCGAACTGCTTCCAGTTGGCCTTGAGGCCGAGCGCGACGGCGGTGGCATTCACGCGGGAAAACCGGCTTTTCTGAAGCCTGACGTGAAAAGCTCGTGAGCGACCGGGTCGGCGAACGGCAGACCTGAGATCAGCCGAACAGTTACATCGTGTTTCCTCGTCAGCGCTGCCTCGACTTCAGCACGCGCCTTCTCCATCTCGCCCATATGCGCGTAAGTCGCCGCGAGGAAGGCATGAGTGAAGAAATGATCCCCGGCCTTCTGATACGAGCCGACGGCTTCCGAGTACCTTCCAAGCAGGAAGAGCGAGCTGCCCTTCACCTCCCAGAACCATATCGGAGGTAACGGGTCGCGCAGCAGCGCGCATTCCAGCACGTTGAGCGCCGTCTCGGCCCGTCCGCCATAATTGAGCCAGCTTGCGTAATCTCCTGCGATATTCACGTCCAGCGGGTTCAGCGAGCGTGCTCGCTCGAAATGCATTCCGGCATCGCTATGCTGACGCATATGCGTAAGCACCAGCCCCATGCTCTGGTGACAGACGCCGTCGCTCCTATCGAGAGCGAGCGCTGCTCGTGCCGAGTCCCAGGCCTTCTGCAGCGTGCGGGGATCGTTGTCGTACCAAAACCTGCCAACGAGGGCCTGTGCGAGGAAGGCATGGCCCTGAGCGAATGTCGAATCGAGCTCGACACACCGAACGAACAGGGGCTCGGACTTGTCCAGTTCATAGCGATGGAAATGCGCGCGCCCCTGCAGGTAAAAGTCATATGCATCCCAATCGGCGGGAGGCTTGCGCTTGGAGCGGCTTGCCGAGTCGGCCTCCGTTTGGCCTTCGACCATTGAGGCGATAAGCGCGGCAACTTCGTCTTGCAAGGCGAAGATGTCGTTGAGGGCCCGGTCGTACCGTTGGGCCCACAGGTGGGTGCCGGTGGCGGCGTCAATCAATTGTGTGGTGATGCGAATGCGATCGCCGAGCTTTCGTATGCTGCCTTCGACGAGGTAGCGGACTCCGAGCTTGCGATGAACTTCGGAGATATCCAATGCCGGATGGCGAAACTGAAAAGATGAGTTGCGCGCGATGACGAGCAGGGAGCGAAACCTGGCCAGCTCCGTGATTATGTCCTCGGTTATGCCGTCGCTGAGATATTGCTGGTCCTGATCGCCGCCCAGATTGGCAAAAGGCAGCACTGCGATCGATGGCTTGCCGGACGGTGGTACCGGTCTGGAGGGTGCGCTCGCCGCCGGCTCGACAGTCCCGGTGAAGCGGTAGCCGACGCGCGGCACGGTGGCGATCCACTCACCGCCGTTGTCAGCCGGACCGAGAGCCTTTCTTAGTGTCGCGATCTGGACGGTAAGGTTGCCTTCCTCAACGGCGATGCCCGGCCAGGCAGCGTCCATCAGCTCGGCCTTGGTCAGGATCTCGCCGGGCCGTGCCGTAAGCGCGGCAAGCAGCGTCAGTCCACGATGCCCGACAGCGATCGGGACCTCCTTGTTAAGGAGCGTCCCGGTATCGGGGTCGAGCACGAACGGACCAAAAGCGATGCGAGTCCCTTGCATGTACGCATAGTAGACGCTGGGAAAGTTTTCGGAAAAGGGGTTTGAGAACTGCAACGCCTCAGCCCAGGCTTTGTCCGGCGATGGCTGCGCTCGCTTGGCCATAGCGTGCGCCGTCTCGAGGACGGCAATGGAAAGCCGCCGGCCTGCCGGTGGAGATGGCCGATCGAGAGTGACGTCAGCGCTCCGGCAATCCTGCCAGCTTCAAGGCTTCGGCCACCTGGTCCGCCCATTCCGGTGTGCTTCGAAGAATAGGCAGAGATCGGTATCGTTCGATCGTGAAGCCCGGCTGGGCCGTAAGCAGTTTTTGCGCAGCCCAGCGGGCAGTCTCGATGTCGCCGATCATCGCCGACCATGCGGCGAGGTATCGATAGGACATGATGATGTCGGGATGGGCGGCAATGACCTCACGGGCAATCGCAACAGCTTGGGAAAGGGAACCTGTCTTGGCCATGGCGGTGGCCATTCCCAGTCTCATGTTGAATGCGAAGGGATCCATCGGGCTCAGCGCCATCGCCCGCTGGAACCGCTCCGGCGCGCGGGCAGCCTCGCCCGTGTAGGTCGCGATCCAGCCCTGGCGCGCCCAGGCCCATGCATTGTTCGGATCGAGCGCTAGCGCCCTTTCGATGAAGGTGGCGGCGCGCTCCTGGTCGCCGCACATGCTCAATGCCGAACCGGCGGCGGCCAAAGCGGTGGGATCGTCGCCGATCGAGCCCGCGGTCTCGACCGCCGCGCGCGCCTTTTCCAGCTCGCTTTCCGGCTGCTCGGCCCACAGATACGCTGCGTTCGAGGCGTGGCACCATGCCAAGAGCGCATGGGCACGGCCATAGGCAGGGTCGACCGCGGTCGCTTTCTTGAGCAACTCTATCGCCTGGTCGTTGGTGTCCTTGCGGCGGCCCCAAATGTTCGGATAGGCGCGCATGACGAGGTCGTAGGCTCGTAGGCTGGTCGGCGGCTTGCGCTTGGCCAACTCGATCTCGGCGCCTCGGATGGCCGGATGGATGGCGCCGGCCACTTGCGCCGCGATCCTGTCCTGAAACTCGAAAATGTCCTCGATCGCGCCCTCGTAGCGCTCGGACCATAACTGCGCCCGCGTCTCGGCATCGACCAGTTGTACTGAAATGCGAAGTCGGTCACCGCCTCGCCGTACCGTGCCTTCGACGACGTAGTTCACGCCGAGTTCCTTGCCGACCTGGCGCACGTCGACGAAACGTCCCTTGTAGGTGAAGGCGGATTGGCGCGCGATGACGAAGAAGTCGCGGACGCGCGAAAGCGCGGCCGTTGTCTCCTCGACGACGCCGTCGGCAAAATACTCATCGTCCGCCCCGCCAAGATTGTCGAAGGGCATCACCGCCACCGAGGGCTGGTCATGTGGCCTTGCCGGGACGGAGACAGGCTGCGGCGGCAGGACGGTGTCGTGGGCCGGCTTTACCTGGTGATGCCGTTCCCGCGACTGCAGCGAAGCCGCCAGCGCGTTCGTCTGGGCCTCCGGCTCGACGTCCAGAAGCTTCCTCAGCAGCGCGCGGCAGGATTCCAACTGGCGCAAGGCCGCATTTTCGTGGCCCCGGGCGACGTGGACCCGCATCAGCGCCCGATGCGCTGCCTCCGCGGTCGGGTCCGCGGCGAGCAGCCTTTCCGCGAGCCGTTCGCAGGCCGCTGCATCCGCGGTTCCGGCTTCGGGCAGCGCGAGGCTCAGGCGCTCCACCAGTTGCAGCGCCTTCTGCCGGTATCCCACCTGATACGGGCCGAACCACTCATCCAGGCCGTCGGGAATGGCTTCGCCCGCGAGCACGTCGCCACGGTAGAGCTCGGCGGCGAAGGCGAGGTCCGCCGTCCCGCTCTCGGCGAGCTTTCGCTCGAAGAGCCAGATATCCGCCTCGTCCGGGCCGGCGGTCAGCGCGACCGTTTCCTGGTCCCCCTCGAGGGAAATGGCCGCACTGCCGTCGGCGGGAAACCGCCGCCTGATGTCGGCCAGTGCCTGACGCAGGCTGTTGCGCGACTGCGCCTCGCCTCGTCCTGGCCAAAATCCTTCAGAAAGCCGCTCGCGACGGTGGCCGCGGGAACCCGCCAGGACCAGGGCGGCGAAAAGCAGCGCGGACTTGCGCATTGCGAAGCGAACGGGCTGGCCGTCTGCGGAAGACACTTCGAGACCGCCAAGCAACCGGATGCGCACGACGCCCCTCCGAATTTCGAACGCGCCGACAGAATAGCATCTTCGCCGGTCGATTTAACGCGGATTTCACGGCGGCCCCGCGGCATTTCCTCGGCGATTAACGCCTGCCTGAACACCAGCAAATCGCCCCCGTGGCAACCTTCGGCCCTCCAACCTGGAACGGGAGAGCAACAATGGCCCACACGGAAGCTCACGCGAAGATCCGCGCATCGAAACACCGGCTGCTTGGGGCAGTGGCAGCAGTGGTCCATGCCTTCACAGCCTGGCGAAAGGCCGTTGCAGGACGCAGGGCGCTGGCGGACCTTACGCCCTATGAGTTGAAGGACATCGGCTGTGCCGATGTTCCAAGGCCCACATTCTCCGTCAGGGTCGGCCTGATCACGGATTTGATGTCGATGAGATAAGGCGGCGGACCCAGAGACAAAAGAGTTGGGATCGGCTTTGCCAATCTTCGGAGGCGCGCAGGCGGCATCGAACTCGAACGTGCCACGGCACCGACAAGCTGATATATTCCTCGATGCCTTCATTAATCGGGCGGAGGGTCACGATGTCTGCGCGTTTTTATTCGCTCCTGCTGGCGTTTCTCCTGGCTGCACCCGGCGCCTTCTCCGAGACGCTGAAGCTTCCAGACAATCTGACCGGATTCAGTTCCCCATCCGGGGAGAGCTTTCTTGTCGAGAGCGCGGCGAAAGAGGCCTATTTCCCTCTCGCGAGCAACTTTCTCACGCAAAAGACGCAGGCCTATTGCGGCGTGGCAAGCATCGTCATGGTGCTGAACGCGCTCAATGTTCCTGCGCCTTCGGTGCCTGAATACGAACCCTACAAGACGTTCACGCAGGACAATGTTCTGAACGAGCGCACCGAAGCCATTCTTCCTCGCCAGGTTCTGGACAAGCAGGGAATGACGCTCGACCAGATCGGGGCCATTCTTTCCACGCAGCCGATCAAGGCCGAGGTCCGCCATGCGTCGGACGCCAGCCTTGAGCAGTTCCGGACCCAGGCCAGTTCGTTCCTCGCCAAACCCGGACATTTCGTCATCGTCAACTATCTGCGCAAGGCGATAGGCCAGGAGAAGGGCGGGCACATATCGCCGCTGGCGGCTTACGACGAGAAAGCGGACAGGTTCCTGATCCTCGATGTCGCCCGCTACAAATATCCGCCGGTCTGGGTGACAACGGCCGACCTGTTCGGAGCGATGAACACGGTCGACGGCGACAATGAGAACAAAACCCGCGGATATGTGCTGATATCGTCGCCCTTGGGAGAGTAGTTCGGCTGAACTTCAGGCGGAGAACGCCCATGAGGATACGCTTGCAGAAGTCGGCGGCACCTCGCGGCCCCTCGTCCGCAGCAGTCGCTGCGCCAGAACGCGACGGGTCTATTGCGAAACTACGCAAAGCGCATATCATTCGGCATAGTTGGGTGGACGGTATTCGGCGGTCGAACGGCAATAGGCCATAGACGCGCGGTATTGCGCTAAGCGGACTCGATCAGACTCTTATTGAGCCGCGCCCCAGGGATCAGGCGATGCAGCAGGGGGCTATGAGTGTTGCGGCCACAGTGCTGGGCCAACGTGAGCTGACCGACGGCGATATTGCCCGGGAGCAGACCGTCCTCTTCCGCCTCACCGACCGACTGTATCGAGCCAAGGCCATTGCGGAGGTCTACGACGCGGCCTTGGATGCTATTTGTGACGCGCTTGGTTCGTTACGGGCCTCGATCCTGAGATTTGACAGCCAGGGCGTCATGAGCTTCGTGGCGTGGCGCTCACTGTCTGAAGAATACCGCAAGGCGGTTAACGGCCATTCGCCGTGGACGCGCGGTGAGCACAATGCCGAGCCGATCTATGTCGAGGACATCCGTTGCAGCGGTGAATCTCCGCAACTCATCGAGACGGTCCTTGGCGAAGGCATCGAAGCGCTGGCTTTTATCCCGCTTGTCAGCTCCCGCGAGCTCGCCGGCAAGTTCATGGTCTACTATCCAGTACCCCATCACTTCACTGATCGTGAACGTGAACTGGCGTTGACCATCGCCCGCCAGCTCGGATTTGCGATCGAGCGGAACCGGGCGGAAACGACAGCAGCGCGCCTGAGCGCACTTGTCGAATCCTCGGATGATGCGATTAGCGCGACCGATCTGGAAGGGATCATCACAGACTGGAACAGCGGAGCCGAACGCCTTTACGGCTACAGCCGACGGGAGATTATCGGGCGCCCGGTGATCTCGCTGATCCCGCTCGACCGGCAACACGAGGAGCGGCAGATTCTGTCCCRCATTCGCAATGGTGAGCATGTTGAGCACTTCGAGACCGCACGCCTGCGCAAGGACGGCAGTTTGGTACCAATCTCTTTGACGGTTTCCCCTATCGCGGATGCATCGGGCAAAATTGTCGGCTCCTCCAGAATTGCCCGCGGAATATTCGAGCGGCTGCGCGCGCAAGAGCAGCGGGAGCTGCTGCTTCGCGAGATGGACCACCGCGTGAAGAACCTCTTCGCCATAGCAAGCACCATTGTCAATTTGAGCGCGTCAGCCGCCGAAACGCCGGCCGCGCTCGCCTCCATCGTTTCTGACCGCCTCGGCGCGCTGGCGCGGGCGCATGCGCTGACGATGCTTCCCTCTACTGGCCACCCCCTCCAGGTCGCGACGGGCCTGCATGCCTTGATCGCCGCAATCCTCGCGCCGTACCGCCATGGGGCTGACGGGCATCCCCGCGTCGTCATCAATGGCATCGATATGCCGGTGCCCTCGGCAACGATCACGCCGCTTTCGCTCCTGCTGAACGAATTCGCCACCAACGCTGCCAAATACGGTAGCCTCTCGGCGGCTGCTGGATCGGTGGAAATTGCTTGCTCCATTCGGGATGACGATGTCCTTATCCGGTGGCGAGAGATCGGCGGACCGCCGCCGGACGGAACCATAAATGAGGGTTTCGGCACCCGCTTGGTCCGCGCCGTGGCAAGTCAGCTCGGCCGCCTCGACCGAACGTGGGATTCCGCCGGCGTGGTCTCGAGTTGGCGATTGATGGTCAAAGATTTTCCGCCTGACTCGCCTGGCCGCACGTTGCCCGCAATAAAGTGCGACCGACTTCAAGAAAGGGCAGCACACCCTATCGTTCATCGCTAACAGTTCCAATTGCAAGCGGCTGAGCCCGTCATCGTCGCGAAGGGCCCGTAGGAACCCTCGTAGCCAACAAACGTTCTTCTACATGCCTAAAACGGCCGTAAGGAGGATGCGAAAATGAAATTCAAGCTACTTGCACTGAACGCGATAGCCTTCACAATGCTGACTGGGGCAGCGATGGCGGGCTCGACAACAGGTACCTCTGCGCTCGACGATCCGGCCAAGATGACGCCGTTTTTCACCGACGCCGGCATGAAAACTCTTAGAAGTGAGGCCGACTTTAAAACGGCGTGGATGGCGATGAAACCAGACGAGCGCACCGCGGTATTGAAAGACTGCGGCGATACGACTCTCAACAAATCGCATGCTGAATTTTGCGCCATGGCAAAGAAGATGGGCGGCTAATTAGCCCGCATCACATCGGGTGTGCGTCAATTGCCTGGCCAAGGATAGCGCAGACATTTGTTGCTCGGGAATTGGGCCTCGCACAGGAGCGAGGCCCGACAGGTTCCGATTGTCGACTTGCACGCTTGATCACGCGTGACGCCTGCCTTACCGGCTAAGCTCGCCTGCACCTCGGCAGTGCTGTGCTGTTTTAGATGGAGACCGCCTGTCCACAGGAGGTAGCAGCCGGGTTAGCGCAAGCCTTTAGCAGCGTCCTCGATCAGCTTGGCAAGCAAATTGCGAAACCTTTCGCCAGACCTGTCCCCTATATTTCCTACATTCTCAGCCACCATGCCAGGTGAAGAAACCGACACCTCGCCGCTAAGCTGGACGTTGACCGTGAACGTCCTTTTGGCGGGCTTTTCCAATTCCGGCCTTAGGAAGAGCCGAAACCGGACAGATGGCGCCAGCAGTTGGTCTTGGTCATGCGGTGCGGCGTCTATGTCGATATTCATCTCGCCTGCCACTTCTGCCTTGGCCGCTTCCAACGAAGTAACAACGACGTCGTCCAGCCAAGCCTTGGCCTGTTTGCCGAAATCCGCAATCGGGGCATCTGCATCCTCTTCTTGCTGGCGAGGAGCTTTCTTGCCGCGCTCAACGGCTTCTTTGAAATTCGCCACCTGATCGCCTCCGACCTATCACGCCATCAAGCTGGTCCTCACATCAGCCACAGCTCTGCCATCAATAAACGCCTGCGATCGCAGTGCGTTGCAATGCGATCGACAACGAGCGCTTAGCCGGGCGTTGATCGGGATCGTCGAGCCTACGCGAGCCTGCAGAGCAACGACCGTTCCTTGGGGGGATACTGCTCAAAGGCAGGTGTGCAGGCCCGCCATGTCGCAGGCGAGCCGTGGTAACCAGGCTGCCGTAAATCTCAGTCCTTGGCGCGCTCGACGTACGAACCGTCGGCGGTCATCACCACGATGCGCGTGCCGGCGGAGATGTGCGGCGGCACGGCGGTGCGCACGCCGTTGGAGAGCACGGCGGGCTTGTAGGAGGAAGATGCCGTCTGGCCCTTGGTGACCGGCTCGGTCTCGACCACCTCGAAGGTGGCGCGCTGCGGCAGCGTCAACGAGATCGGCACGCCGTTGAACTGCGCGAGCTGCACGGCCATGCCTTCCTGCAGATAGGGCGCCATGTCGCCGACCACGCTTTCGGAAGCCACGACCTGGTCGTAGCTTTCCGGGTTCATGAAGTGAAAACCTTCGCCGTCGGAATAAAGGAAGGTGTGCTCGCGCTCCTCGACATAGGCGCGCTCGACCATTTCGGTGGTGCGGTAGCGCTCCGACACCTTCACCCCGTCGCCGATGCGGCGCATGTCGAGCTGGGTCACCGGAGTGCCCTTGCCAGGGTGGATGTTTTCGGCAAAGAGGATGACATAAAGCTTGCCGTCCTTATCGACGACGTTGCCTTTGCGTAAGGAACTGGCGATGACCTTGACCACGATATTGGATCCCGTTCGAGTTTTTCGGCCTGCGAGCGTCGATTTCCGCGAAGCGGCGACGGCGGCCATCGCGTGCGCCGTAGCGCATCTTGCGCCGAACCGCCAGCCTTCCCAGCGATTTTCCTGCCCATGACCGCCGCTTCGCCCTGGTGGACGCCTGATATACATGCCGACCGCCGGCCCCGGCTGATGGCGCGCAACGCCACTGCCGCCGCGCTTCGCGGCTGGTTCGCTGAGCGCGATTTCGTCGAGGTGACGACCTCGGCGCTGCAGGTCTCGCCGGGCAACGAGGCGCATCTCGCCGCCTTTGCCACCGAGGCGATCGGACCCGACGCGTCGCGTCGGCCGCTCTATCTCCACACCTCGCCTGAATTCGCCTGCAAGAAGTTGCTTGCCGCCGGCGAGGAGCGCATCTTCAGCCTCGGCCCGGTCTGGCGCAACCGCGAGCGCGGGCCGCTGCATCACCCTGAGTTCACCATGCTCGAATGGTATCGCGTCGGCGAAACTTACGAGCGCTTGATGGACGACTGCGCCGAGTTTCTGGCGCTCGCCGCGGAAAAGGCCGGCGCCAAAAGCTTCCGTTTTCGCGGCCGCGAGGCCGATCCGTTTGCTGAGCCGGAGCGGCTGAGCGTGGCGGAGGCTTTTACGCGCCATGCCGGCATCGACCTGCTCGCGACCGTTTCAGTCGACGGCGGCACCGACCGCGACGCGCTTCACGCCGCGCTGGTCGCAGCCGGCCTGCGCACCGCGCCCGACGACAATTGGGCCGACCTGTTCAGCCGGGTGATGGTGGAAAAGGTCGAGCCGCAACTGGGGCAGGGCCGGGCCACCATCCTCTACGGCTATCCGATCTCCGAGGCGGCGCTCGCCCGCCCGAGCGCCGAGGACCCGCGCGTCGCCGAGCGTTTCGAGCTCTATTGCTGCGGCGTCGAGCTCGCCAATGCCTTCGGCGAGCTCACCGACGCCGCCGAGCAGCGCCGCCGCTTTGCCGCCGAGATGGACGAGAAAGAGCGCGTCTATGGCGAGCGCTATCCGCTGGACGAGGATTTTCTCGCGGCTTTGGCCCTCATGCCGCAGGCAAGCGGCTCGGCGCTGGGCTTCGATCGGCTGGTGATGCTGGCGACGGGGGCAACGAGGATCGATGACGTAATCTGGGCGCCGGTGGCCGAGTAGCGCTYCCTTCTTGCCGCTGCGGCAAAGCATCCGCCACGAACCACGGCGATTGCCTTGAGATTGCCGCATCCACCATTGCACAAGCGTCGGTGGAACAATAGATGGTGCCCGTGGCATCCATGATGGTGCGTCAGCATCCATACGCAGGGTTCGCTCTGATGGACTGCTTGAACAAACAGGAACAACCGCATGACCGATAAGCTCGACGCAGCGAAATTGACCGATCGCGTCGCGGCGCTCGTCGAGGCGGCCAAGCGCGCCGGCGCCGACGGGGCCGACGCGGTGGCGGTGCGCGGCCGCTCGGCCGGCGTGTCGGTGCGGTTGGGCAAGGTCGAAAGCACCGAATCGTCGGAGAGCCAGGACGTCTCGCTGCGCGTCTTCGTCGGCCAGCGTGTGGCGAGCGTCTCGGCGACCGCCGCTTCCGATCCGAAGGCGCTCGCCGAGCGCGCGGTGGCGATGGCCAAGGTCTCGCCCGAGGATCCGTTCCAGGGCCTTGCTGACCCCGCGCTGCTTGCCCGCAATTTGCGCGATCTCGACCTTTTCGACCCGACAGAGGTGTCTGCAGACCAGCTGAAGGAGGCGGCCCTTGCCGCCGAAGCGGCTGCATTGGCGGTCAAGGGCGTCACCAATTCCTCGGGCAGCAGCGCCGGCGCCGGCCTGGGCGGCCTGGTTCTCGCCACCTCGCACGGCTTTGTGGGCCAATATGTCGCCTCGCGCTTCTCGCGCTCGACCAGCGTCATCGCGGGTGAGGGAACCGCCATGGAGCGCGACTATGAATTCTCCTCGCGCCAGCATTTCGCCGATCTCGACACGCCGGAAGACATCGGCCGCAAGGCCGGCGAACGCGCGGTGCGTCGTCTCGGAGCCCGCAAGGCTGCGACCGGCCCGGTCGACGTGGTGTTCGATCCGCGCGTGGCGCGCGGCATAGCCGGCCATCTCGCCGGCGCCATAAACGGCGCGGCGGTCGCCCGTAGGACCAGCTTCCTGCGCGACATGATGGGCAGAGAGGTGGCTTCGGCCGCAATCACCGTCACCGACGAGCCTTTGCGGCGGCGCGGCCAGGCCTCGCGCCCCTTCGACGGCGAAGGCGTCGAGGGCGACAAGCTGCTGATGGTCGAGAAGGGCGTCTTGAACCACTGGTTCCTGTCGACCTCGGCCGCGCGCGAGCTCGGCCTCGTCACCAATGGACGCGGCTCGCGCAGCGGCTCGTCGGTCTCGCCGTCCTCGACCAACCTTGCCATCGAGCCCGGCGAGCGTTCGCCGGAAGACTTGATCGCCTCGTTGAAGCGCGGCTTCTATGTCACCGAGGTGTTCGGTCAGGGCGTCGACATGGTGACCGGCGAATACAGCCGCGGCGCCTCCGGCTTCTGGATCGAGAACGGCGCGCTGGCCTATCCGGTGGCCGAGGTGACGATCGCCTCGAACCTGAAGACCATGTTCCTCAACATGGTGYCGGCGAACGACCTCGACCGCAATTTCGGCACGGCGGCGCCGACGATCCTGATCGAGGGGATGACCCTTGCCGGTGCCTGACCAACTGACCTCGAGCGAGGCCCGCGACGACCTCGCTCTGCTGCGCGATGCCGCTCGCGAAGCCGGCCTCATCGCCATGCGCTATTTCGGCAACAACCCGCAGGTGTGGATGAAGGGCGGCACCTCGCCGGTCAGCGAGGCCGACCATGCCGCGGACGCCTATCTGCGCGAGACCTTGCTCAGGGCGCGTCCGGATTACGGCTGGTTGTCGGAAGAGACCGCCGATGACCATGCCAGGCTGTCGGCGCGCCGCACCTTCGTCGTCGACCCGATCGACGGCACGCGCGGTTTTCTCGATGGTTTGCATTCCTGGTGCGTCAGCGTCGCCGTGGTCGAGGAGGGGCGCTCGCTCGCCGGCGTCCTCGAATGCCCGGCCAAGGGCGAGACCTATTGGGCGCTGCCGGGCGAGGGCGCCTATCTCAACGACAAGCGCATCCATGTGCGCCCGCTGGGCGAAAGCGTCGATATCGGCGGACCCAAGCCGCTGGTCGATCTGATGCCGCAAGCCTGGCAGGACAGGCTGCGGCGGACCGCCTACATTCCTTCGCTCGCCTATCGGCTGGCGATGATCGCCGCCGGCAAGCTCGATGCGACCTTCGTCAAGCCGAACGCACATGACTGGGACATCGCCGCCGCCGATCTCATCCTCACCGAGGCTGGCGGCGCATTGCTCGACCGCGTCGGCAACCCGCCGCGCTACGCCGGCGAGGTGATCAATCACGGCGCGCTCGCCGCCGGCAGCGGTGAACTGCTCGGCGTGCTCGCCAGGGTCATCGCGGAGATTGACCAAGGGTGAGTCGACCCGCAGTTCCAAAATCGGCCGCTTTGGGCTAAACGTTTCACTAAATTCATCAATCTGCGAAGGATCGGCATGGCCGCGGAAGACGGAAAGAAACAGCTGTTGCACCTCGTGTTTGGCGGCGAGTTGAAAAAGCTGGGTGGAACCGAGTTTCGTGACCTGGACGCGCTCGACATCGTCGGAATCTACCCCGACTATCAATCGGCGCACGCCGCTTGGAAGGCGAAGGCGCAGGCCAGTGTCGACAATGCCCATATGCGTTATTTCGTTGTTCATCTGCACCGTTTGCTCGATCCAGAATCGAAGGCCGGCGGTTGACGTCGATGGAGCATGAAGCGGTGAAAGGGGCGACCAGGCGGCGCGCCGCCAGGCGCGGCGGAACGCGCACGCTATGGCGGCGCATCCGCGAGCCTTTGGCGCAGTCGACTTTCGTCAAGAACTTCATCGCCAGCCTTTTCGCCTGGTTCCTGCGGCTGATTCGGCTCACCAGCCCGCTGGTCGAGGGCTCGACCCAGGTTGCCGGCGGGGCCTATGCGCATCTCGAACCCGGCATCATCGCCCTCTGGCACGGTCAGCATCTTCTGACCCCTGCCTATTATCCCAAGGGCCGCAAGCTGGTCGCCATGGTCTCGCGCAGCGCCGATGCCGAGCTTCAGGCGCAGATGCTCGAGAAATTCGGCATCGAGGCGGTGCGCGGTTCCGGCGGCCGCAACAGTTCGAGGCATCTCGACAAAGGCGGCGCCAAGGCCTTGATCGCGCTCAAGAAGTCGCTCGTCGCGGGCAAGAACGTCGCCATGATCGCCGACATTCCGAACGGCACGCCGCGCGATGCCGGGCTTGGCATCGTTCTTCTGGCAAAGCTTTCCGGCCGGCCGATCCTGCCCTCGGCCATCGCCACCAGCCGCCGTAAGGTGCTGGAGAAGAGCTGGGACAAGACCACCATCAACCTGCCTTTCGGCCGCTCGGCGGTCATCGTAGGCTCGCCTGTCTTCGTGCCGGCCGATGCCGACGACGCCGAGATGGAGCGCAAGCGCCAGGAGGTAACCTCCTCGCTGAACGCTGCGACCGCCGAGGCCTATCGCCTCGTGGATGGCGGCAAATGAGCGAGCGTTGGGCGCGTGCGGCCCTGACCGCCTACCGCTACGCGGGGGCGGCCGCCTATCCGCTGATCGGACCCTATGTCGCCTGGCGCGCCTCGCGCGGCAAGGAGGATCGCGTCCGTCGGCGCGAGCGCTACGGCGTCGCCGGCCGACCGCGGCCGGAAGGGCCGGTGATCTGGATCCATGCTGCAAGCGTCGGCGAGACGATCGCAGTGGTGCCGCTGGTCGAAAGCATCCTCGACTATGGCGTCAACATCGTTCTGACCACCGGCACGGTGACTTCGGCCAAGGTCGCCGAAGAGCGCCTCGGCAGCCGCATCATCCACCAATATGTACCGCTCGACCTCAAGCCCGCGGTTAGCCGTTTCCTCGATCACTGGCGGCCGGAACTGGCAATCATCGCCGAATCGGAGATCTGGCCGATGACCATCCTGGAGCTTGGCGCCCGCAACGTGCCGCAGGTTCTGGTCAACGGCCGGCTGTCGGACCGCTCCTTCATGTCCTGGAAGAAGCGTTCTAGCGTCGCCGAGGCGCTGTTCGAAAACCTTGCCCATGTCATCGCCCAATCGGATGTCGACGGCGAGCGGTTCCGCGCGCTCGGCGCCCGGCCGGTCACCGTATCCGGCAACCTCAAGGTCGACACCAACCCGCCGCCGGCCGACGAGCGGGCCTTGGCCACCTTGCAGCGCCAGGTCGGCGAGCGCCCGACCTGGGCGGCGATCTCGACCCATGACGGAGAGGAGGTCGTGGCCGCCGAGGTCCATGCCAGCCTGCACAGGCGCCATCATGGGCTCCTGACCATCATCGTGCCGCGCCACCCCGACCGCGCCGATGCGCTTGCCGCGCAGATTTCCGGCATGGGCCTTTCGGTGGCAAGGCGTAGCAAGGGCGACCGCATCTCGGCCGATACCGATATCCTTCTGGGCGACACGATCGGCGAAATGGGCCTTTACCTGAGGTTGACCGAGATCGCTTTCGTCGGCCGCTCGCTGACCTCGGAAGGCGGCCAGAACCCGCTCGAGCCGGCGATGCTCGAAACCGCCGTGCTGGCCGGCCGCAACGTGCAGAACTTCCGCGAGGCCTATCAGCGCCTGCTCGACAGCGGCGGCGCCAAGCTGGTGCGCGACCGCGATATGCTGACCGGAGCCGTCAATTTCCTTTTGACCAACGAGGCGGCGCGCCACGAAATGATGGCGGCGGGTGCTGCCACCGTCGACGAGATGCGCGGCGCGCTCGCTCGCACGCTGAAATCGCTGGAGCCCTATATCCAGCCGCTGGTCGTCAAGGCGCGCCTGAAAGGCGCAAACGGGCGCTAGGTCATGATCCCAAAAGTCGGATCCGATTTTTGGAAAGGACCATGCGCGAAATCCAGTTGCGCGGTACCCACGCGATGACCAGCGAAGCGCCGCCCTTCTGGTGGGAAAGGCCGGACTGGCGCGTGCTTGCGCTGTCTCCGGCCTCGGCGGTCTATGGGCTGGTCGCCGGCCGCCGCATGCGCCATGCTCCGCGCGAGAAGGTCGCAGCACCCGTGCTGTGCGTCGGCAATTTCACCGTCGGCGGCAGCGGCAAGACGCCGGTCGCCATCGCTTTGGCCAAGCAGGCCAGGCGCATGCAGCTTACGCCAGGCTTCCTGTCGCGCGGCCATGGTGGTTCGTTCGCCAGGCCGCATGTTGTCGATGCGCATCACGACGCCGCCAAGCATGTCGGCGACGAGCCGCTGTTGCTCGCCGAACATGCGCCTGTCGCGGTGACGGCGAACCGCGCCGCCGGCGCGAAGCTGCTTATCGAGCAACATGGCTGCGATTTCCTGATCATGGATGACGGGTTCCAGTCGGCGCGCATCCATATCGACTATGCGCTGGTGGTGGTCGACGCCCGCTTCGGCATCGGCAACGGTCGTGTCATCCCGGGCGGGCCGCTCCGCGCCAAGGTCGTCGACCAACTGGTGTTCACCAGCGGCTTGCTGAAGATGGGCGAGGGGGCCGCTGCCGACGGCGTCGTGCGCCAGGCGGCGCGCGCCGGGCGGCCGATCTTCCTGGCGCATGTCGAGCCGGCTGACCCCTCGCGCTTTGCGGGCGGCCGCTTCCTTGCCTTCGCCGGCATCGGCCATCCAGAGAAATTCTTCGACACGGTGCGCGGCGCGGGCGGCGAAGTCGCGCTGTCGCGTGCCTTTCCGGATCATCATGTCTACGCCCAGGACGAGCTTGCCGACCTCTTGACGCTTGCCCGGCAGGAGGGGCTGCGCCTCGTCACCACGGCAAAGGACGCCGCGCGGCTGCGTCATGGCGACACGCCTGCCGGTTTCCTCGATCGACTGGACGTGCTCGACATCGAGGCCGTGTTCGAGCTCGATCATGTGCCCGAACGCATCGTCGACGAGACGCTCGACGCCTGGCGCCAGCGCAAGATGCGGGGCTGAGCTTCGGATACGCCTGCCAAAAAGTGTGAGGCGGTCCCGCTCCCCGAGGCGGTCGCGCCTATCCCGCGCGCCGCATCGCTTTCAGGATCGCCTCGTCGCGCTCGACATTGAGCTTGCTTTCGAAATCGAAATGCCAATCCCTGTCGCGCGGCGCGGACGTCGAGGCGTCGCCGCGCCGGATTTTCTGGTCGAGGTCGGCGAGCGATCGTGACCAATAGTGATTGATCCTCAATATATCGAGCTTGGGAGGCATGCCGGGGACGATGATCCGTCGATGGGTATCCATCGCTTCGCCGGACAGGAATTTCGACAGATGGACGCCCGGCTTGTAGACCATGCGCGGGTTGACGATTGTCTTGGCTGTCGTGATGTCGGGTCCAGCTCGCATCGTGTAAGCTTCGACCAGCGGACCGTCAGGCCTTTCGACATGGCCGGAGGAGCCGTAAAAGGCCTGCCAGACACAGACGCCCGGCAGGTCGCGATAAGCATCAAGGACGGAGCGCACGTCACGCCCATCGGGCGCGAACAGAAACTCGTCGATATCGAACAGCCCGATCCACAGTGCTTCACGCCAGTGCCTGCGGATACAGTCCTTATAGGCCGACAACTGCCCCACCGGCCGGGGCCAATCGACCAGCGTGACCAGCCCTTGCTGGATGAACGGCTCCAACACGGTCGTGAAGTCGTCGGTCGAGAAATTGTTGTAGAGATAGAAATGCTCAAATCCCACGCTCTGGTGGAATCTGATCCATTCGGCGAGGAAAGGCGCTTCCTCGCGGAAGATGGCGCAGGCCGTCAGGTTGAATCGTGGGGCTTTAGACACTGCCCGCTCGCGCCAACTCGCACGCATGGTTAGCGGCATGCGGACAAAGGCCTTGAGAGATTTCCTGAAGTTTTTCAATGCGGTACCCTAAGCGCTGACAAGCTTGATTGCCACGGCGCATGGGCTCGCATGGCCTATCCCCGCTTGCGCAATTCCGGGTGCATCTCGATCTCGCGGGCAAGCGAGACCGCCGCGTTCACATAGGGCTCCTGCCGGGCGACGCTCCAATATTTGAGCTCGTCGAGGGGAATGTTCTCGCCCGTTACCGCGCAGCGCACGAATGAGCCGGGACTGGTGACCTGGAAGTCGCCGTCGAGATAGCGGATCCGGGCTTCCCTGCCGCCCGGGCCTTCGAAACGGTTCATCATGAAAGGACGCTTGCGTTCATCGGGGTTTCAATCGCCACAAATCGCAAGCAACGTCAAGCTTGACGCAATGCTCATCCGGTATGGCTGAGCTGCGAAATGGTTTCCGGAAGCCGGTATGGACATCACCTCGACCCGCTTGAACGCCCTGATCGGTGAAGCGCTCACCCCGCAGCCGGTGCCGTCGCCCAAGGCCGATCCGGCGGTGGCGGCCTTGATCAAGACGCTGGTCCAGCCGCAGGCGCCCTCGACGGGGCAGGCGGCGCAAATCGCGGCCCAGTCGCTGCAAAGCGCGCAGCCGCGCCCTGCCGCCCTGGCATCGCAACGCCTGTCGTCCTCCGAGGCCGAGGATGCTTACCGGGCTATCATGGAGCCCGATGCCGCCGCCGACGATGCGCCGGCTAGACCCCCGACGGGCAGGGCGGCGACGGATACCGATCAGGCTCGGCGCGGCTTTGCCTCACAACAGGCAGCGGTCGTCGACAATACGCCAAGGCCTGCGGTTGCGCCGRCATTGTCCACATTTTCGCCGGCCGTCGCTTCCGCCGCGATGCTGGTCGCGGCCAACGCCAATGCGCCGCAGCCGCGCGGTGCCGCTGTCCGTCCGGCCGGCCATGCGCCGCGCTCCGATTCCGTCGCGGTATCGCTCTGGACGATATCGGTCGTCACGGCCATCGTCTCGGCCGTGACCGCGACGATCATGGTTCTGTTGCTCCGCTGATCGCGTTTAGACGTCGTCCTGAAGGAAAGCTTCGAGCTTTTCCGGAGCAAGCCCAGCCTGTTCGGCAATGCGCCTGGCAAGGTCCGCCGCGGCCGCGCGCGGCCGGCCGACCGGGCGGTCCATCCAATAGGACACCGGATTGAGCGCAACGCGCTCATCGACGCCGACGATACGCCCGGATTGAAGCTGGTCTGCGGTCAGCGGCGGGCGCGCCAGCGCGACACCCAACCCG
This sequence comes from Mesorhizobium sp. LCM 4577, assembly GCF_001854795.2. Taxonomy (NCBI): domain Bacteria; kingdom Pseudomonadati; phylum Pseudomonadota; class Alphaproteobacteria; order Hyphomicrobiales; family Phyllobacteriaceae; genus Mesorhizobium; species Mesorhizobium sp. LCM 4577. The sequence continues at coordinate 202,038 of NZ_MDDU01000055.1, read as the reverse complement.
TGCGCCGCCGCGTCCAACACCAGATTATAGTCCTCGAAACGCCTGTCCTGCGGACGAGGACGGTAATCGACGTCTTGCGCGGCGAACCACGCGCGCCATGCGGACGCGTCGGAATCGTTGATCAGCGGGAACTTCAGCAGCCGGGCAGGATCGCCACGCCCGATCTCCTTGGCGAGCTCCGGCGAGGCGATGGGAAAAACCTGCTCCTCAAAAAGCTGCACCGAGACCCGGCCGGGGATGCGGCCGCGTCCGCAGCGCACCGAAAGATCGATGCCTTCGTCGGCGAGATCGGCCTGGCGGTTGTCGACGTCGAGCACGATGCGCAGCTTGGTCGGGCTGTTCTCGAGCGTTGCCATGCGCGGCATCAGCCAAAGCCCGCTGACCGACGGGATCGAGGCCAGCCGCACCACGGCGGTGCCGCGCGGCTCGACCCAGCGGTCGGAGTTGAACGAGATCAGCGCGAAGGCCTCGGCGGTCCGCAAATGCAGGCGGTTGCCCTCGATCGTCAGCGTGACGCCGCGCGCGTTGCGCTCGAACACTTTCAAGCCAAGCCAGTCCTCCAGCTTGGCGATCTGGCGGCTCACCGCGCCATGCGTGAGGTTGAGTTTTTCGGCCGCCGCCGAAAAGCTCCCCGTCCGCGCCGCCGCGTCGAAGGCGCGCAGGGTCTCGAGCGGCAGTATCTGGTCCGAGCTGTGATCCATGCTCACAGCTGACCCTCGAATTGGTCGTTTGTCAATCGGCCGGCAATAGCGTTTTCTGCCTCCATGACACGGAAAGACGAGGCTACGGCAATGAGCGCTTACACCGGCACATTGAATGGGACACAGCGCATGGACACCACCGCTGCGATCGCGGTGACGTTGACGGTGATCGGCTGGGCCTCGGCTTTCCCGGCGATCCGCGCCGGCCTTGCCGCCTTCCAGCCGCTGGAACTCGGCGCGCTGCGCTTTGCCATCGCGGCGGTCCCGGCCGCCATATTTCTCGCCGTGAAGCGTCCGGCGCTGCCCAGGATCGACGAGCTGTGGCGCTTTGCCTTCGGCGGCGCCATCTTCGTCGCGCTCTACACCGCCATGCTCAACTTCGGCGAGCTCACCGTCTCGGCGGGCGCGGCCGGCTTCATCATCAACGTCAGCCCGATCTTCACGGCCATCATGGCGATGGCCCTGCTCGGCGAGCGCTTTTCAGGTGTAGCCTGGCTGGGCACCGTCATTTCCTTCACCGGCATCGRCATCATCGCGGTGGCCGACGGGCACGGCCTRCATTTCAATGCCGGTGCGCTGCTGGTGCTGGGCTCGGCACTTTGTTCCGCCGTCAACACCATCGTGCAGAAGCCGCTCTTTGCCCGCCATCATCCGCTGACGATATCCGCTTCCAACATGGTGCTCGGCGCGCTCTGCCTGTCGCCCTTCCTGCCGGAAGCGTTTTCCCAGGCGGCGGTCGCCGACACCGCCGGTCTCGGTGCAGTCATCTATCTCGGCATCGTGCCTTCGTTGATCGCCTATGCCGCCTGGGCGACCGCGCTGTCGCGCCTGCCCGCCGCGCGCGCCTCGAACTTCCTCTACCTCGTCTCGCCGACCTCCGCACTGATCGGCTTCTTCTGGCTGGGCGAAGTGCCGTCGCTGCTCGGCATCCTCGGCGGCGCGCTGGCGCTGGGTGGCGTGATCGTGGTGAATTTGAAGCGGTAGATCAGGGGGTTGGGGCCAGGTCCTGGCTCAAGAAAAGAGCCGCTTCGAGCGGCTCTTTTCTTGCCCCCACCCCGCTGCTTCGCAGCGACCCTCCCCACAAGGGGGAGGGTTAAGGCGCGGCGCTCTACCTCCCCCTTGTGGGGAGGTCGGACCGAAGGTCCGGGTGGGGGGCTGCGCCCTATGTGGTTTCTCACCTTCGCCCGAACAACCTCTCAATATCGGCCAGCTTGAGCTCGATATAGGTCGGCCGGCCGTGGTTGCAGGTGCCGGACCCGGGCGTCGCTTCCATCTGGCGCAGCAGCGCGTTCATCTCCTCGGCCTTGAGCAGCCGGCCCGAGCGCACCGAGCCGTGGCAGGCCATGGTCGCCGCGATCTTGTCCAGCCGTTCTTTAAGTGTCTCGACCGTGTCGTTGTCGGCGATCTCGTCGGCAAGGTCGCGCACCAGCTGCTGCACATTGGTTTCGCCGAGCATCGAGGGCGTCTCGCGCACCGCCACCGCGCCAGGGCCGAAGCGTTCGAGGCCGAGGCCGAATTTGGCGAGCGTCTGCGAATGCATCGCCAGCCGCTCGGCATCTTCTTCCGGCAGGTCGACGATCTCGGGCAGCAAGAGCATCTGCGACGGCACCGCGCGCGAATGCAGCGCATTCTTCAGTGCTTCGTAGACCAGCCGCTCATGCGCGGCATGCTGGTCGACGATGACGAGCGAATCCCGCGTCTGCGCGACGATGTAATTCTCATGCACCTGCGCGCGCGCCGCGCCCAGCACCATGCCGAGAAGCGCCTCGGCCGGCTCGGCCATGCCGGCCCGCGCGTCGGCGCTGGCGAGCGGCCCGGTATCGAAGGCAGCCTGCTCGTTTTCGGCAAAACCATTGATTCGAGGTCTTGCCTCCCCGTAACCCATGTCGAGCGGTCGCTGCGCCGAGCGCAACGCATCGAAGCCGCCGGAGCCGGAAGCGTGATAGGCGGCCTCGTAGCTGCGGTGGCCGCCGGCCGGCCCCGGATGCGAATACGGCGCCGCCCCCGGCCGGAACGCCGCCATCATGCCGGCGGCGCCCGTCGTCGCCGCGCGGATACCCGCTCCGGCCAGCGCCTCGCGGATGGCGCCGACGATCAGCCCGCGCACCAGGCCCGGATCGCGGAAGCGCACATCGGCCTTGGCGGGATGGACGTTGACGTCGACAGTCGAGGGATCGAGCGACAGGAAGAGCACCGTCACCGCATGGCGGTCGCGCGGCAAAACGTCGGCGAAGGCGCCGCGGATCGCGCCGGCGATCAGCTTGTCGCGCACCGGCCGTCCATTGACATAGGCATATTGCTGCAGCGCGTTGGCGCGCGTGTAGGACGGGATCGAGACGTGGCCGGCAAGATGCACGCCGTCGCGCATGGCGTCGATGGCGATGGCATTGTCCGGGARATCCTTGCCCATCACCTGCGCGACGCGGGCGAGCCGGCCTTCCGGCGTGTCGCTGGTTGCCGGCAGCTCCAGTGTCGAGCGGTCGGCGCCGGCAAGCGTGAACCGTACAGCGGGAAAAGCGATTGCGATGCGCTTCACCACGTCGCTGGTGGCCGAGCTTTCGGCGCGCTCGCCCTTCATGAATTTGAGCCTCGCCGGCGTGGCGAAGAAAAGGTCGCGCACCTCGACCGTGGTGYCGCGGTTCGCCGCCGCCGGCTTCACCGGTAAGACGCGGCCGCCATCGATGCCGATCTCGGCCGCGCTGTCGCCGCTTGCGGTGCGCGAGCGGATCGACAGCCGCGCGACGGAACCGATCGAGGGCAGCGCCTCGCCGCGGAAGCCCAGCGAGCGGATATCGTGGATGTCGTCGGAGAGCTTGGACGTGCAGTGCCGCGCGACCGCCAGCGCCAGTTCCTGTTCGGGGATGCCCGACCCGTCATCGGTGACGCGGATGAGATTCAGCCCGCCACCGGCCGTGACGACCTCCACGCGCGAGGCGCCGGCATCAAGCGCATTCTCGACCAACTCCTTCACCACGCTCGCCGGACGCTCGATGACCTCGCCGGCGGCGATCTGGTTGATCATCGTTTCGGAAAGCTGGCGGATGGGCATAGGTGATTATAGGCGGATTCGAACGGCGTGGGGGAGGGGGAGGATGAGGCTGGCAACAGTTAATGCCGCGATCCTTCGCGCCCCCTCTGTCCTGCCGGACATCTCCCCCACGAGGGGGGAGATTGGCAGCTTCGCCGGTGGCGCTTCCCTTGCAACGTTGGAGATTGGCGAAGGCCAGCGCGAAATCCGATCTCCCCCCTCGTGGGGGAGATGGCCGGCAGGCCAGAGGGGGCGCTGTCCCGCCAGCGCTGCCTGCATCGCAGAGCCAGCGAAACCTAAGCCTGCGCCACCAGCCAGTCCCTCACCCTGCGCGCGTTGTCGCTGAGGTCGCGGTTCTTCGGCCAGATGACATGAAACCCGATGCCGGTCCTCATCACATGGTCGGTCACCGGCACCAGCAGGCCTGATGCCACCAGGCGCTCGACCAGATGCCGCCATCCGAGCGAGATGCCTTGTCCCTCCATCACCGCCTGTATCACCAGCGCATAGTCGTTGATGCGCAGGCCGCGCTCGGCATTGCGCAGGCTGGTCCCGGCGGACGCGAACCATTCGTCCCAGTTCGGCGCCTCGCGATAGGGCTCCTCGAGATGGATCAGCCGGTGCGTCGCCAGTTCCTCGACCGTCTTCGGCATGCCGAATTTGGCGAGATAGCTCGGCCCCGCGACCGGGAAGATCTCTTCCTCGGAGAGCGACAGCGAGTGGTAGTCCGGCCAGTCGCGCGGCACGCCGCCGCGCACGCCGAGCGGAATCCCCTCGGCGATGATGTCGAGGTCGCGGTCGGCGGTCTGGATGCGTAGATCGATGCCCGGCAGTTCGTCCCGGAACTGCTGCAGGCGCGGCATCATCCAGAACGATCCAAAGGCGGTTGAGGCTGCCAAGGTCACATGCCCGCCGGTCGCCTGCAGGCGAAGGTCCTCCGCCGATTTGCGGATGTGGGACAGGCCGAGCGAGACGTCGGCATGGAAACGCTCGCCGGCTTCGGTCAGAAGCACCTGGCGGTGGCGTCGCTGGAACAGCTTGGCGCCGAGCTGCTCCTCCAGCCCGCGCACGGCATAGGAAACGGCGGCCTGCGTCATGCCAAGCTCGCGACCGGCGGCGGTGAAGCTCGACAGACGGCCCGCGGCCTCGAAGACGATGAGGCTGCCGGCCGAGGGCAGGAGGTGGCGCAGGCTTCGCATAAGGTGAGCTTATACAGAAGATCAGGATTTTCCAGCGTCACAGCCATATTTTCCCTCGCTAACGTGAGTGGCGGGAAGAAGGAGCCTCCATGAACGCACCGGCCGTTGAATTGACTGAACAGACCCACCGCCGCGGCGGCGGCCGCCTCGGGCGCAAGGCGCTGCGCAGTGCCCCGATCGCTTCCTTTCCGACGCTGGTGCGCAAGATCCCGGTCTACGAGATCGTGCCCGACGAGGCGGTGGAGCTGATCCACGAGGAATCGCTCAAGATCCTCGAGGAGGTGGGGTGCGAATTCCGCGATGACGGGGCGATCGCGCTATGGAAAGCGGCGGGCGCCGACGTCCGGGAAACGCGCGTCCGCATCGACCGCGCGTTGCTGATGGAACTCGTCTCGAAGGTTCCGCCCGAATTCACGCTGAACGCCCGTAATCCCGAGCGCACCGTGCGCGTCGGCGGCAAGAACTCGATCTTCGTGCCGATGTATGGCGCGCCCTACGTCCGCGATCTCGACAACAAGCGGCGCTACGGCACGCTGGCCGACCTGAACAATTTCCATAAGCTCGCCTACATGGCGCCGGCGCTGCATTCCTCGAGCTCGGTCATCTGCGAGCCGATGGAAATCGCCGTGCCGAAGCGGCATCTGCACATCATCCACTCGGCGCTGAAACATTCCGACAAGCCGTTCATGGGCATCGTGACGTCGAAGGAGCGTGCCGAGGACACGATGGCGATGGCCGGTATCGTCTTCGGCGAGGAGTTCGTGCGCGACAATCCGGTGCTGGTGGCGATCACCAACTGCAATTCGCCGCTGGTGTGGGACGCCACCATGATCGACGCCATGCGGGTCTATGCGAGCCATAATCAGCCGCTGATCCTGGCGCCTTTCGCGCTCTGCGGCGCCTCGACGTCGGCTTCCGCCGTCGGCGCGGTGGCGCAGGTCAACGCCGAGGCGCTTGCGGGCGTGGCTTTGACCCAGCTCATCCGGCCCGGCTCGCCGCAGCTCTACGGCCAGTTCATGGTCACCGTCGACATGAAGACCGGCGCGCCGATGGGCGGCACGCCGGAAGCGGCCCAGATGATGTATCTGATGGGCGCGCTGGCGAGGAAATATAAGCTGCCGTGGCGCACCTCCGGCTTCCATGTCGGCTCCAAGCTCAACGACGCGCAGGCCGGCTACGAGGCGAACATGCTGATGCATGCCGCGATCCTTTCCGGCGCCAACTACATCTGGCATGTCGCCGGCTGGCTCGAAGCGGGGCTGACCTGCGGCTATTCGAAATTCGCGACCGACTGCGAGCAGCTGGTCGGCTGGTACAAATATGCCGGCGGCGTGTCCTTCGACGATTTCAAGGACGCGATGGCGGCGATCCGCGAGGTCGGTCCGCAAGGGCATTTCCTCGGCACGCAGCATACGCTCGAGCATTTCGAGAGCGCCTTCTTCATGCCCAACATCATGGACTTCAATTCCTTCGAACAGTGGAGCGCCGAGGGCGCGAAGGACCACGACACGCGCGGCCTCGAGAAGGCGCGCAATATGCTCGCCGACTACCAGGAGCCGAAGCTCGACGAGGGCATTGCCGAAGGTCTCAGGGATTTGATCGCGCGGCGTGAGGAAAAGCTGCCGGACAGCGTTAGTTGATGGATAGCAGCGTCGGAGCATGATCCCGAAAAGTGGGAACCGGTTTTCGGGATCATGCTCCGACAAAGAGTTAGACCAACCGGGCGAAGACCTGAAGAAACCAATGGGAGAAAGAGAATGACACTGTTCAGAAGCAATGGCGACCGGGTCCCGGCCGCGATCGAAGCGATGGCCGAGGAGGCGCGCGCGGGCCGGGTAGACCGGCGCGAATTCCTGGCGCTGGCGAGCGCCTTCGGCGCATCGACGGCTTTCGCCTATGGCATGCTCGGCCTTGCCGCGCCGACCAAGGCGCTGGCCGACGAGCCGAAGAAGGGCGGCACGCTGCATGTCGCGATGTCGGTCAAGGCGCAGAAGGACCCGCGCACCTATGACTGGACGGAGATGGCGAATGTCACCCGCACATGGTTGGAGCCGCTGGTGCGCTACACGCACCAGTTCACCTTCGAGCCGGTGCTGCTCGAAAGCTGGGACGTCAATGACGACGCCACCGAATACACGCTGCATCTGCGCAAGGGCGTCACCTGGAACAATGGCGATGCCTTCAACGCCGATGACGTGGTCGCCAACCTCAACCGCTGGTGCGAGAAGGGGGCTTCCGGCAACTCGATGGCCGCCCGCGTCGGCGCGCTGATCGACACCAAGACCGGCAAGGCCAAGGACGGGGCGATCACCAAGGTCGACGACCATACGGTCAAGCTGAAGCTCAACGAACCCGACATCGCCATCATCCCCGGCTTCACCGACTATCCGGCGCTGGTCGTGCATCGCGACTTCGACAAGGACGGCGCCGATCCGATCAAGAAGCCGATCGGCACCGGTGCATTCGAGCTGGTGTCCTATGCGGTCGGGTCGAAAGCGGTCGTCAAACGTCGCGAGAATGGCAAATGGTGGGGCGGCGAAGCGCCGCTCGACGGGGTGGAGTTCATCGACTACGGCACGGACTTCAACGCCACGTTGAATGCCTTCGATTCCGGCGAGATCGATCTCGATTTCGAAACACCGGCCGATTTCATCGACCCGCTCGACAAGATGGATCTGGTGAAATCCGAGGTCGCGACGGCGACCACGCTCGTTGCCCGCACCAACGTCACCCACAAGCCCTATGACGACAAGCGGGTGCGCAACGCGCTGCAGATGGCGGTCGACAACAACCAGGTGATGCAGCTCGGCTATAACGGCCGCGGCACGGTCGGCGAGAACCACCACGTCGCCCCGATCCATCCCGAATACTACCCGCTGCCCAAGAAGGAGCGCGATGCCGCCGGCGCCAAGAAGCTGATGGCGGAAGCAGGCCAGGCCGACTTCGAGCATGAGCTGATCACGGTCGAGGACGAGTGGCAGAAGAATACCGGCGACGCCATCGCCGGCCAGTTGCGCGACGCCGGCATCAAGGTGAAGCGCACGGTGCTACCAGGCTCGACCTTCTGGAACGACTGGACGAAATATCCCTATTCCATGACCATCTGGTACATGCGCCCGCTGGGCGTGCAGGTGCTGGCGCTCGGCTACCGCACCGGCGAGGCCTGGAACGAGACGGCCTACTCCAATCCGGAGTTCGACGCCAAGCTCAAGGAGGCGCTGTCGCAGATCGACGTCGCCAAGCGCAAGGAGGTGATGAAGGATGTCGAGGCGATCCTGCAGGACTCCGGCGTCATCATTCAGCCTTTCTGGCAGAAGCTCTATTGCCACATGAACAAGAAGGTGAAGAACTACTCGATGCACCAGACCTATGAAATGGACTTCCAGAACGTCTGGCTGGATGCCTGAGCGCGCCCGGGCTTCATGAGCCGCAAAGACTTCATGAGCCGCAAAAAAGGCGATATGCAGGATGCGTGGTGGCGAGCTTGCCGCCACGCACCGAACCCCGGAGATCCTGCATGAAGCCGATAGTGCTTGCCGCTGTCTTCTCGATTGCCTTGCCCGGCGCCGCGTTTGCCGGGCCGGCGTCCAACGCCGTGAAGTTCTTCTATGTGCCGGCAGTGAAGTTCGAGGCGGACGCCAAATACCGTGACCGTTTCACCGAGCCGGTCACGAAGCTGTTCGAGGCCAACGACAAGGCGCAGAAGGAGAAGCCCGACGAGGTGTCCTGCATCGACTTCGACCCGGGCCTCGATGCCCAGGATTTCGACCAGAAGACCCTGTCGAAGACGCTGAAGCTCACCGAGACCGTCAATGGCGACATCGCCGAGGTGACGGCAAGCTTCAATCTTTTCCCGGAAGGCGATGACTCCAAACGCGAAATGGTGTGGTCGCTGAAGAAAGTGGACGGCAAGTGGAAGATCGCCGACATCAGCTCCAAGACCAACGACTGGAAACTCAGCGCGCTGGAATGCGGCGCCTCGACGGAGTGATGCCGTGCTTCGCCGCTTTCTCCTCGCGCTGGCGAGCTTGTCGATGCTGGCCGCGGGGCTGAACGGCGGCGCCTCTGCGCAGGGGCTCTTCGGCGCGCCGCCGCCAAAAGCCTCATCCGGCGACAATACCTCGCCGCCCGCGGTCGACACGGCGCCGCCCGCAGCCACCGCGCCGGAAAGCAAGCCGGACGAACCGGCGCCTGTCGCCCCTGTTCTGCCCGGGTCGCCTACGGCGGTGGTGAAGCCCTTCTACGAGCATCTCGGGCTGGAGCTCGATCCCGCTCAGCGCAAGAACTTCGTCGATCCGGCGAAGACGGTTCTCGACAAGAGTGATGCGCTGCGCGCCTCGGGGCAGGGCGAATGCCTCGATCCCAATATGGCGCTCGACAATGCCGACTATGACAAGCTCGCCATCGACCGCAGTCTGCGCACCATCGAGGCCGTCAATGGCGACCAGGCCAAGGTGGTCGTGGCCTTCGTCGTCGAGGGCCACCAGCACCGCCTGGAATGGAAGCTGAGGAAGGTCGGCGGCGGCTGGAAGGTCTCCGACCTTCTGTCGGTCACCGGCGAATGGGCGCTCAGCCAGTACCAATGCGAATGATGGTGGTTAACTCAGCCTCTTCCGCGATAGGGCGCAACGCCGGTGTCGGGCAGCCAGGCGTCCTTGGGCGGCGCGCCGGTCTGCCAGAAGACGTCGATCGGAATGCCGCCGCGCGGGAACCAGTAGCCGCCGACGCGCAGCCAGAGCGGTTTCGTAGCCTCGACAATACGGCGGCCGATCATCACGGTGCACTCCTCGTGGAAGGCGCCGTGGTTGCGGAACGAGGTCATGAACAGTTTCAGCGACTTCGATTCCACCAGCGTCTTGTCCGGCGCATAGTCGATGACGATGTGGGCGAAGTCGGGCTGGCCGGTGACCGGGCACAGCGAGGTGAATTCGGGACAGGTGAAGCGCACGATCGCCGGCGGGCCGTCGCCGCGCTGGAACGGCACGGTCTCCAGGACCGCCTGTTCGGGGCTCTGTGGCGTCTCGACGTGCTTGCCGAGCTGGGTGAGGTTCTTGGCGTCAGTCATAAGCGGCTCCTTGCCGCAACCCAATTTGGGGCGGCTTCGTTGGGCGCTCCTTAACATGAATGAAATGGCAGGAAGAAGATGACCAGCAACGACCCGCTTCTCCAACCTTACCAGCTCAAGCACCTGACGCTGAAGAACCGGGTGATGTCGACCAGTCATGAGCCAGCCTATTCCGAGGACGGCATGCCGAAGGAGCGCTACCGGCTCTACCATGCCGAGAAGGCCAAGGGCGGCATGGCGCTGACCATGACGGCGGGTTCGGCCATCGTCTCGCGCGACAGCCCGGCCGCCTTCGGCAATCTGCATGTCTATGACGACCGCATCGTGCCGTGGCTCGCCGAGCTGGCGGATGCCTGCCACGAGCATGACTGCAAGGTGATGATCCAGATCACCCATCTCGGCCGCCGCACCGGCTGGAACAAGGCCGACTGGCTGCCGGTGCTGTCGGCCTCGCCGGTGCGCGAGCCGGCGCACCGCGCCTTCCCGAAGACCATCGAGGAGTGGGACATCGAGCGCATCGTCGCCGATTATGCTTCGGCCGCGCAGCGCTGCCAGGCGGCCGGCCTYGACGGCATCGAGTTCGAATCCTACGGGCACCTGATGGACGGCTTCTGGTCGCCTTTGACCAACCATCGCGACGACGAGTTCGGCGGCTCGCTCGACAATAGGCTGCGCTTCACCGACATGGTGCTCGACGCCGTGCGCGCCGCCGTCGGCGACAAATTCGTCGTCGGTATCCGCATGGTCGCCGACGAGGATTTCGAAAAAGGTCTGTCGAAGGAGGAGGGCGTCGAGATCGCCCGGCGCCTCGCCAATTCCGGCAAGGTCGATTTCCTCAACATCATCCGCGGCACGATCGAGACCGATGCGTCGTTGACCAAGGTCATCCCGGTGACCGGCATGCGGTCCTCGCCGCATCTCGATTTCGCCGGCGAGGTGAGGGCGGCGACCAAGTTCCCGACCTTCCACGCGGCGCGCATTTCCGACGTCGCCACCGCCCGCCACGCCATCGCCACCGGCAAGCTCGACATGGTCGGCATGACGCGCGCCCACATCGCCGACCCGCACATCATCCGCAAAGTGATGGAAGGCCGCGAGCACGAGATCCGGCCTTGCGTCGGCGCCACCTATTGCCTCGACCGTATTTATGAAGGCGGCGAGGCGCTGTGCGTCCACAACGCCGCGACCGGGCGCGAAGCGACGGTTCCGCACATCATCGCGAAGAGCGAAGGACCGAAGAAGAAAGTCGTGGTGGTGGGCGCCGGCGCCGGCGGCCTGGAAGCCGCACGCGTCGCCGCCGAGCGCGRCCATCAGGTGACGGTGCTCGAAGCCTCCAGCCAAGCCGGCGGCCAGGTTCGGCTCGCCACCCAGAATCCGCGCCGCAAGGAGCTGATCGGCATCGTCGACTGGCGGCTGGCCGAGCTCGACCGCCTTGGCGTCGAGATCCGCTACGACACCTGGGCCGAGAAGGACGACGTGCTGGCGTTGGCGCCGGATGTGGTGATCGTGGCGACCGGCGGCATGCCGCAGAACCCGCCGCTGACGGAAGGCGACAATCTCGTCACCTCGAGCTGGGACATCATGGCCGGCAGCGTCAAGCCGGCCGAGAACGTCCTGCTCTACGACGACAATGGCGGCCATCAGGGCATGGGCGCCGCCGAACTCATCGCCAACAGCGGCTCGAAGCTGGAACTGGTCTCGCCGGAGCGCTTCTTCGCGCCGGAAATAGGCGGCATGAATCACGTGCCCTATATGCGCGCCTTCCACGAAAAGGGCGTCACTGTAACCATCAACACCCGCCTGCGTTCAGTGCGGCGCGAGGGCAACCAGCTCGTCGCCGAGCTCGCTTCGGATTTTGCCGACGGTTGGCGCGGCGAGCGGCGCGTCGACCAGGTGGTGGTCGAGCATGGCACCGCGCCGCTCGACGACCTCTACCTTGCGCTGAAGCCACTGTCGAAGAATGGCGGCGCGGTCGACTATGAGCGGCTGGTGAACGGCGGCGACATCTTCCCGGCGCGCAATGCCGAAGGCGGTTTCGTGCTGTTTCGCATCGGCGACGCGGTCGCTTCGCGCAACATCCACGCCGCTATCTATGACGGCATCCGGTTCGGCATCAGGATATGACCGGGCAAGGCGCGATCGGAAGAGATCATGCCCGAACAAAAAGACGCGCAACGGACCTTTGCAAGGAGAGCCACCTGCCGCTCTGGTCCGTTGCGCGCCGCGCCCGGTCGGATTCGCCGGCCGTGCGATGTCAAAATAGCTTGGCGGTCGCCATACAGAACACGGTGATGACCAGCAGCCCGCCGGCGATGCGTTCGCCTCTGGTCATTTTTGCCCGCAGCTCAGTCTGCGTCGCTTGATCGGCGCCGGCCAGCTGCCTGCTGGCGGAGGCCACAAGCGCGCCCTGCACCCCGGCGGCGATCAGCGCCGTCAAAATGCCCAGCGCCAGCACCTTCTCCATCGGGCCGAACGCGCCTTCATGGAAGAAATACCAGAGCAGTATGCCGGTCAGGAAAACCAGGCCGGAGGCGCCAAGCTGCGGCCGGATGAAGCGTTCCGCCTTGATCTCCGGGTCGCGGGCGACAGCGATGGTCGTGCCGGCCCAGAACACGCCGGCCATGACGTGCAGGCCGATGGTGACGATGTAGACATATTGCATGACCGCATTCCTCTCTGCCACCCGCCGCGCCGCAGCCATACCGCGACGCCATCAATAAGACAAAGTTAGATATCTAACGATTAGATGTCAATGCACGGAGCCGAGTTCCACCTTGCCATTGCATGCTCTACTGTCACGTCATGACACCGTTTGACCGCCCGCCCGTCGGCATGAATCTCGCCCGCACCTCGAAAGTGGTGGCCCAGGCTTTCGATGCCGCCATGGCCGAAGCCGGCGGCACGCTGCCGGTCTGGCTGACCTTGCTGTCGGTCAAGTCGAAGGAACTCGCGAACCAGCGGGAGCTTGCCGGCATGATCGGCATCCAGGGCGCGACGCTCACCCATCACCTCAACGCCATGGAGGCGCAGGGGTTGCTGACGCGCCGCCGCGATCCGGAAAACCGCAGGGTCCATCAGGTGGCGCTGACCGAGGCCGGCGAAGTGTTGTTCGAGAAGCTGCGCCTCGCGGCGGTCGCCTTCGACAAGCGGCTGCGGGCCGGTATTCCCGATGACAGGCTGGCCGAATTCGCCGAGATGCTGGCGATGCTGAGGGCGAATGCCGAGGGGCCTCAGTCGTAACCTGCTATCGCTCCGAAGGCGTAGTGGCGAAGCCTGAGCGCCGCGATCAGCGCCGTCAATTTCGCCTTGCCGTCGAAGGTGTCCTGGAACATCTCGTCATGCATGAGCAGGATCAGCTTGTTCGGCCTGGCGAAATGGCTGTAGGCGAACAGATGGTCGATCTCGCTGACCAGATGGTCGACGCTCTGCACCGGCTTGCCGCTGTCCTCATGGACCCATTCGTGGTCCCAGCCATAAAGCCAGAAGCCCGAGGCCGCGACGAATTCGTAATCCGGATCCTCGCGACCGGCCTCGGCCAGCCCCAGCGAATTGTCGTCCTTTGAGTAATTGGGCAGCCGGAACACGTCGCGCCCCGGCAGCCGCGCATGCACGGCCGGCTTGAGGCCCAGCACGGCATTGGCCCTCAGCATGTCGGCGACCACGCCCTCGGTATTGCCGTAGAAATGCCGGTAGTGATTGTAGGCATGGCTGTAGCTGTGGTTGCCGATCGTCACCAGCGGCATGGATTTCGCCCGCTGCAGCAGCACCCGGTTGGCGGCATTCGCCTCGGCATGCATGCCGACCATGAACAAAGTCGCCGGCACCTGCTCGGCCTGCAGCACRTCGAGGATGTTGCTGGTGCCGTTCAGCGGACCGTCGTCGAACGTGAGGTAGATGGTGCGATCGGCGGCCAAAGCCGGCGACACAACCAACAATAGCAGCGGCAGCGCAAGACGAAGCGGTATCCGCAAAAACTGCTTGCGATCATGGCAAGACACTATTGCAGCGTGGGTCTTATCGAGCATGACTGGATGCCGAGATGCGTTGAGATTCAGGTCAGGCCGAGTCGAAAATGGTGGTTTCCGAGAACCGGAGCGGAGCGTACTTAAAGTACGTGAGCGCCGGAAGCGCAGGAAGCCGCCATTTGCAGGCCGGCCTCACCTGAATATCGGCGCATCTCAGGCCAGGCTGCCTTGCAGCACTTTCAGCTTCGCCTTCTTCGGGCTGCGCGCGGTCAGCCATTCGCGGGCCTTGTCCTGCGGCATCGGGAAGGCGATCGAATAGCCCTGCACCTGGTCGCAGCCGATCGCCATCAGCGAGTCGAGCTCCGCCTCGGTCTCGGCGCCCTCGGCGACGATCGAAATGCCCAAGCCCCGGGCTAGTTCGGTGATGGCGCGCACGATCTTGGAGTTGTCGCCATTCTCGTTGATGTTCTGGACGAAGCGGCGGTCGATCTTCAGCCGGTCGATCTCGTTCGGGTTCACGTGGCTGAGCGAGGCGTAGCCGGTGCCGAAATCGTCGAGCTCGAGATGCACGCCGGCGGCGCGGATGTGGCGGAGCTTTGCGGCGATGCCGGTCTTCTCGTCGTCGAGGATGACGGATTCGACGATCTCCAGCGCCAGCTTTTGCGGTGGCAGTCCCGCGCGCTCCAGCGTGCCGAACAGGAAGGTGTCGAAATCCGCCTCGCGCAACTCGGTGCCCGAAACATTGACGGCGATGCGCCCGAAATCGATGCCGGCGCGGTTCCATTCAGCGGCTTCCTCGATCGCCTTGCTGATGACGATGCGGCCGATATCCGGCATGAAGCCGCATTTCTCGGCGACGGGAATGAACTCGCCGGGCGAGATCATGCCGCGCGTCTCGTGCCTCCAGCGCACCAACGCCTCGATGCCGCTGATCTTGCCGCTGGTCAGCGACACCTGCGGCTGGAAATAGACCTCGAAGCTCCTGTTGGCGATCGCCGTGCGGATGTCCTGTTCGAGCTGCTTGCGATAGTCGAGCTCGCGGCGCAGCTCCTCGGAGAAGAAGGAGAAGTTGCCGCCGCCGAGCTTCTTGGCGGAATAGAGCGCCAGGTCGGCATGGACGAGCAGGTCCTGCGCGTTGTCGGCGTCGACCGGATAGACCGCGATGCCGGCGCTGGCGCCCGGCATGATGGTCGTGCCCTGGAAAGTGATCGGCTCGTTGATCTCGCCGAGGATGCGCTTGGCGAGCGCATGGATGTCCTCGGTGGTGCCGGCGCCGTTGAGGATCATGACGAACTCGTCGCCGCCGAGCCGGGCGCAGAGGTCCGACGCCCGGCAGGAATCGCGCATGCGTTGCGCCGTCACCACCAGCACATAGTCACCGGCGGCATGGCCAAGCGTATCGTTGATCTGCTTGAAACGATCGAGGTCGAATTGGATCACCGCCAGACGCTCGCGGCGGCGGTGCGCGCCCTTGATCAACGTGTCGAAATGGTCGGTGAGGAAGGTGCGGTTGTGAAGCCCCGTCAGCCCGTCATGCACGGCGATGAAAGCCATCGAGTTGCGCGCGTCGACCAACTCACGCGTCTTGCGCAGGATGGCGTTGGACATCGGCCGGAAGATGAACAGCGCCACCAGCACGATGACGCCGAGGGTGGCGAAAAACAACGTGCGGTGCAGGTCGAGGATGTTGCTGGATTTTTGGTCGGCGAAGGCGCTGATGCGCTGGCCGAGAGCGGCATAGCCGGACATGGTCGCGTTGGCGACGGAAGCGTCGAGGCCGACGCGGTCGCCGTCGCCCTTGTAGCCGTCGCTCTGCATGCCGAGTTGCGACGCGAAGGACGACACCAGCCTGTCGCCATTGGCGACGAGGCCGACCGAGAAGTAGTCTAGGTGGAACGGCTTGCTGAACAGCACATATTCGATCGACTTCGGATCGTTGCGTGCCGGCGAGAGCGGATCGGCGCCGGTCTCCTTGAGCAGCCGATCGTAATTGGTCTCGAACTCGCCGGTCGCCTGCTTGAGCGCGGTGACCAGCGCCGGCTGCTTGTCGCGCGAGGCGGCACCCGTGGCGCTGGCCAGGAAGACGATGCGCTGCGAGAGCGCCTTCTGCATCGAGACGATGTCGAGCAGCGCATGATTGTGCTGCTGCTGCGCCATCAATTGCTGCAGAAGGACGAAGGAGGCGATCACCATGGCGGCGATGATAGTCAGCGCCAGCCAGTAGCCGGTCTTGATGAGCAGGATCAGCTTGCGCGAAAGGCTCTGCACTGGCTGCTGCGACATAACTTAAGTGACCCCTCCGGTCGACGGATTCCTGCCCTGGATACGGCGGGAAAACGCTTGCCTGGAAAGAGTTAACGGGTCGGCAAGGGATGCCTGCGGCCGTCATGGCGGCTTGGCAAAGCTCGCAAGATGGTTATCACGTCCTTTCCCGCTTACCCCATTTTTGATCCTATTGCCGCAGCGCCATGGCAAAAGGATTGCGATCGGGCTTTCGCGACGCCACCGAAGCGGTCGCTTTTGCGATGGATTTTTTGCAGCCGTGGCGCGACAGTCCGGCCTCGAAGCGAACAGGGCCGGACCATGAGCAAAGCATTCCTTTCCCATATCGACAGCGAGCTCCAAGGCCTGAAATCGGCCGGGCTCTACAAATCCGAGCGGGTGATTTCCTCCGTGCAGTCCGCCGAGATCGAGGTGGGCGGGCAGAAGGTGCTGAACTTTTGCGCCAACAACTATCTCGGCCTCGCCGACAGCCCGGACCTGCGCGACGCGGCAAAGCAAGCGCTCGACCGCTACGGCTACGGCATGGCCTCGGTGCGCTTCATCTGCGGCACGCAGGAGGAGCACAAGGAGCTCGAGGCGACGATCTCGTCCTTCCTCGGCATGGAGGACACCATCCTGTACTCTTCCTGCTTCGACGCCAATGGCGGCTTGTTCGAGACGCTGCTCGGCGAAGAGGACGCAATCATCTCCGACGCGCTGAACCATGCTTCGATCATCGACGGCGTGCGGCTCTCCAAGGCCAAGCGTTTCCGCTACGCCAACAACGACATGGCTGATCTCGAAGCTCGCCTGAAGGAGGCGAAGGATTGCCGCTTCCGGCTGATCGCCACCGACGGCGTCTTCTCGATGGACGGCATCATTGCCAACCTCAAGGGTCTCTGCGACCTTGCCGAAAAATACGATGCCATGGTCATGGTCGACGACAGCCACGCGGTCGGGTTCGTCGGCAGGAACGGCCGCGGCTCGGCCGAGCATTGCGGCGTCGAGGGCAGGGTGGATATCATCACCGGCACGCTCGGCAAGGCGCTGGGCGGCGCCTCGGGCGGCTACACCTCGGGCAAAAGCCAGGTGGTCGACTGGCTGCGCCAGCGCTCGCGGCCCTATCTCTTCTCCAACACGCTGATGCCGGCGATCGCCGGCGCCTCGATCAAGGTGTTCGACCTGATCCGCCATGGCGATGCGCTGCGCCAGCGCCTATATGCCAATGCGGACCGGTTCCGGTCTCAAATGGGCAAGCTGGGCTTCACGCTCGCCGGCGCCGATCATCCGATCATCCCGGTGATGCTGGGCGATGCCGCCCTGGCGCAGGAGATGGCGCAGCGCATGCTGAAGCGCGGCATCTACGTCATCGGTTTCTCCTTCCCCGTGGTCCCGAAGGGCCAGGCGCGCATCCGCACGCAGATGTCGGCCGCCCATTCCAGCGCCGACATCGACCGCGCGGTCGAGGCGTTCGGCGCGGTCGGGCGTGAACTTGGTATAGTTGGATGAATTTGCAGATGTCTTCGCTCTACGGCGCCCCCCTCTGTCCTGCCGGACATCTCCCCCACAAGGTGGGAGATCAGCAGCTTCGGTGCCGGCGCCTTCCTTCGATGTTGGAAATTGGCGAAGGCCGTCGTGACGGCCAATCCCCCCCAAGTGGGGGAGATGTCCGGCAGGACAGAGGGGGGCGCGAAGGAACGCAAGCCTCCAACCCATTGGGAGATCCTGATGTCGAACATGATGAAGGCGCTGGTGAAGGCCAAGGCCGAGCCGGGCATCTGGATGGAAGAGGTGCCGGTGCCGGAGATCGGCCCTAACGACGTGCTGATCAAGGTCAGGAAGACCGCGATCTGCGGCACCGACGTCCATATCTACAATTGGGATCAGTGGGCRCAGAAGACCGTGCCGGTGYCGATGGTGACCGGCCACGAATTCGTCGGCACGGTTGCCGATTAYGGCGCGGCGGTCACCGAATACAAGGTCGGCCAGCGCGTTTCCGGCGAGGGCCATATCGTCTGCGGCCATTGCCGCAACTGCCGCGCCGGGCGAGGGCATCTCTGCCGCAACACGCTCGGCGTCGGCGTCAACCGCCCCGGCGCCTTCGGCGAGTACATGGCGATCCCGCAGCACAATGTCGTGCCGATCCCCGACGACGTGCCGGACGAGATCGCCGCCATCTTCGATCCATTGGGCAATGCCGTGCATACGGCATTGTCCTTCGACCTGGTCGGCGAGGACGTGCTGGTCACCGGCGCCGGCCCGATCGGCATCATGGGCGCGCTGGTGGCGCAATGCGTCGGCGCGCGCAAGGTCGTCATTACCGACATCAACCCGGTCCRCTTGGATCTGGCGCGGAAACTCGGCGTCCAGCATGTCGTCGACGCTTCGAAGGAAAAGCTGCGTGACGTCATGCCGTCGATCGGCATGAACGAAGGGTTCGACGTCGGGCTGGAAATGTCGGGCGCCGCGCCAGCCTTCCGCGACATGATCGACACCATGAACAATGGCGGCAAGATCGCCATTTTGGGCATCGCCCCGACCGGCTTCGAGATCGACTGGAACAAGGTCATCTTCAAGATGCTGCATCTCAAAGGCATCTACGGCCGCGAGATGTTCGAGACCTGGTACAAGATGATCGCGCTGGTGCAGGGGCCGTTGGATGTATCGGGGCTGATCACGCACCGCATTGGGATCGACGATTTTCAGGTTGGCTTCGACGCGATGCGGAGCGGCAGTTCGGGCAAGGTGGTGATGGATTGGTAGGTGCTTCGACGCAGACGCCGAGTTCCTTCGCCCCCTCTCTGTCCTGCCGGACATCTCCCCCTCAAGGGGGGAGATCAGCCGTTACGACCGCCTTCGCTAATAGCAGACGTTGCAAGACGAGCGCCGTCCCCGCAGCTGCCAATCTCCCCCCAAGAGGGGGAGATGTCCGGCAGGACAGAGAGGGGGGCTCGCGCCAGCCTATCAGCTTTTTTCTTCCAGAGCTTTCTCCAGCGCAGCCACGCCTTCCACGATCGCCATCCGCTCATCCGCGCTCAGCTTCCCCAGCAGCTCCCTTTCAAACGCCTTAGCGAGCGGCACCATCTCGCGATAGGTGGCGAGCCCCGCTTTAGTCAGCGCCAGGTGTTCGACACGCCGATCATTCTCGTCCGGCGTGYGCACCAGCCAGCGCCGTCGCTCCAGTTCGGCCACAGCCCTCGACACCTTGGTCTTGTGCATAGCCGACTGCTCGCCGAGTTCCGTCGCCGTCATCATGCCGTGCTGGCCGAGGCCTGACAGCGTTCGCCATTCCGGGCGCGTCAGGCCGTGGCGGTCCTTGTAGATGCGCGAAAACTCGCGGCTGACGGTGTCGGCCAACCGGTAGAGCCGGTAGGGCAGGAAGCTTTCCAGCTCGAGGATATCTGGTTCCATGAAGCGCTCCCGGGATGCAGCGCGGCCGTTGATAGTTACATTTTCGATGGTTACAAATGAAACCAGTTTGGTCAACATCGCCGGCAGGCCGCGTCTCGGGACGCTTGCAAGCCGAGATCAGGGAGGATCGGATGGGTTTTTCCTACATGCCGGGCTTCGGCAACGATTTCGAGACAGAGACGCTACCCGGCTCGCTGCCGCAGGGTCGCAACTCGCCGCAGCGGCCGGCCTATGGGCTCTATGCCGAGCAGCTTTCGGGCTCGCCCTTCACCGCGCCGCGCGGCACCAACGAGCGTTCCTGGCTCTACCGTATCCGCCCGAGCGTAAAGCACACCGGCCGCTTCAAGGGCACGAGCTACCCCTTGTGGAAGACAGGCCCCAACATCGGCGACCACGAGCTGGCGCTCGGCCAATACCGCTGGAACCCGACGCCGATGCCCACGGAGCCGACCGACTTCATTTCCGGCATGCGTACCTTCACCACCGCCGGTGACGCGGTCGGCCAGTCCGGCATGGCCGCGCATGTCTATGTGGCCAATCGCTCGATGGTGGATGACCACTTCTTCAACGCCGACGGCGAGTTGCTGGTCGTGCCGCAGGTTGGCGCGCTGCGCTTCGTCACCGAGATGGGCGTCATCGAGCTTCGCCCCGGCGAGATCGCCGTGCTGCCGCGCGGCCTCGTCTTCAAGGTCGAGCTCGCCGACAAGGAAGCGCGCGGCTATGTCTGCGAGAATTACGGCGCGAAATTCACCATGCCGGACCGCGGACCGATCGGCGCCAACTGCCTGGCCAATCCGCGCGACTTCAAGACGCCCTGCGCCTGGTTCGAGGAGAAGGAGACGCCGTGCCGGTTGATCGTAAAATGGTGCGGCACCTTCCATGTCACCGAGCTCGGCCATTCACCGCTCGACGTCGTCGCGTGGCACGGCAACTATGCGCCCTACAAATATGATCTCGCGACGTTTTCTCCGGTCGGCGCCATCCTGTTCGACCATCCCGACCCGTCTATTTTCACCGTGCTGACGGCGCCGAGCGGCGAGGAGGGCACGGCCAATGTCGATTTCGTCATCTTCCCGCCGCGCTGGCTGGTGGCGGAAAACACCTTTCGGCCGCCTTGGTACCACCGCAACATCATGAGCGAGTTCATGGGCCTGATCCACGGCCAGTACGACGCCAAGGAGGAAGGTTTCGTCCCCGGCGGCATCAGCCTGCACAACCAGATGCTGGCGCATGGACCGGACGCTTCCGGCTTCGAGAAGGCGACACGGGCCGAGCTGAAGYCGGTCAAGCTCGACAACACCATGGCCTTCATGTTCGAGACGYGCTTTCCCCAGATGCTGACCCGCTATGCCGCCGAACTCGGCACCTTGCAGGAGAACTACATCGACTGCTGGGCCGACCTGAAGAAGCGTTTCAACGGCACCCCGGAAGGCGATTGGTCTTGAGCGCCGAAGCAGCGGACCGACTCGTCCTGCTCGGCTCCAAGGGTGGTCCGGCGTTGCGGCCGGGTGGTCCATGGCCGAGCTCGTCGCTGCTGGAACTCGGTGGGCGGAACATCGTCGTCGATTGCGGGCTCGGCGTCACGCGCGGCCTGGTCGATGCCGGCATCAGCCTCAAGGCGCTCGACCTGGTCTTTATAACGCATCTCCATTCGGACCACGTTCTGGAACTCGGGCCGCTGATCCACACGGCCTGGACAGCGGGGCTGGCAACGCCGGTGACCGTTTTCGGTCCGCCCGGCACCGGCCGTTACTGGCAACAGTTCTGCCAGGCGATGGCGTTCGACATCGAGATCCGCATCGTCGACGAAGGCAGGCCGGACATTCGCGACCTGATCAAGGTCGAGGAATTCGCCGAGGGGGCGGTTCTGAACGAGCGGGGTCTGACGGTGACGACGTTGCGTGTCGACCATCCGCCGGTGACCGACTGCTTTGCGCTGCGTTTCGAGCATGGCGGCAGGAGCGTGGTGTTCTCCGCCGACACGGCCTTTTTCCCGCCGCTGGCCGGGTTTGCGCGGGGCGCCGACATCCTCGTCCATGAAGCCATGCTCGCGGAAGGCGTGGAAAGGCTGGTCGCCAGGACTGGCAATGGGGCGCGGCTGCGTGAGCACCTCTTCGCCAGCCATAGTCTGGCCGAAGAGGCGGGCCGTATCGCCAGCGATGCCGACATGCGGCGGTTGGTCCTCAACCATCTCATTCCGGCCGACGATCCCGCCATCGGTGAAGCCGACTGGACCGATGCTGTGAGGAAAACATGGTCCGGTGACTTGACGATCGCCCGCGACGGCCTTGTTGTACAGCTAAGCGGCGGCGAGGCCGCGTCTGGAGAGGAAACCGCATGAAGCTTGCCACCTTGAAGAACGGGACCCGCGACGGGAAGCTGGTCGTGGTCTCGCGCGATCTGACGCGGTTCACGGACGCTTCCTTTCTGGTGCCGACGCTGCAGGCAGCGCTCGACGATTGGCGCCGCATCGCGCCGCACCTGGCGGCCATGGCGGAATCGCTCGAGACCAACGCAGTGCCTTCGGCGCGCTTCCATGAGCACGACGCCCATTCGCCGCTGCCGCGCGCCTATCAATGGGCGGATGGTTCGGCTTACGTGAACCATGTTGAACTGGTGCGAAAGGCGCGCGGCGCCGAGATGCCTGCAAGCTTCTGGACCGACCCGCTGATCTACCAGGGCGGCTCGGACTCCTTCATTGCGCCGCGCGATCCGATCCGCATGGCGGATGAGAGCTTCGGCATCGACATGGAGGCGGAAGTCGCCGTCATCGTCGACGACGTGCCTATGGGCGCCTGGCTGGAGGAGGCGAGGGAGGCGATCCGCCTCGTCATGCTGGTCAACGACGTCACGCTGCGCGCCATCACCGGGCCGGAGCTTGCCAAAGGCTTCGGTTTCTTCCAGTCGAAACCGTCTTCGGCTTTCTCGCCGGTCGCGGTCACGCCCGACGAGCTGGGCGATGCCTGGGATGGCGGCAAGGTCAATCTCGCGCTGCTCGTCGACCTCAACGGCAAGCCCTTCGGCCGCGCCAATGCCGGCGTCGACATGACCTTCGACTTCCCGGCGCTGATCACGCATGCCGCGAAGACGCGGCCGCTCGCCGCCGGCACCATCATCGGCTCCGGAACCGTCTCCAACAAGCTCGATGGCGGCCCGGGCAAGCCGGTCTCGGCGGGCGGCGCCGGCTATTCCTGCATCGCCGAGCTGCGCATGATCGAGACCATCGAGAGCGGCGAGCCGAAGACGCCCTTCCTGCGTTTCGGTGACACTGTGCGCATCGAGATGAAGGACAAGGCCGGCCATTCGATCTTCGGCGCCATCGAGCAGAAGGTCGAGAAATACGAGGGGGAGGAAGGAAGCTGAAGAGTGACCCTGCTCGACCATCTGCGCCGCATGGCGCGCAACAATCTGTGGTCGAACGACCGGCTCTACCGTGCCGTGCTGGCGATGCAGCCCGGCGAGTTCGATGCCAAGCGCACCAGCTTCTTCCCGTCGATCAAGGAGACGTTCAACCACATCCTCGCGGTCGACCGTCTCTATCTCGATTTCCTGACCGATGGCGGCCTAGGCGCCGCAGCCTATGACGACTACGTGCCGTTCGACCATGCGGCGAGCCTTGCCGAGGCGCAGGCGGATTTCGACCGCAAGCTGATCGCCTTCTGCGACGGCCTGTCGGAGGCCGATCTCGACCGGCGCGTCATCACCGACCGGCGCGAGGACGGCAAGATCCCCGAACGCATCGGCGATATCCTCGCGCATGTCTTCCTGCACGACATCCATCATCGCGGCCAGGTGCACGCGATGCTCTCCGGCACTTCCGTCGCGCCGCCGCAGCTCGACGAATTCCTACTCGACTACGACCAGAAGCTCAGAAAGGATGAAGTCGAGCGACTGGGTTTGTGAACAAGACGACCGGCTTGAAAAATTATTGTAGTTACGAAAATTATTGACTTAATTATTGTAGGTACATAAATTCAATGAAGATCGTTTGGGATGAGCCGAAGCGGCTGGCCAACATTGAGAAGCACGGGTTGGATTTTGCGGCGTTGGATGAGGAGTTCTTCCTTGCGTCGACGATCCGAGCGGCCAAAGCTGGTCGGTTCATGGCGATTGGTCGGATGGTCGGCGGCGTGGTTGCAGTGGTCTTTGCCCGGCTTGGCTCCGAAGGCATCTCGATTATTTCGATGCGACCGGCCAACCAGACGGAAAGGAGATTGTTCGATGGCGAAAGCTAAGCTGAACATCAGGAAGCCTGACAAGGAGTTCAAGGCAGGCAAGGGCTTTACGAAAGAGGATTGGGACGCCGTTTCGGACAATCCGGAGTGGACCGACGAGGACTTTCGAAACGCTCGCCCCTTTAACGAGGTCTTCCCCGACCTTGCCGAGAGCATTCGCCGCTCGCGCGGCCGGCCGGCGCTCGACAATCCGAAGAAACAGGTGACGCTGCGGCTGGACAGCGACGTGATTGCCCGCTTCCGCGACGGCGGACCCGGCTGGCAGAGCCGGATCAACGATATCCTGCGCAAAGCCGTCGGCCTTCAAAAGTAGCTCCAAGCATCACTGGATCGACGCCAAATGGGCGCGGCGCGCCGCCTATATTGGCCGGGTGAGATTAAGCGGCTGGCGCTCGATGATCAGACCAAGGCAACGTCGTAGGCCGAGAAATGCCGACCCGCGGTGACCAGAGTCAGGCCTTCAATCTGAGCCTGCGCGATAAGCAGGCGGTCAAAAGGATCGCGATGATGGAACGGCAAGTGTTCAAGCCTTGCCGCATGCAGTTCATTCACCCCGAGGATTGGAATTCCATTCGATTGCAGAATGTCGACGATGTTGCCGGTGAGGGTGATTTTGCCGAGCGACCTCTTGATGGCAATCTCGGCCACTGAGATGGCGCTGACGGTCACATCCTTGCCCGCCAGAAAAATGTCGCGATGGTGATCCGAAAGACGTGAGTCCGCGTTGAGCACCCAAAGCAGAATATGCGTATCGACCAGGTATCTGGGGCTCATTTAGTATACTCGTCCCATTCGGGACCGAGTTCATCAAAATCGTCCGCTATCCAGATTTGGCCCTTCAGCGCTCCAAACAGGCCTTTGCTTCCGCCAGGCCGGACGGGAGCGCTCAAGGTTGCGACAACCTCTCCATGCTTTGTCAGATGGATCTTTTCGCCGGCCTGCGCACGTTTCACCAACTCGGAAAGCTGCGCCTTCGCCTTCGCCATAGGAATATTCATAGTCGGCCTCTTATGACCAGAATTTAGGTCATAAGAGGTCGAACCGCAACCCCGCTCTAAGCCGCCTTGCCGTCCAGCTTGATCACCCCGCGCTTGATCTGGTCCTGCTCGATCGACTCGAACAGCGCGCGGAAATTGCCTTCGCCAAAACCTTCGTCGCCCTTCCTCTGGATGAACTCGAAGAAGATCGGCCCGATGACGGTCTTGGAGAAGATCTGCAGCAGGATCTTGGTCATGCCGCCGTCGACCACGCCTTCGCCGTCGATGAGGATGYCGTGCTTCTTCATGCGTTCGATCGGCTCGTCATGGCCGTGCACGCGCTCATGCGACATCTCGTAATAGGTGTCGGGCGGACCGGGC
Organism: Mesorhizobium sp. LCM 4577; assembly: GCF_001854795.2. NCBI lineage: Bacteria > Pseudomonadati > Pseudomonadota > Alphaproteobacteria > Hyphomicrobiales > Phyllobacteriaceae > Mesorhizobium > Mesorhizobium sp. LCM 4577. The sequence continues at coordinate 176,814 of NZ_MDDU01000055.1, read as the reverse complement.
ATGAACTTCAGCCCGTTGGYGGCGAGCTTGTCCGTGGCCTCGTAGATGGCGTCGGTGCCGACCGCGATGTGCTGGATGCCCTCGCCATTGTACTTCTTCAGATACTCGGCGATCTGGCTGGTCTCGTCCTTGGATTCGTTCAGTGGAATGCGGATCTTGCCGCAGGGTGAGGTGATGGCGCGGCTGACAAGGCCGGTGATCTTGCCGTCGATGTCGAAGAAATGGATCTGCTTGAAGCCGAACAGGTCGCGGTAGAAGTCCCACCATTTGTCCATGTTGCCGCGATAGACATTGTGGGTGAGGTGGTCGAGGAAGTAGAAGCCGACGCCTTCGGGCTTCGGATTGCGCCCATCCAGCCATTCGAACTCGGAATCATAGGCCGAGCCCTTCTCGCCATAGGTCTCGATGAAATAGATGAGCGAGCCGCCGATGCCGACAATCGCCGGCACGCCGAGCGCCTTGTCGGTGCCCTCGTAGGGCGTCGCACCCTTCGACACGGCATGGTCGAAGGCGTGCTTGGCATCGACCACGCGCCATGCCATCGAGGCGGCGCAGGGGCCGTGCTTCTCGACGAACTTCATTGCATGCGAGCCTGGCTCGGCATTGACGACATAGTTGATGTCGCCCTGGCGCCAGACGGTGATGTCCTTCGAGCGATGCTTGGCCACCGCGACATAGCCCATGCGGGTGAACAGCTCGGCGAGCTTTGCCGGCTCCGGATGCGCGAACTCGACGAATTCGAAGCCGTCGGTGCCGGCGGGGTTCTGCTTGCTGATCTTGGCGGGTGGGGCGTCGTGCGGGAAGGGGCCCATGGCAGTCCTCCGAAAGCTGTTTTGGCCGGGCTTGACCATCTTCACCATGATAGCCCGACACCTCCGCACGGTGCTTGCATTCAACCGCTTGAAATGCGCATCATGCGCGCAAACCGTGCATAAATGGAGAAAAATTCATGGATGATGCGCGCCTCGATCAATTCGACCGCAAGATAATGGCGCTTTTGCAGGACGATGCGCGATTCACCAACAACGATTTGGCGGAGCGCGTGAACCTGTCGCCCTCGCAATGCTCGCGCCGCCGTCTGCGGCTGGAGGAGGACGGCTATATCAAGGGCTATCGCGCGGTGCTCGACCGCGACCGTCTGGGCTTTTCGCTGGTCAACGTCATCTCGGTGACCTTGGCCACCCACAACCGGGACAATGCCCGCCGCTTCGGCGAACTGGTGGCTCGCCTGCCCGAGGTGCAGGAGGCGCACGCCTTAACGGGAGAGATGGATTACATCCTGAAGGTCGTGACGCCCGACCTCAAATCACTGTCGGAGTTCGTCAACGGCGTGCTCCTGCCGCATGAATCCGTGCAGCACGTGAAGACGGCGATCGTGCTGGAAACACTCAAGGAAACCGGTGCGCTGCCTATTTAGCCGCGCTGCTGCTGGATCAGCCCGTAAAGGTTGGTGCAGCGCGCGCCTGAACGGCAATAAGCGAACACCGGCCCTTCGAGCTCGTCCAGCGCGGCAGCCTGGTCCTCGACATTGTCCATGGTGATCTGGCCGCTGATCACGGGGATGTAGCGGAAGGCAAGCCCGGCCGCCTCGGCTGCGGCCTGAATGCTTCCGGCCGAAGGCTGGCCGGGCTGCTCCTCGTCCGGCCGGTTGCAGATCACGCTTTTGAAGCCGGCGTCCTTGATGGCGGCGATATCCTCGGGCTGGATCTGGCCGGAGACCGAATAGTCGTCGCTGATCTGGCGGTATTCCATGGTGTCGTCCTCGCGATCTCTTTGGCGGCAGTCTTGCCACTCCGGGAGAAGGGCGGCAATCCGCATTAAAGGAATTCCCTGCCAAATAGCGACGACCGATCGAAAAATCCAACCGGGCCGTTTTTCGACCCGGTTGGCTGCCGCGTCGCTCAGCTTCCCAGGATCGCGCCTTTGATCTGCGTGATGTTGTTGTGCATCATGTCGATATAGGTCGAGGCCGGGCCGTCCGATCCCGACAGCGCGTCCGAATAGAGCGTGCCGCCGACCTTGATGCCGGTCTCGCCGGCGATCTGCTCGATCAGCCGCGGATTGGTGATGTTCTCGATGAAGATCGCCGCCGCCTTGTCCTGCTTGATCTGCTCCACGAGCTTGGCGACGTCCGCGGCCGACGGCTCGGAATCGGTCGAGATGCCCTGCGGCGCCAGGAAGGTCAGCCCGTATTCATGCTCGAAATAGCCGAAGGCGTCATGCGAGGTGATGACGACGCGCTTGGCTTGTGGGATCGACTGGATTGCCGCGTTCACTTCGCCTTCCAGCGCATCGAGCTTGGTAGTGTAGGCGGCGGCGTTGGCCTTGTAGCTGTCGCAGCCCTCGGCGTCGGCCGCGCAGAACGCCTCGGCGATATTCTTCACATAGATCTTGGCATTGGCGATCGATTGGAAGGCGTGCGGGTCGGTGACGGTCTTGCCGCCGCTGGTGTCGGCCCCTTCGGCCGCGTCCGCGTCGGCGAATTCCGGCTTGAAGTCGATCGGCGTCACGCCCTTGGTCAGCGTCACGATCGCGGCCTTGGTGGCGCTGGCGTCAACCAGGCGCTGCAGGAAGCCTTCGAAATGCAAGCCGTTGACCAGCACGACGTCGGCGCCTGCCATCGCTACCGCGTCGGCCGGGCTCGGCTCATAGACATGCGCGTCGCCGTCCGGCCCGACGATGGTGGTGATGTTGACCCGGTTGCCGCCGACATTTTTCGCAAAGTCCGCAATCACGGTGAAGCTTGCCACCACTTTCAGCGGTGCCGCGAAAGCGGAGGATGTTGCGAATGCGCTTAATGTTATAACGCTCAACGCCAGCGCGGCACGGAAGGATTTCAGCATTGGGTGGTCTCCTTGCTTGGGGATGGGGTCAGGCGGTGCGGTGTCGGTGATGCACGATGCGGGCGCGCAGCACGCCGCGCGTGCCGAACAGGATCGAGCAGAAATAAACGACGCCGGACGAAAGGATGATCGCGGGGCCGGAGGGCAGCGACGCATGGTAGGACAAAAGCAGCCCGGCGATGCAGGAGGCAAAGCCGATCAGCACGGCCAGCGCGCACATCGGCTCGACGCGCACCGTCCAGAAGCGGGCGGCGGCTGCCGGCAGCATCATCAGCCCGACCGAGAGCAGCGTGCCCAGCGCCTGGAAGCCGCCGACGAGGTTGAGCACGACCAGGCCCAGGAAGATGAAATGCACCGGGCTGCCCATGCGGCTCACCGAGCGCAGGAACAGCGGATCGAGGCATTCGGCGACCAGCGCGCGCCAGAAGATAGCGAGACAGGCGAGCGTCACCGCCACGATGCCGCCGATCAAGATCAGCGCCTCATTGTTGAGCGCGAGCACCGTGCCGAACAGCACATGCATGAGGTCGACGCTTGAGCCGCGGATCGACACCATCAGCACGCCGACGGCCAGCGAAATCAGATAGAAGGCCGCCATCGAGGCGTCCTCGCGCTGGATGGTGAAGCGCGAGACGGCGCCCGCGCCGAGCGCCACGATGATGCCGGCGATCAGCCCGCCGACCGTCATCGGCAGGATCTCGAGCCCATAGAGCAGGAAGCCGGCGGCCGCGCCCGGCAGGATGGCATGCGCCATCGCGTCGCCCGACAGGCTCATGCGCCTGAGCATCAGGAAGACGCCGACCGGGCAGGCGCCGAGCGACAGCATCAGCGAGCCGAACAGTGCCCGCTGCATGAAGGCGAAATCGGCAAAGGGCGCGATGAAGAGGCCGTAGACGAAATCCATCACGCCGCCCTCGGTCCGGAGCCGTGCTGGTGGTCGTGATGGTGATCATGCGCATGATCGTGATGCGCGTGATCATGGCTATGATCATGATCCTCGGGCTCGCACCAGGGCGCGTTCTCTTCCCACGCCTCGTGGAAGCGCCGTGCCTTGAGCAGGTTTTCGGGCCGCAGCGTTTCCTTTGTGTCGCCCCAGGCGACCGGCTGGCGGGCAAGCAGCAGCGTTTCGGGGAAATTCTGCCGCACCAGATCGAGGTCGTGGACGACGACCATGATGGTGCGCTCCTCCCCATGCCAGCGTTTGATCAATTGGATGAGGTCGCCGACCGTCTTGGCGTCGACCGCGTTGAACGGCTCATCGAGCAGGATGAGGTCGGCGTCCTGCAAAAGCACGCGGGCAAACAGCGTGCGCTGCAATTGGCCGCCCGACAGCGTATCGATCGGCCGTTTCTCGAAGCCGCCGAGTCCGACCGCCATCAGCGCCCTGCTGACCGACTCGCGATCCTCTTTCGTATAGCGGCCAAGCATGCCGCGCTTCGGCCATAGGCCGAGCGAGACCAGATCGACGACGCGCGCCGGAAAGGAGCGGTCGAGCTCCGATTGCTGCGGCAGATAGGCGGTGCGCACGCCCGGCATGCGGACCACCGCGCCTTCCATCGGCTTCAGCACGCCGACAATGCCCTTCATCAGCGTCGACTTGCCCGAACCATTGGCGCCGACCACGGCGGTCAGCGAGCCTTTGCGCACGATGCCATTGAGATGATGGATCGCCGGATGGCTGTTATAGCCAAGCGTCAGGTCGCGGAAGGTCAGGCAGGCATTGGTCATCAAACGTCGGTCCGCGAATTCGAGTACGCCGTCGATATGTGATGTTATTACATTAGTCAACATGGCGGTCCGGCGGAATTGTGACACGTCCGGTCAACTCGCCGTGTAGGCGGGCCGTTCGGAACCGGACAATTGGCTCAATTGGTTTCGCGCCCGCCGGCCTTGCCCCGCGCCGGCCGGGACTCTAAAGAGCAGCGACTCCCACAACGAAGGAACCTCCAATGAGCATTCGTCGCATCGATGTCGGCCCGCGCATGAGCCAGATCGTCATTCATGGCAACACCGTCTATCTGGCCGGCCAGGTCGGTCAGCCCGGCGGCAACGTCGCATCCCAGACGCGCGACATCCTGAAGACCATCGACGAATTGCTGGCCAAGGCCGGCACCGACAAGACCAAGATCGTGCAGGCGATCATCTGGCTGGACGACATGAAGACCTTTGCCGAGATGAACTCGGAATGGGACAAGTGGGTGCCGCAGGGCCACACCCCGGCGCGCGCCACCGGCGAAGCCAAGCTTGCCGGCCCGGAATATCTGGTCGAGATCATCATCACCGCGGCAATCTGAGCCGACTTCTCCTTCTCCCCTGTGGGAGAAGATGGCCGCGAAGCGGCCGGATGAGGGGTGTTGGAGGATCGCGGCGTGGAAGAAGTGGGCGCTTGAAGCACTCTTTTCTTCAGCACCTCGTTTCTTCCAGCACCCTCATCCGTCTCGGCGCTGCGCGCCGATCCACCTTCTCTCGCAAGGGGAGAAGGGAGCGCTGGCGCTATCCCTGCGACGGGGTAAACCTCGCCACCAGCGTATGGCTCTCCGCCGGATAGATGAAGCGCACATGCGTCACCGGATGCTCGGCGCTCCAGGTGCGGCGCTCGACCACCAGGCATGGGGCGCCGGGATCGATGTCGAGCGCATCGGCGATTGCCTCGTCCGCCGCCATAGCGCGGATGCGGTGCTCGGCCTCGCTCCACGGCACGCGGCCGATCAGCCAGGGGCCCGGCGCGATATCGAGAAACTCCTCTTCGGCTGCCTCGGCCACCGCGGAAAGGTTGATCAGCCGCTGCTCCAGCGCGAATGGCCGTTCGCCGGCAAAATGCAGACCCTCCAGCGCAAGCACCGCACCTGATGCTGAAAGCCCGAGCAACGCGCGGTCCTCGGCGCCGCTGCGCCGCTTGACCCGCTCCAGCCGCTCATAGCGATAGGGAAGGCCAAGGGCTTCGACCTCGATCCTGATGTCGTGTAGCTCCAGCACCGCCGCCTGCGACTGCGGCTGGCGGACGAAACTGCCGGAACGGCGGCGACGCTCGATCAGCCCCGCCTTGGCCAGCTGCGATAGCGCCTTGTTCACCGTCATGCGCGAGCAATTGTACTGAGCCGTCAGCTCGTGCTCGAAGGGGATGCGATGTCCAGGCGCCCAAGCGCCCGACAGGATCTTTTCACGGATGTCGGACAAGATGCGCTGGTGCAGCGAGAGGATCTCGCCGCCCTCGACATCGTCTGTCTCGACCAGGCTCATCGGATGGATCCTGCTTCAGCCTTGCGACAATGCGGTCATCACTTCGCGGAACCGCGCGGCGACAGCTTCGCGCTTCGCATGCCGGCCGCCGCTGACCTGTTTCCTGCCATGCACCCACACGCAATCGACCGTGCCGCCATTGGCGAAGATCCAGGCATCGAGGATCGCATCGCCTGCCTTGCCGGCCAGCGATGGATGGTTTTGGTCGAGCGAGACGAGATCGGCAGGGCAGCCGGCGGCAATCTGTGAAGGACCTGCCCCAAGCGCCCGACTGCCGCCGTTAAGCGCCGCATCGAACAGAGCCCGCCCGGTCGAGCCGCCGGCCCGCGCCAGCACGTTGCGGGCGCGGTGGACAAGGCGTTGCGAATATTCAAGCTGCCGAAGCTCGTCCGGCAGGCCGATCAGCACATTGGAATCGGAACCGACGCCGAAGCGGCCGCCTTGCTCGATGAAGAGCGGGGCCGCGAAAGTGCCGTCGCCGAGATTGGCCTCGGTGATCGGACAGAGCCCGGCGATCGCACCGGTCCGGGCCATCGCAACCGTTTCGGCCTCGGTCATATGCGTGGCGTGGATCAGGCACCAGCGTTGGTCCACCTTTGCATTGGCGAGCAGGAATTCGACCGGGCGCTTGCCCGACCAGGCGATGCAGTCCTCGACCTCCTTCACCTGTTCGGCGACATGGATATGGATGGGCCCGTTCGGCGCCATCGCAGCGACGGCATTGAGCTCGTCCGGCGTTGCGGCGCGCAAACTATGCGGCGCGACGCCGACGACGGCCTGTTCTAATGAGCGAACGCCCTCGCGGCTTTTCTCAAGCAAGCACCMGAAACGCTCGACATCATTGATGAATCGCCGCTGGCCATCGCCGGGAGCGGCGCCCCCGAAGGCGGAATGGGCATAGAAGACCGGCAGCAGCGTCAGCCCGATACCGGTATCTGCCGCGGCAGCGGCGATCCGCTCGGCCATCTCGGCGATATTGGCGTAAGGCTGCCCGTCGCGGTCGTGATGCAGATAGTGGAATTCGCCGACGCGCGAAAAGYCGGCCTCCAACATCTCGACATAGAGTTGCGCCGCCACCGCCTCGACCTGGTCCGGCGTCATCGACAGCGCGAAGCGGTACATCACCTCGCGCCAGCTCCAGAAACTGTCGGTCGAAGGGCCGCGTAGCTCGGCCAAACCCGCCATGCCGCGCTGGAAGGCGTGGCTGTGCAGATTGGGCATGCCCGGCAGGACGATGGCGTGGCGCTCGTCGCCCGCCTGAGGGGAAGCGCCGACTTCGACTGAAGAGATGCGGCCATCTTCAAAAGCGATCCTGACATTGTCCTGCCAACCGCCGGGCAGCAGCGCCTGTTCCGCAAAGATCGCCGTCACGTTCCTCTCCGAATCTGAATGCCCAGGCGACATTATCACTTGCGTCGCGTTCCAATATGTATATACATAATCGTCATCCAAGCAAATGGAAAAGATGATGGGTGGAGCAAACGGGAAGAGCGGCCATCGGGTCTGGCGCAATGCGCGCCTGGCGACCATGGCCGGGGGTGCTGCCGGTCTCGGCATCGTCGAGAAAGGCGCGGTCGCCGCGCACGACGGGTTGATCGTTTATGCCGGCCCCGAGGCCGATATGCCGGCTGCAACCGGGCAGGGCGCCGAGGTCGTCGATTGCCAGGGCCGCTGGATCACGCCAGGGCTGATCGATTGCCACACGCATCTGGTCTATGCCGGCAACCGTGCCAACGAATTCGAAATGCGGTTGGCCGGCGCCACCTATGAAGAAGTGGCCCGCGCCGGCGGCGGCATTGTCTCCTCGGTCAAGTCGCTGCGCGCAGCGAGCGAGGACGAGCTTGTCGCCGAGACGCGGCCGCGTCTCGACGCGCTGCTGGCCGAAGGTGTCACCACCGTCGAGGTCAAGTCCGGCTACGGTCTCGATGCCGACAACGAGAAGAAGTCGTTGCGCGCCGCCCGCCGCCTGGCCGACGAGCGCCCGGTCACGGTCCGTACGACCTGCCTTGCGGCCCATGCGCTGCCGCCGGAAGCCAAGGGCGACAAGGATGCGTTCATCGATCTCGTCGCCGGCACGATCCTGCCTGCAGTCGCTGCCGAAAAGCTCGCCGACGCCGTCGACGGTTTTTGCGAGGGCATTGCGTTTTCGCCGGAGCAGATGGCGCGTGTCTTCGAAAAGGCCAAGGCGCTCGGTCTGCCGGTGAAGCTCCATGCCGACCAGCTTTCCAACCTGCATGGCGCGGCCCTTGCCGCCCGCTATGGCGCCTTGTCGGCCGACCACCTCGAATACACGGACGAGGAGGGCGCCGCGGCGATGGCCAAGGCCGGCACCGTGGCGACCATCCTGCCCGGCGCCTACTATTTCATCCGCGAGACGAAGAAGCCGCCGGTCGACCTGTTCCGCCGCCACGGCGTCAAGATGGCGGTCGCCACCGACAGCAATCCCGGCACCTCGCCGCTCACCTCGTTGCTGCTCACCATGAACATGGCTGCGACGCTGTTCGGCATGACCGTCGACGAATGCCTTGCCGGCGTCACCCGTGAGGCCGCGCGCGCGTTGGGCTTGCTGGAACAGACCGGCACGCTGGAGGCCGGCAAATCGGCCGATCTCGCCATCTGGGACATCGAACGCCCGGCCGAACTCGTCTACCGCATGGGCTTCAATCCGCTCCATGCCCGTATCTGGAGAGGACAATGACGGAACTGACCCTGAAGCCCGGCAGCGCGACGCTTGCCGACTGGCGCGCCATCTATCGCGGGGCCGTGCCGAAGCTCGACGCCGCCTGCCGGCCGAAGATCAAAGCCAGCGCTGAGGCGGTCGCCCGCATCCTCGCCAAGGGCGAGCCGGTCTATGGCATCAACACCGGCTTCGGCAAGCTCGCGAGCGTCCGCATCCCGGCCGACGATCTCGAAACGCTCCAGCGCAACATCGTGCTGTCGCATGCGGCCGGCGTCGGCGAGCCGATGCCGGTCCCAGTGGTGCGGCTGATGATGGCGCTCAAGCTCGCCAGCCTTGCCCAGGGCGCTTCCGGCGTGCGCGCCGAGACCATCGACCTGCTTCAAGGGATGCTCGCCAACGACGTCATCCCCGTCGTGCCCGCGCAGGGCTCGGTCGGCGCGTCCGGCGACCTCGCGCCGCTCTCGCATATGACGGCTGTCATGATCGGCGTCGGCGAGTGCTTTACCCCGCACGGCCGCTTCCCCGCCAAGGTCGCCTTCGTCTCGCATGGGCTGGAGCCAGTGACGCTCGGCGCCAAGGAGGGGCTGGCGCTGCTCAACGGCACGCAGTTCTCGACCGCTTTCGCGCTGGCCGGCCTGTTCGAGGCCGAGACGCTCTACCAGTCCGCGCTGGTCGCCGGCGCGCTGTCGACCGACGCTGCCAAAGGTTCGGACGCCCCCTTCGATCCGCGCATCCACCTGCTGCGCAAACATCGCGGCCAGATCGAAACGGCGGATGYGCTGCGCAATCTCATGGCCGGCAGCGCCATCCGGGAATCGCACCGCGTCGGAGACGAGCGCGTGCAGGACCCGTATTGCCTGCGCTGCCAGCCGCAGGTGATGGGCGCCGCGCTCGACGTGCTGCGCAAGGCCGCCGACACGCTGGAAACCGAGGCCAACGGTGTCACCGACAACCCGTTGATCTTCGCCGAGGACGACACCGCGCTTTCGGGCGGCAATTTCCATGCCGAGCCGGTGGCCTTCGCCGCCGACATGATCGCGCTTGCCGTCTGCGAGATCGGCTCGCTGTCGGAGCGGCGCATCGCCATGCTGGTCGATCCGGCGCTGTCCGGCATGCCGGCTTTCCTGACGCCCAAGCCGGGTTTGAACTCCGGCTTCATGATCCCGCAGGTGACGGCGGCTGCGCTCGTTTCGGAAAACAAGCAGAAGGCCTATCCGGCAAGCGTCGATTCCATTCCGACCTCGGCCAACCAGGAAGATCATGTCTCGATGGCCGCGCACGGCGCGCGCCGCCTGCTCGGCATGATCGAGAATGCGACCGCCGTCATCGGCATTGAACTCCTGGCAGCTGCACAGGGCTGCGATTTCCACGCTCCGCTCGCTTCGAGCGAAGCCCTCGAGGCGGTGCGCAAGCTGGTCCGGGCCGAGGTGCCTCATCTCGACAATGACCGCCATTTCCATCCCGACATGGAAAAGGCGATCGCCTTGGTCCGCAGCGGCGCGGCAGTGAATGCGGCGGGCGCGGTAAAGCTGCCGGGGATTGCATCGTGAGATTGAACGCCCTGATAGGTCGCGATCCTTCGCGCCCCCCTCTGGCCTACCGGCCATCTCCCCCACGAGGGGGGAGATCAGCCGTCGCGTCGGCCTTCGCCAATCACCGACGTGGTAGGATGGAGCGAGGCGCCGAAACAGCCAATCTCCCCCCTCGTGGGGGAGATGCCCGGCAGGGCAGAGGGGGGCGCCGTAGAGCTCCAACTTGCGGAGGTCTCGCATGACCCCTTCATGGCTCACCGTCACCCAGGGCACGGCCCCCCTCCTGGTCTCCATCCCGCACACCGGCATCGATCTCGCAGGCCTCGACTCCCGGCTGGTCTCGACCTGGCTCGGCCGACGCGACTGCGACTGGTGGATCGACAAACTCTATGACTTTGCCGCCGATCTCGGCGCGACCGTCGTGCATACTGCCATCTCTCGCACCGTCATCGACGTCAACCGCGACCCGTCCGGCGTCTCGCTCTATCCCGGCCAGGCGACGACAACCCTTTGCCCGACGGATACCTTCGATGGCGATCCCCTCTACCGCATGGGCGATGAGCCGACGCCCTCCGAGATCGACGAGCGCCGCGAGACCTATTTCGCGCCCTACCACGACGCCTTGCAGTCCGAGATCGACCGGCTGCGTGGCATGCACGAAAACATCGTGCTTTACGACTGCCATTCGATCCGCTCGGTGCTGCCGCGGCTGTTCGAAGGCACGCTGCCGGTCTTCAATCTCGGCACCAATGACGGCAAGAGCACCGATCCGTCGCTGCAGGAAAGGGTGACGGAGATCCTCGCCGCGACTGGCGAGAGCTGGGTGGTCAACGGCCGCTTCAAGGGCGGCTGGATCACGCGCCATTTCGGCCGGCCCGAGAACGGCGTCCATGCGCTGCAGATGGAGCTCTCCAACCGTGGCTACATGCGCGAGCCGAACAAGAAGGGCTCGCCGGAAAACTGGCCCGAGCCGTACGACCCCAGCTACGCGGCGCCGATCCGCGCCACGCTGAAAACGATCCTTGAAACCACCATTGACTGGGCCGGGCGCTGACCAGCGCCGCCCGCCTCGCTTGAAAGGGACAATGATGACCGATCCTCGTCACAACATCCGCGAAGTGCGCGCCCCGCGCGGCGACAAGCTCAACGCCCGCTACTGGACGACCGAAGCGCCGCTGCGCATGCTGATGAACAATCTCGACCCGGAGGTCGCCGAGAACCCGAACGAGCTGGTCGTCTATGGCGGCATCGGCCGGGCGGCGCGCACCTGGAACGATTTCGACCGCATCGTCGCCTCGCTGAAGACGCTTGGCGAGGACGAGACGCTGCTAGTGCAGTCCGGCAAGCCGGTCGGCGTCTTCAAGACCCATTCCAACGCCCCGCGCGTGCTCATCGCCAATTCCAACATCGTGCCGCACTGGGCGACCTGGGAGAAGTTCAACGAGCTCGATAGGAAGGGCCTGATGATGTACGGCCAGATGACGGCCGGCTCCTGGATCTATATCGGCACGCAAGGCATCGTGCAGGGCACCTACGAGACCTTCGTCGAGGCCGGCCGCCAGCACTACAACGRCAACCTCAAGGGCAAGTGGATCCTGACCGGCGGTCTCGGCGGCATGGGCGGCGCCCAGCCTTTGGCCGCCGTCATGGCCGGCGCCTCCTGCCTTGCCATCGAATGCAACCCGGATTCGATCGATTTCCGCCTGCGCACCCGCTATCTCGACGAGAAGGCCGGGACGCTCGACGAAGCGATGGAAATGATCGATCGCTGGACCAAGGCCGGCGAAGCAAAGTCGGTCGGCCTGYTCGGCAACGCCGCCGAGATCGTGCCGGAGATGTTCAAGCGCGGCATCCGCCCCGACATTCTGACCGACCAGACCTCGGCGCACGACCCGATCAACGGCTATCTGCCGAAGGGCTGGACGATGGCCGAATGGCGCGAGAAGCGCACGTCCGATCCGAAGGCCGTCGAGAAAGCCGCCCGCGCATCGATGCGTGAGCATGTCGAGGCGATGGTGGCGTTCTGGAACGCCGGCGTGCCGACGCTCGACTATGGCAACAACATCCGCCAGGTCGCCAAGGACGAAGGTTTTGAGAACGCCTTCGCCTTCCCGGGCTTCGTGCCGGCCTATATCCGGCCGCTGTTCTGCCGCGGCATCGGTCCGTTCCGCTGGGCCGCGCTCTCGGGCGATCCGGAGGATATCTACAAGACCGACGCCAAGGTGCGCGAGCTCACCCCCGGCAACACGCATCTGCACAACTGGCTCGACATGGCGCGTAAGCGCATCTCGTTCCAAGGCCTGCCGGCGCGCATCTGCTGGGTCGGCCTCGGCGACCGCCACCGGCTAGGCCTCGCCTTCAACGAGATGGTAGCCAAGGGCGAGCTCAAGGCGCCGGTCGTCATCGGCCGCGACCACCTCGATTCCGGTTCGGTCGCCTCGCCGAACCGCGAGACGGAAGCGATGAAGGACGGTTCCGACGCCATTTCCGACTGGCCGCTGCTCAACGCGCTGCTCAACACCGCCTCCGGCGCCACCTGGGTGTCGCTGCACCATGGCGGCGGCGTCGGCATGGGCTTCTCCCAGCATGCCGGCATGGTGATCGTCGCCGACGGCACGCCCGAAGCGGCAAAACGCCTGGAGCGCGTGCTGTGGAACGACCCGGCGACCGGCGTCATGCGCCATGCCGATGCCGGCTACGACATCGCCATCGAGTGCGCCAAGGAACACCAGCTCAACCTGCCGGGCATACTGGGCTAGAGCATGATGCCGAAAAGTGTGAAACGGTTTTCGGACAACATCATGCTCCAAACCAAGAAGGCAGAGCCGGACGATTTCAAGTCGAATCGACTTGAAATCGTACGGCTCTAAGCCATGCGCATCCTTCGTGCCGCCGATTACCGCGTCATGCCTTGGAAGAATGGCGGCGGCACGACCACCGAAATCGCCGTTTCGCCCGACGGCGCCGGGCTCGACGATTTCGACTGGCGCGTCTCGATGGCCCGTGTCGAAACCAGCGGGCCGTTCTCCAGCTTTGCCGGCATCGACCGCACGCTGACGGTGCTGGAAGGCGATGGCGTCATTCTCGCCATTGCCGGCCAGCCGCCGACGCGGCTGACCACGGCTTCGGTGCCGCTCGCCTTTCCGGGCGACGCGCCGACCAATGCTGCGCTGATCGGCGGACCGATCACCGATCTCAACGTCATGACCCGCCGTGGCCGTATGGCCCATGAGGTCGAGCGCCGGCCTTTCTCCGATGAGATTCGCATCGCGCCACGCGCCGACACCACGCTCGTTCTTGCCGTCGGCGCCGGCGCCACGCTCTTCACGGACGATGCGCCGAGCTTGGAACCACTCGATATGCTGATCCTCGACCGGGACAGCCCGGAATTGCGGCTTCAGCCCAAGGGGCAGGGCCTGCTTTTCGTGATCGGGCTCCACCGCTTCGCCGCCAACCGTTAACGGCTGTTGCCAAACATGATCGCGGCTCAGGCGAATTATCGCCCGGCCCCTTGCATGTATCACGAAAAAGCCTGAATCCTTGCCCTGATCCAACCGGGGGCGGAGAGCGAGGGGCGTTCGCCCACGAGCTGTCGAAAGGGCACGCCCCCATCGTGGTGCGCAAAACAAACTTTCGGCCGATCAATCATGCAACCAATTGCAATTGAACCGGTTTTAGGGCCATTGCCGTGGCGGTGACGCCGCATTGCGCCCCCGCTTACGGAATTTTCAATGAACATTCAGACGAATCCGAACAAAATCGAACAGACAAGCGCCGGCTTCCCGACGGTGACGGAAGCGCCGATACGCTCCAATTTCCTGCCTGAGGACCGGCTGCGCGCCTTGGGCGTCGCGCTCGCCAAGGGCGAGGTCAAGGAATTGTTCGGCCTTGCCCCGTTCGAGTTCCAGGCCCGCATCCGCGACAACGCCAAGAAGATTCTCGAAGTCTACCGCTCGACCAATGCCGCGCAGGCCAAGGGCGAAACCATCACGCCTGCCGCGCAATGGCTGCTCGACAACAATTACCTGGTCGAGGAGACCATCTTCCAGGTCAAGCGCGACCTGCCGCGCCGCTTCTACCGGCAATTGCCGACGCTCACGCTCGGCGACGRCATGGTGCTGCCGCGCGCCTTCGTCGTTGCCTGGAGCTATGTCGAGCATTCCGACAGCTCCGTCTCGGCCAACATGTTCAAGGCGATCGTCGAGGGCTTCCAGTCGGTCGAGCCGATGAAGATCGGCGAGCTCTGGGCGCTGCCGTCGCTGCTGCGCTTCGTGCTGATCGAGAACCTGCGCCGCATCGCCGTGCGCGTCGAGCGCACCAGGCAGATGCGCCATATCGCCAACGAGGTCGCCGACCGGGTGCTTGCGACCGACGGCAATGCCGACCGCACCAGGATCCTGTCCAACTACAGCGCGCATGCGCAGGACACCACTTTCGCCACCCAGCTGCTTTACCGCCTGCGCGACGGGTCGCAGAATGCCGGCCGCGCGCTGGAATGGCTGGAAGGCGAGCTCGAAAAGACCGGCTCCGACGCCGAAGAGATCATCATCTCCGAGCATCAGACGCTGTCTTCGGGCAACGTCACCACCGRCAACATCATTCGCGGCCTGCGCCTCATCAACGACGTCGACTGGACGGTCTGGTTCGAAGGCGTCAGCCGCATCGACACGCTGCTGCGCGAAAAGACCGATTTCGCCGACCTCGATTTCTTCTCGCGCGACCAGTACCGCACCGCGATCGAGCAGCTGGCGCGCCGCTCGGATCTCTCCGAATACCGCGTCGCCGAAAAGGCGATCGAGCTTGCCGGTCATACGCCCGGGCTCACCGATGCGTCCGGCGTGCCGGAGACGGCGGACCCCGCCGTGCATACCGATGTCGGCTTCTTCCTGGTCGGGCCGCGCCGGCAGGAACTGGAAAAAGCGATCGGCTACCGCCCGCCTTTCTATGTGACCTTCAAGCGCGGCTTTGCCAGCGCCGGCTGGCTGGGCATCGTCGTGCCGGTCTTCCTGCTGACGGTGCTGCTGCTGGTGCTGTCGGGCAGGGCGCTCGCCAATCTCGGCCTGTCGGTGGAATCGATCACGCTGATGCTGGCGCTGTTCGCCGTGCCGGCAAGCGAGGGCGCGCTGGCCTTCTTCAACACCGTGGTGGCGCTGTTCCTCAAGCCGACCAGGCTTGTCGGCTACGACTACAACAAGCACGGCATTCCGGCCGGGGCGCGCACGCTGGTCGTGGTGCCCTCGCTGATCGGCTCGCGCGACGATGTCGAGGAAAACATACGCAACATCGAGGTGCATCACCTCGCCAACACGGCGCAGGAGATCCATTTCGCGCTGTTGTCCGACTGGCCGGACTCCAAGACCGAGATCGACGCCGCCGACATCGAGATCCTGCAATATGCCCGCGACGAGATCGCCAGGCTCAACGCGCGCTATCCATCGGAAGGCTCGCCGCGCTTCTACCTCCTGCACCGGCGCCGGCTCTACAACCAGGCGCAAGGCTGCTGGATGGGCTGGGAGCGCAAGCGCGGCAAGCTGCATGAGCTGAACCTTCTCCTGCGCGGCGACAGCGACACCACCTTCCTGCCGCTCGACGTGCCGCTGCCGGAAAAGGTCGTCTATGTGATGACGCTCGACGCCGACACGCGCACCACGCGCGACGCGGTTTCGAGCCTTGTCGGCAAGCTCGCCCATCCGCTCAACCGTCCGCATTTCGATCCGGTCAAGCGCGTCGTCAGCGCCGGCTACACCATCCTGCAGCCGCGCATCACGGCTTCGCTGACCAGCGGCGACGACGCCTCCTTCTTCCAGCGCGTCTTCTCGGCCAATCGCGGTCTCGACCCTTATGTGTTTGCCGTCTCAGACGTCTATCAGGACGTCTTCGGCGACGGGTCCTTCACCGGCAAGGGCCTTTACCATGTCGACGCCTTCGAGGCGGCGCTGAAGAACCGCATCGACGAAAACACCATCCTCAGCCACGATCTGCTCGAGGGCGCGCTGGCGCGCGCCGCTTTGGTCACCGACGTCGAGCTGGTCGAGGACTATCCGACCCGCTACTCGGTCGACGCCTCGCGCCACCACCGCTGGGCGCGTGGCGACTGGCAGCTGCTCGGCTATATCTTCGACCCGCGCTCCGGCGTGCCGGCGCTGTCGCGCTGGAAGATGGTCGACAATCTGCGCCGCTCGGTCACCCCGATCTTCTGGGTCATGGCCTGCGTCGCCGGCTGGACGCTGCTGCCCTTCACCCAGGCCGCGCAGTGGCAGGCGCTTCTGATCCTCACCCTGTTCATGGCGCCGACCTTCGACATCGTGAACGGCATCCTGCCGAAGAGCGGCGATCAGACGCCGCGCGGCCATTTCTCCGCTTTGGCGCGCGACACCGTGTTCGGCACCGCGTTGGTGGCGCTGAAAGTGCTCTTGATGGCGCATCTCGCCTGGATGATGGGCGACGCCATCATCCGCACCATCTACCGGCTCTTCGTCAGCCGCCAGAACCTGCTCGAATGGCGCACCGCTTCGCAGGCGGCCAAGGGCGGCAACGATCTCGGCGCCTATTACGGCATGATGTATGGCGCGGTGATCGTCGGCGTCGTCGGCCTAGCCATTCCGGTGCTTGCCGATTCCACCGGCGCATTCGTCGCTTTCTTCTTCGCCATCTTCTGGATCGCTTCCCCCGCCGTCGCCTGCTGGATCAGCCGTTCGGCCGAGACCGAGGACAGGCTGCGCATCTCGACCGCCGACATCCACGCGCTGCGCACCTTCGCGCGCCGCACCTGGCATTATTTCGAGACCTTCGTCACGCCCGAGCAGCATCACCTGCCGCCGGACAATTTCCAGGAAAGCCCGGCGCCGGTGGTGGCGCCGCGCACCTCGCCGACCAATATCGGCGTCTATCTGCTGTCGGTGGTGTCGGCGCGCGATTTCGGCTGGATCAGCCTGTCGGACGCCATCACCCGCATCGACGCCACGATGACGACTATCGAGAACATGCCGCGCGAACGCGGCCATCTCTACAACTGGTACGACACGACGACGCTGAAGCCGCTCTATCCGCTCTATATCTCCGCGGTCGACAGCGGCAATCTCGCCGGGCATCTGGTCGCGGTGGCCGCCTCCTGCGCCGAATGGGCCGAAGCGCCGTCCGTGCATCTGCAGGGCGATTTCGAAGGCATCATCGACACCGTCACCATTCTCGACGAAAGCCTGGACGAGTTGCCGGACGACCGCCGGCAACTGCGGCCGCTGCGCCAGCGCCTGGCCGACCGTCTCGACGGCATGCGTCGCGCGGTTGCGACCATCAAGGCGCAGCCCGAAATGGCGTCGATCCGCACCATCAACCTTGCCGTGCTTGCCGGCGAGATCCGCAAGCTCGCCACCGCCATCCACACCGAGGCGGCCTCGCCGAAAAGTGATGTCATCGCCGACTGGGCGGCGAGGCTCGAGGCGACCTGCGAGGCGCATGTGCACGATTCGCACAATGACGAGAGCGCCGTCGCCGCGTTGCGCGCCAAGCTGCTTGCCCTGCGCGAGCGCTGCCGCCGCTATGCCTTCGAGATGGATTTCTCCTTCCTGATGCGCCAGGAGCGCAAGCTGCTCTCGATCGGCTACCGCGTCGAGGACCGCCAGCTCGACGAAAGCTGCTACGACCTTCTTGCCTCCGAGGCGCGGCTCACCAGCCTGTTCGCCATCGCCAAGGGCGACCTGCCGACCGAGCACTGGTTCCGTCTGGGACGGCCGATCGTCGAGATCGGCTTCCAGGGCGCGCTGATGTCCTGGTCGGGCTCGATGTTCGAGTATCTGATGCCACCGCTGGTGATGAAGGAGCCGCAGGGCTCGATCCTCAACCAGACCAGCAAGCTCATCATCAAGCGCCAGATCCAGTATGCGCGCTCCAAGAACGTGCCCTGGGGCATTTCGGAAGCGGCCTACAACGCCCGCGACCGCGAGCTCACCTATCAATACACCAATTTCGGCGTGCCCGGCCTCGGCCTGAAGCGCGGCCTTGGCCAGAACACCGTGATCGCGCCCTATGCGACGATCCTGGCCGCGCAGTTCAGCCCGCGCGAGGCGGTGCAGAACCTGCAGCGGCTGCGCTCGATCGGCGCCCTTGGCCGCCACGGTTTCTACGACGCGGTCGATTTCACGCCGCAGCGCGTGCCCGAAGGCACCGACCACGCCGTGGTGCAGAACTACATGGCGCACCATTCCGGCATGTCGATCGCCGCCGTCGCCGACGCCATCTTCGAAGGCAGGCTGCGCGAGCGTTTCCACAGCGATCCGGTGATCGAGTCGGCCGAGCTTCTCTTGCAGGAGAAGGCGCCGCGCGACATTCCGACCGCAACCGTCAGGACGGAAGCCGACGAGCGCGCCAAGGACGAGACCGAGGCCGAAAGCCCCGACAGCCGCGTCATCCTCGATCCCATCAAGGCGCTGCGCGCGACCAACGTCATGTCCAATGGCCGCTATTCGGTCATGGTCACCGCGACGGGCTCCGGCTACAGCCGCTTCGGCGAGCTTGCCGTCACCCGCTGGCAGCCGGACCCGAGCGAGGATCGCCTCGGCTCCTACATCTTCCTGCGCGACACCGCCACCGGCGACTGGTGGTCGGCCACCGCCGAGCCGAAGCGCGCCGAGGGCGAACGCGTCCAGACGCTGTTCGGCGACGACAAGGCGAGCTTCACCAAGTCCGTCGGCTCGCTGCGTTCCGAAGTCGAATGCATCGTCATTTCCGAAGGCAATGGCGAAGGCCGTCGCATCACGCTTTATAATGATGGCCCGACCGACCGGCATATCGAGGTGACCTCTTTCGCCGAGCTGGTGCTCGGCAATGAGGCTTCCGACAACGCCMATCCGGCCTTCTCCAAGATGTTCGTCGAGACCGAGATCGCGCCGAACAATGGCGCGATCTTCGCCACGCGGCGCAAGCGCGACAAGAACGACCCCGACCTTACCATGGTGCATTTCGTCACCGATCCGTCGGGCCCGTCGCGCGATGCCGAGGCCGAGACCGACCGGCGCGCCTTCATCGGCCGAGGCCGCACCATCGCCGATGCCGTCGCCTTCGACCCCGGCGTCAGGCTTTCCGGCAGCCAGGGCTTCACGCTGGACCCGGTGGCGGCGCTGCGCCGCCAGGTGCGCGTGCCGGCCAACAAGAAGATCTCGTTGACCTTCTGGACCGCCGTCGGCGCCAATCGCTCAGAGCTCGACGAGGCGATCGCCCGCCTCGACCATCAGGAGAGCTTCGCCCGCCAGGCCATGCTTGCCTGGACGCGCAGCCAGGTGCAGACGCGCCATCTGGGCTTGAGCCTCACCGACGCCGCCAATGTGCAGAAGCTGGCGCGCTACCTGATCTATCCCGATCCGTTCCTGCGCCTGCCGGCCGAATCCATCGCTTCCGGCCTCGGCCGCCAGTCGAGCCTGTGGCCGACCAGCATCTCCGGCGATTTCCCGATCTTCCTCGTGCGCATCGGCGACGTCGCCGATCTCGAGATCGTCGCCCAGGCGTTGCGCTTCCAGGAATACATGCGTGCCCGCGGCATGATGATCGACTTCGTCGTCGTCAACGAGCAGGCCTCGTCCTATGTGCAGGACCTGCAGCGCGCGGTGGAGACGCTATGCGAGAACAGCCGCTTGCGCGGCCGTGAGCTCGGGCCCCGCCAGCACATCTTCGCGGTGCGCCGCGACCTGATGGACGAGCCGACCTACAAGACCCTGCTGTCGGTCGCGCGGGTGGTTCTTCACACCCGCAACGGCACGATCTTCGATCAGCTCGAACGCGCCGAGACGGCGGCCCTCCAGGCCCGCGACGCGTTGCTGCAGGCGGAGGGCGGTTCGCCGCGCGAACCTGCTCCGCCGCTGCCCTTGCCGGTGCCGGCAAGCCAGGGTGGAGGCGATATCGCCGCCGATGGCAGCGGTCTCAGCCTGTGGAACGGCTTTGGCGGCTTCGACGGGGACGGCCGCCACTATGTGACGCGGTTGACCGGACGGCGTGTGACACCGCAGCCCTGGATCAACGTGATCTCCAACGCCTCCTTCGGCTTCCACGTCTCGGCGGAAGGCGCCGGCTTCACCTGGAGCCGCAACAGCCGCGACTACCAGCTGACGCCGTGGTCGAACGATCCGGTGTCGAACCGGCCGGGCGAGGGCTTCTATATCTATGACCAGCTGAGCGGTAAGGCGTTCTCGCCGATGGCGGCAGTGGTGCGCGATCCGTCGATGACCTACGAGACCTGGCACGGGCAGGGGTTCTCCACCTTCCGCTCGAAGCGCGGGCCGCTGTCGATGGACCTGACGCAGGTGGTCGATCCGACCGATCCGGTGAAGATCACGCGGTTGCGCATCCAGAATGCCGGTCCGGCGCCGGCGCGGCTGCGCATTTACGCCTATGCCGAGTGGGTGCTGGGCGGCCATCGCTCGCGCACCGCGGCGACCATCGTGCCCTCCCGGGACGCAGCGACCGGCGCCATGCTGGCGCAGAACCCCTATGGGCTCGACTTCGGCGAGCGCGTCGCCTTCCTGGCGGCAAGTCATCCGGTCCATTCGGTGACCGCCGACCGCTCCGAATTCATCGGCAGGCACGGCACGACCGAATATCCGCAGGCCGTGCTCGGCGGGCTTGCGCTCTCCGGCCGTATCGAGGCGGGCGACGATCCTTGCGCGGTTCTCGCCAGCGACATCGACATTCCGGCCGGCGGCGACGTCACGCTGCTCTGGCTGCTTGGCGACGCGGCCACGCCCGCCGAGGCAAGCGCGCTGGCGCAGATCCATCGCGGCAAGGACTTCGACCAGCGCCTGGCCGACAACGAACGCRCCTGGCGCGGCTTCCTCGACACCATCCAGGTCGAGACGCCGGACGAGGCGATGAACGCCATGGTCAACCACTGGCTGCCTTACCAGAGCCTGGCCTGCCGCATCCGCGCGCGCTCGGCCTTCTACCAGGCGAGCGGCGCCTTCGGCTTCCGCGACCAGTTGCAGGACACGCTCGCCCTTCTGGCGCATGACCCGAAGCTGGCGCGTGACCAGATCCTCAATGCCGCGCGCCGGCAGTTCCCGGAAGGCGACGTGCAGCATTGGTGGCTGCCGCGCACCGATGCCGGGGTGCGCACCATGATCTCGGACGATGTCGTCTGGCTGGCGCACGCGACGGCCCGCTACATCGAGGTGACGGGCGATACCGGCATCCTCAAGGAGCAGTTGCCCTTCATCGACGGGCAGGAACTCGGCGAGGGCGAGCACGACGCCTTCTTCACGCCGGAAGTCACCAAGAACACCACGCCGCTCTATGACCATTGCGCGCGGGCGCTCGATCTGGCGATCAAGCGCAGCAGCCCCGCCGGCCTGCCGCTCATCCTCGGCGGCGACTGGAACGACGGCATGAACCGTGTCGGCGAGGGCGGCAAGGGCGAGAGCGTGTGGCTGGGCTGGTTCCTGCTGAAGACGCTCACCGACTTCGCGCCCGTCGCCAAGGGGCAGGGCGACACCAAGCGGGCACAGGCCTGGTCCAAGCACGCGGATGCGCTGAAGCGGGCCCTGGAAAGCACCGCCTGGGACGGCCAATGGTACCGGCGCGGCAGCTTCGACGACGGCACGCCGCTCGGCTCGCATAACTCCGACGAGTGCAAGATCGACTCGATCGCCCAGTCCTGGAGCGTGCTGTCGGGCGAGGGCGATCCGGCCCGTTCGACGACGGCCATGGAACAGGCGACCGAGATGCTGGTCGATGACGAGCTCAAGATCGTCAAGCTGTTCACGCCGCCCTTCTCGAAGAGCGAGAAGGACCCCGGTTACATCAAGAGCTATCCGCCGGGCGTGCGCGAGAATGGCGGCCAGTACACCCATGCCGCCACCTGGTTCGTGATCGCGCTGGCCGAAATGGGCCGCACCGACGAGGCCTATCGCTGCTTCTCGATGCTGAACCCGGTCAACCACGCCTCGGACGAGGCGGCGGCCGAGCACTATCGCGTCGAGCCCTATGTCGTGGCCGCCGACATCTATGCCGGTGAAGGCAAGGGGGGACGCGGCGGCTGGACCTGGTACACGGGCTCGGCCGGCTGGCTTTACCGGGCCGCGGTGGAAGGCATCCTCGGCATCGAGCGGCGCGGCAAGGAGATCACGTTTAGACCGAAGCTGCCCGGGCATTGGGATGGCTACGCCGCGACGCTCAAGATGTTCGACGGCGAGATCAAGCTTCGCGTCATCCGCGACAAAAAGACCAAGTCGATCTCGCTAGAAGTCGACGGCTCGAAGAAAAAATCGGCGTCTTTCGAGCCGAAAGCCGGCGGCAAGACCGAGGTCGTCGTCAGGATACCTGCGTAAAATCAAAGGCTTGGCTTGTCGGCCGCGCATCCCTCGGGGTGCGCGGCCGATCGCCGTTTTTTACTTGGCAAGGCCCCTGTGCCCGATCATGTGCCTTCCTTTAGGGCAGGCTAAGCAAGCAGCTTGTGATTAAAAATGTGGCAGCGGGAGCCAAGTGCCATTATTTTGCCGTAAGCCTGACATTTCACCTTTTATCTCAAACCGTTAGGTGATCACGTCAGATTTCGTACCGTCGTCATCTTTTGTTCGCTAAATGGGAACGGAAGGGATAGACGACGCATTGTTTCGCGACACATTAACCGATACGTGTCAAAAAATGGTGCGGTGCACAATTCGGGCATTGAGCACAGACAAGAGTTTGGCGGAGTAGCTGAAGTGTCACTTCTGCAGATCTACTTTAGAGCGCTGGGTTATCTGGCGGCCGACAAGAAGCGCGTCGCGCTGATTTGCGGCGCCAACGTCGCGCTCGCGGCGATCGCGATCCTCGAGCCGATCCTGCTGGGCAGGGTGATCGGTGCCATCTCCGAAAAAGGCGCGGTGTTTTCGACGCTCGCCGTCTGGGCAGCCATCGGTGTCTTCAATGTCATAGCCTTCGTGCTGGTGGCGCGCGGCGCCGACCGTTTCGCCCACGCCCGCCGCTCGGAAGTGCTGTGCCAGTCCTTCGAGCGCGTCATCACCATGCCGCTTGCCTGGCACCATCAGCGCGGTACGTCCAATTCGCTGCACACGCTGCTGCGCGCCGTCGAGACCCTGTTCAGCCTCTGGCTTGAATTCATGCGCGTTCATCTCTCGACGGCCATCGCGCTGGTGCTGCTGGTTCCGACCGCGCTGTCCATGGACATCCGCATGTCCGTCGTGCTGCTTGGCCTGGGCGTGCTTTACGTCGGCATCGGCCGCATCGTCATGCGCCGCACCAAGTCGGGGCAGACCGCCGTCGAGCGCCACTACCACACGGTCTTTGCGCATGTCTCCGACAGCGTCAGCAATGTCGCCGTCCTGCAGAGCTACAACCGCATCGGCCACGAGACCGCGACGCTGAAGCGCTACGTAAAGGATCTGCTCGACGCCCAGAACCCGGTGCTCGACTGGTGGGCGATCGCCAATGCGCTGAACCGGCTGTCGTCGACCATCTCGATGATGATCGTGCTGTCGATCGGCGCGTATCTGGTCACCCGTGGCCAGCTCCGCGTCGGCGATGTCGTCGCCTTCACCGGCTTTGCTGGGATGCTGATCGCCCGTCTTGACCAGATGTCGGCTTTCACCACCCAGATTTCCGAGGCCCGCGCCAAGCTCGAGGACTTCTATCGTCTCGAGGACTCGGCGGCCGAGACCATCGAGCCGGATGGCCTGCGTGAGCTCACCAACGTCACCGGCCATGTGCGCTTCGAGGACGTCAGCTTCGAGTTCGCCAATTCGGGCCACGGCATCGAGGACGTCTCCTTCGAGGTCCAGGCTGGCCAGACGGTCGCCATCGTCGGCCCGACCGGCGCCGGTAAGACGACGCTCATCAATCTCCTGCAGCGCGTCTTCACGCCGTCCCACGGCCGTATCCTGATCGACGGCATCGACACCCGCACGGTGACCCGCAAGTCGCTGCGCCACTCGATCGCCACCGTCTTCCAGGACGCTGGCCTGCTCAACCGCTCGATCGAGGACAACATCCGCGTCGGCCGCGCCGATGCGAGCAATGACGAGGTGCACGCCGCCGCCAATGCCGCCGCCGCGCAAGACTTCATCCTGTCGAAGAGCGGCGGCTACGACACCGTCGTCGGCGAGCGGGGCGGCCAGCTCTCGGGCGGCGAGCGCCAGCGTATCGCCATCGCCCGCGCCGTGCTGAAGGACGCGCCGATCCTGGTGCTCGACGAGGCGACCAGCGCGCTCGACGTCGAGACCGAGGATCGCGTCAAGGAAGCGATCGACGAGCTGCGCCGCAACCGCACGACCTTCATCATCGCCCACCGCCTGACCACGGTCCGCGACGCCGACCTCGTCGTCTTCATGGACAAGGGCAAGGTGGTCGAGATGGGCGGCTTCACCGAGCTGTCGCTGCGCAACGGCCGCTTCGCCGCCCTGCTGCGCGCCGGCGGTCTGCTCAACGACGAGGAGGTCCGCCGCCTCAGCCGTCCGGTGACGGAAGCGGCGTAAAAGCACAGCGCTTCCCCTTCTCCCCTTGTGGGAGAAGGTGGATCGGCGCGGCAGCGCCGAGACGGATGAGGGGTGTTCCAGCGGAGTGCGACAACCGTCCAATTGCCCTCGATCGATCGCCGGTCTATTTAGGTCGGCATGAGCGACACCACCTCACGGCTTGCCGCCTGGACCGACCTCGCCAACCCCACGCGCTTCGTCGGGCTGGCCGACAAGATCATTCCGTGGCTGGCGGGGATCGCGGCCATCCTGCTCGCCGTCGGCCTCTATATGAGCTTCACCGCGCCGGAGGATTTCCAGCAGGGCATCACCGTGCGCATCATGTATATCCACGTGCCTTTCGCCTGGCTCGCCATGATGTGCTACACGATCATGGCGATCTCGGCGTTGGGCACGCTGGTCTGGCGCCATCCGCTGGCCGATGTGGCGCTGAAATCGGCGGCCCCGATCGGCGCCACCTTCACCGCGCTGGCGCTGATCACCGGTTCCATCTGGGGTAAGCCGATGTGGGGCACCTGGTGGGTCTGGGACGCCCGGCTGACCTCGGTCTTCGTGCTTTTCCTGATGTATCTTGGCATCATCGCGCTGACCCGCGCGCTCGACGATGCTGGCCGGGCCGCCTGGGCCGCGGCAATCATCACGCTGGTCGGCTTCATCAACATCCCGATCATCAAATTCTCGGTCGACTGGTGGAACACGCTGCACCAGCCGGCGTCGGTCTTCCGCCTCGGCGGCCCGACCATCGACCCCTCGATGCTGTGGCCGCTCGCCGTCATGGCGCTCGGCTTCACCGTGCTGTTCTTCGCGCTGCACCTGATGGCGATGCGCACGGAGATTTTCAGGCGGCGGGTGACGGCAATGCGGAGAGTCGCGRCAAGGCAGGCCGAGAAAGCTCCCCCTTCTCCCCTTGTGGGAGAAGGTGGATCGGCGCGGTAGCGCCGAGACGGATGAGAGGTGTTCCAGCGGAGTGAGACGTTGGCGCTCCCTGGAGCCCCCCTCATCCGTCGCCTTCGGCGACACCTTCTCCCACAAGGGGAGAAGGGAAGACTCACCCCATCCGCCCCCTTGCTGCCACCGGCAGCGTTTCCAGCACCGTGTCGCCGTCGATCAGATGCACCTGATCGAACAAATTCGTGACCACGCAGCAATGGTCGGGCACGACGCGCACACGCTCGCCGATGCGCAAGCCGGCGCCGTCGGAGAGCGTGACGGTGCCGTGCTCTTCGCTCAAACCGGTCACTCGGGCGCCCGGCACGCCGAGCAGTTCGCCGAACTCCGGCAGGCCCAGCGTATCGGACGACAGCGCCTTGCTGCCGCTGTCGAGGATGGCGCGCGTCTTCGTCGGGTGGCTGACAACGGTGGCGAGCACCGTCAGCGCACAATCGTCGAGTGTGCCGACGCCTTTGGCGACCTGGTAGCGGTCGAGGTAGATGTAGGTGCCGGGCCGGTATTCGGTGACGACGCTGTCCTCGCCGGAGCGCCACATGTCCGGCGTGCCGCCGCTGGAGATGCGTTCGCATGCGAGCCCTGCCGCCGCAAGCGCATCACGCGCGGCCTTCAGCCAGGCGTCCGCCTCGGCGGCGCGACCCGCCGCCGGATAGGTCATCAGCCCGCCGAAGGAGAGGCCTTTCGCCTGATCGATGACCTTTGCCAGCGTCACAGCGTCTTCGGCGCTCTGGACGCCGCAGCGGCCCATGCCGGTGTCGCACTCGACCAGCACCTGCAATGGATGGCCGGCATCGGTGAAGGTGGCGGCAAGGCCCTCCAGCGTCTCATGGCTGTCCGCCGTCACCGACAGCGTGACACGCCCATGCAGCGCCTTGAGCCGCTCCAGCTTGGCGCGGCCGAGAATGTTGTAGGGCAGGAAAATATCCTTGAGCCCGGCGTCGGCCATCACCTCTGCCTCGCCGATCTTCTGGCAGGTGATGCCGACGGCGCCCGCCGCCACCTGCTTCTTCGCCCAATAAGGCAGCTTGTGCGTCTTGATGTGCGGGCGCAGCTTCAGCCCGTGGGCGTCGGCATGCGCCTGCGCCTTCCTGATGTTGGCTTCGGCGCGGGCCGCATCGATCAGGATCGCCGGCGTGTCGAGGTCGTCTATGCTTGGCATGAGATCACCATTCAAAGCATGTCTCCCGAGAGCGGGATCCGGTTTCGGGACAAAGACATGCGCAAAATCGAAAAGTCCGGCTGGGTTTATGGTCCCGATCCGGCCGGATGTCACGGGGCCAGAGCAGCGGGTTTGCGTCGACAGCGGACCGGCATTGGGCTATTCGGATGGGCAGATTCAGCAAGGCATCGGCCGGAGGAGAACCACCATGAAGCGCTCCAAGATCAACGACATCATCCGCGAAGCCGACGCCTTCATCCGCTCCTTCGGCTATATCATGCCGCCCTTCGCCTATTGGTCGCCGGAAGAGATGAAGGCGCACAAGGCCGACTCCTCGGCCATCTTCACCTCCCGCCTTGGCTGGGACATCACCGATTACGGCCAGGAGAAGTTCGACGAGCTCGGCCTGTTCCTGTTCACCGTGCGAAACGGCCGCTACGAGGACATGAAGCTCGGCATGGGCATGCTCTATGCCGAGAAGATCATGATCTCGCGCAAGGACCAGCTGTCGCCGATGCACCGCCACAACATCAAGGCCGAGGACATCATTAACCGCGGCGGCGGCAAGCTGGTGCTGGAGCTTTTCATGCACGACCGCGACGGCGGCATCGACCCGAAGGCCGAAGTCTCGGTGCCGGTCGACGGCACCATCACCAGGTTGCCGGCGGGAGGACTGCTGAAGCTCGATCCCGGCCAGAGCGTCACGCTGCTGCCCGGCGTCTGGCACGCCTTCTGGGCCGAGGGCAAGGATGTGCTGATCGGCGAGGTCTCGACCGTCAATGACGACCTCACCGACAACGTCTTCCGCGAGCCGATCGGCCGCTTCTCCAACATCGACGAGGACGTCGCGCCGCTGCATCTCCTGGTGTCGGACTATGAAAAGTGGGTGGGGTAGGCGAGGGACGCTTCGCTACCGCGCGTACTTATCCGCCTTCCTATTCCCGAGCAGCAGCTTGCGTTCCAGATGGGCGCGCAGCTCGCCGTAATAGGCGGTGAGGAAAGCCTTTGAATCGACCGGTTCGACCCTGGCGCCGATCTTGCGGGCGATTGTCTCCGCCACTGCTTTGAGCGCGGAATGATCGTCGCGGCGCAGCACTTCCTCCAGTTTCTGCAGCTCGGCGATGCCGTAGGCGTCGAGCTGCGCGGGGCTGAACTGGAAGCGTGCCGCGATCGGGTCCTTGCGCCGCGAAAGGTCCTCGAGCAGCGCCACTTTCGGCGCCTCGACCACCCAGGTGCCGGCGAGCAGGTCGCCGATCCTCAGACGGTCGCGGTTGAACAGCGGGAACAGCGAGAAGAGYAGCGCCCAGACCAGGCCGAAGATGGTCGTCAGCGTGTCGGCGACATCGGCGCTGGCGCGCGCGGCCAGGATCGACAGCGGCAGAAAGACTTCGATCTCGCGCATCAGGTTGCGCGCGATGACTTGGTCGAGCGTCAGGCCGGCGCCGCTGCGCGAGGCGACCCTCACGCCGACCATGCGCTTGCCCGGCGTGGCTGCCCGCCGTCCCGCCTCGAAGGCGATGAAATAGACGTTGCGCAGGAAGAAGATGAAAATGATCCAGACGATGAACAGCGGTTCGGCATCCTGCACGCCAAGCCCGCCAAGTCCGAACAGGGCGACGAGGCTTACCACGACCGCAGCCACGATGATGATCACCACGTCGAGCAGGAATCCGGAAGCCCGGGTGCCGGCGTCGGCGAGCTTCACCCTGAGGTCGACGCCCTCCGGTGTCACCAACGGGCGGATCAATGCCGCCGGGTCCTTGACCTTCGCTGCCCTAGCGGTCGCCATGCCGCACCATCCGGAACAGGTAGAAATAGCAAATCCAGAAGGCCAGCATGCCGCCGCCGATCGAATAGCGGGCGAGATCGCTGGTGATCGTCTGCCGACCGATGCCTTCCAACAGTCCGGCGAAAAGCAGCATCACCGTGACGCCGATCATGGCGGTCGCGGCCACGCGCCCGGCCCGGGCGGCAGCCGCCATGCGGGTCAGCTCGCCGGGAAAGGCGATGCTGGTGCCGATGCGCATGCCGGCGGCACCCGCAATCGCGATGGCGAACAGTTCCGTCGTGCCATGGATCGACAGCCAACCACCGAGCTGGAAGCCCAGGCCTTTGGCGGCATAGATCTGGAAAATGGCGCCGAGCATGCAGCCATTCATCAGGATGATCRGCACGCTCGGCACGGCGAAGGCGAAGCCCAGCGCGAAGGCCAGGATCGAGACCTGCGTGTTGTGGGTGAAGAGATAGGCGGCGAACCCCGACAGGAAATGGTCGCCGCCGCCGTAAAGCACGGCGCGCAGCGTCTCAGCCGACGAATCCGGGTTGCGCCCGCCCGCCAGGCTCGGCGCGATGATGGCGTCGTACCAGCGCTTGTCGGAGGCGACCAGCCAATAGCCGGCGATGGCGCCGATCACCGTCAAACCGACGGATGTCCATACCTCCCGCCAAAGATCGCGGATCGCGGCCGGCCAGTCGTGCAGGAAGAAGTCGCCGATGCGCGTCCTCAAGGATCGCCGCGCGCCGTAGAGATAGAAATAGCCGCGCAGGCAAAGCGCCTCGAGATAGGCGATCAGCGCGCTGTCGAGCGAGGTCGCGCGCGCCACCGAAAGCGACGACAGCGCCGAACGGTAAAGCAGCGGCAGCGACAGCAGCTCGTCTTCCGACAGCGCGCGCGGCGCGCGCTTCTCGACGCGCGCCAGCAGCGCCTCGAAGGCTTTCCAGTCAGCCTCGCGCTCCAGGCGGAAGCTTGCCAGCGACTGGCGGACAGCATCGGTGCCGGCGGACAGCGTCATAAGAGGTTCTCCTCCTTGAGCTGGATATAGCGCTCGACCAGCGCCGGGCCGAGCCGCTGGTGGTCGGCCTCGATGACATGCGCGCCAAGCAGCCTGAGCCTGCCGATCACCACCTGCCGCTGCTTCAGGAGGTCGCCGGCGGTGACGGAGCGGGCGACATCCTCGGGCGCCGCCGGCGCCATGTCGGCCAGCGTTTCCAGCTCCACATCCTTCATCAGCATGAACAGCACCAGATGCCGCTCGGTCAGCCGGCCGACGGTGCGCAGCATCAGCTCGGCGCTGATCGGATCGACGAAATCGGTGAAGACGATGACCAGCGAGCGCCGGTCGAGCCTGGCCGAAAGCGTGGTCAGCGCCAGGGTGAAGTTGGTCTCCTCGGTCGAATAGTCGATCTCGGCGGCGCGCTTCTGGATCATGGTGAAGCTCGGCGAGCCGCGCACCGCGCCGCTGGAGACGCGCGGCCGGGCGTCGAAGGAAAACAGGCTGACGAGATCACCGCCCTTGAGCGCGATGAAGGCCGACAGAAGCGCGGCCGTCACCGCGCGGTCGACCTTCGGCACGCCGTCGACCGGCTCGCACATCAGGCGGCCGCTGTCGATGGCAAGCACGATGTTGTTGTTTTCCTCGATCCGGAACTCGCGCGCCAAAAGCTTGCCGTGGCGGGCGCTGCGCTTCCAGTCGATCATGCGCCGGCCCATGCCGGGCTGGTAATCCTTCAGCGCCTCGAACTCGCGGCCCTGGCCGGCGCGCTTCTGCGCATGGCCGTCGGCAAGGGCCGAGCGCTGCAGCAGCGTGATCGCCTCGTCGCGCGCGCTGTTGACATTGGGCAGCACCGCAACCTTGCGGTCGATCGGCAATATGACCTGGTTCCACACCAGCCCGAACGGGCCCTGCCAGCGCAGCCAGAGCCGGTCGAAGCTGGCGATGCCGCGCCGGATCGCCTCGAATTCGAGGTCGAGCGTGCCGCCATCGGCCGGCAGCGCGCCGCCGGTGCCCGCGACCGGCTGCAGGCGCTGGTCATGCCCCACACGCGCCTGCAGGCGCCTAAGCCTTGCCCCGAGACCGGCCGCGATGTGCAGCGTGAAGCGCCCGCCAATGCCCACTTGCGGCGGCGCCGTCAGCGTGGCGTCGAGCGCGGCGCGGCCTCTGCTCGCGGCCGCGTCCACCGCCAGGAAGGCAAGCAGCACGCAGATCCACAATAGGCCGAGATACCAGACATGCGGAAGCGCGAGCGCGATCAGGAAGGCGGGGATCGCCCCCGCCGCCGCTGCCCATACCGCTCTGCCGCTCGGATAGATCAACGCGGCGCTTCCGTGTGGTCGACGAGGTCGGAGACGATCTGCTCGACCAGGCGCCCGTCGATCTGCGCGGCCGGTGAGAGCACGACGCGGTGGCGCAGCGCCGGCACGGCCAAGGCCTTGACGTCGTCCGGGATGACGTAGTTGCGGCCGTCGAGCGCCGCCCTGGCGCGCGCGGCGCGCGCCAGCATGGCGCCCGCGCGCGGGCTGGCGCCGACCTCGAGGTCGGGGCTTTCGCGCGTACCGCGCACAAGGGCCGCGATATAGCCGACGACATCGTCGACCAGCGTGACGTCGCCGACCGTGGCGAGCGCGGCTTCAAGCACCTTGCGGTCGGTCCGCGCCTTGATGCCGTATTGCTCGATGTCGTGCGAGGCCGAGCCGCCGTGATTGACGATGATCGCGCGCTCCTCCGTGAGGTCCGGATAACTCACCCGATGCTTGAACAGGAAGCGGTCAAGCTGCGCCTCGGGCAGCGGGTAGACGCCCTGATGCTCGATCGGGTTCTGCGTCGCCACCACCATGAAATTCCGGCCGAGCGAATGCGTGGTGCCGTCGAAGGTGACGGCGTGCTCCTGCATGGCCTCGAGCAGGGCGGCTTGTGTCTTCGGCGGCGTACGGTTGATTTCGTCGGCGAGCAGAAGATCGCAGAAGATCGGCCCGCGCGTCAGCGTGAACTGCCCGGTCTGGAAATTGTAGATGTTGGAGCCGACGATGTCGCCGGGCATCAAATCGGGCGTGAACTGGATGCGGCCATAGGCGACGCCGAGCGCCTGCGCGAAGCAACGCGCCGTCATGGTCTTGGCGGTGCCTGGCGGGCCTTCGAGCAGGATATGCCCGCCGGCGAATAAAGCCGTCAGCATCAGGTCGACCGTGTCGCGCTGCCCGGTGATGGCTTTCGCCACCTCTTCCCTGATCGCGTTCGCCAGGGCCTTCACTTCATCGACGTTCACCGAGCCTCCTTGCCGTCCAGTCATGCAGCTTTTCCGCTGCTTCATGCATTGCGGCCAAACTGTTGGAATCGTTCACTGCCTTGAACCGCGCGGTGAAGCCATGAGCCTCGCCCTTGTCGCGGGAATCGAGCCAGCGGTCGAGCGCCTCGCCCTGCAGCCCGTGCGGCGCGCCGAGCAGCGCGGCGGCGCGCTGACGCATCAGCGCGGCATAGCGGTCGCCAAGCCCTTGCAATCGCCCGGCGCGCCTGAGCAGCATCGCCGTGGTGTCGACCAGCGCCTGCTTGCCGAAGGCGATGGCGCGCCCCTCGGCGCGCGGCGGGCCGAAGCGGCCGAGCCCGTGCAGGAACGCAAGCGCGGCCGCCACCAGCACCGACAGCGTCAGCGCGAGGAAGGGCGGTTCGACCAGAAGCTTGGCGAGATCGTATTTCTGGCCGATGCCGTGCAGCGTCAGGTCGAACATGACCGCGCCCTTGGCGGGCTCGATCATGGCGATCATGTCGAGGGCGGCGGCCGCCGTCTGCTCGTCCTTCAGCCCGGCATTGTTGATGAAATCGGGATCGGTGAGGATGTAGAAGGGCTCATTGTCGAGCTCGGTCAGGATAGCCCTGCCGTCGCCCGCCGCGATCAGCGGATGCTCGTCCGCCACCCATTGCAACTCGTCCGGCGCGGCGACCATGCGGCCGGCGATATTGATCTGCGAGAGCGTGTTCCTTGCCTCGCCGAGCTTTGCCTTGGCGATGCGGCCGAGCCAATCGTTGACGACGCTGTTGGGCAGCCGCTCGATCTTCGTCTCCCAACCATCGTGCCCCAGCAGGGGAAAGGTCTGCCATTTCGGCAGGACGAACAGCGTGTCCTTGCCCGAGCGTGCCTTGATGAGCCGGTCGAGCGCGGCCGGGTCGCTGCTCGGCGCGATGGTGACGACGAGCAGGAAGGTCGAGGCGAGCGGGGACGCCAGGCCCTTCTCGCCGCGTTCCATCGGCGGCGCCTGTCCATTGGTGAGCTTCAGCCATTCGACAAGCCCGGCATAACCGGTGCCGCCCTTGGAAAATGGCGTACCGCCGCCTGCGGGCTCGCGGAAATCGGGCGCATAGGTGGAGAGCAGGAAAAACCCCGCCGCCGCCAGCAGACTGGCGAAAATACCCCAGAACAGGGTTTTGCGGCTGAACGGTTCTTGTGCTGCCCCTGTCACCTGCGCGCTCATGCCCACGCATCCCGGAAGGCGAAACGCTCATAGGCGCCGCGCGCCTGCCGCCAGCCCTCGGCGCCGACGGGACGGCGGGCGAACAAGGCCGCCTCGACGATCCGGGCGATCTCGCTGAAGGCGGCGCGGGGCCGGGTGGGGATCGACCCCGCCGCGGCGATGTCGCGCGCGGTCAGCGACGGCCGCAGGAAATCGGGCAACCGGGTGGCGATGTCGGCGACGCTGCGGCGCAACAGAAGATGCACCGCCTCGTCATATTCGCCGCGCGCGGCGAGCGCATCGGCCTCCGAGAGCAGGATCTGGGCAGCCCCTGCGTCAGGGCGCCACTCTTCCTTCGCTTCGGCCTCCAGACGCTTGCGTCGCCAGGGCAGGCGCCAGGCGATGCCTTTGGCTTCAAGGAAAAGCAGGAAAGCGATGATCGCGACGCCGATGATCACCGCGCCCCAGAACAGATAGATCATATAGGGACCAAGCTTGGCCAGGCCGTCCAGAAACGGTTTCAGCCACTCCGGCGGCTGTGGCTGCACATAGGTCGGCAGCCCGAACTGGATCGAAGCGTCAGTGAGCAGCTGCTTATGCAACTGCGCCAGCCGTCCGGCGTCTTCCGTCCCTGCGGCCGTCACCCGCTCGTTCCCCCTGCAACCTGCGGTTCGGGGCCGACACTGGCAATACGCCATGACAATTGCAAGCGCACTGGACGGAACCCCGCAATCTTGGCAAATTTACTTTGAAGTCACCGATTGGATGCGGGCGGCGACTCGGGGGAAATTATCATGACCACTGCGACATTGAGACGACCCGGTAGGTTCGAGATCGGCAGGGTATTCAGCAACACCTTTGGCGTGATCGGCCGAAACATCGGACTTTGCGTCGGATTGGCGGCGCTGTTTGCGGGGCTGCCGACGTTGCTGGTCCGGATGGCGACCCAGCCGCAGATCAATGCAATCCTGCAAACGGAATCCGGTGCCATGCCGGATCCGAGCGCGGCGTTTCGCAATTCCTACATCACCGTCATCGCCGGCCTGATTTCATTTGTGTTCACGCTGCTGCTGCAATCGGCGCTGGTGCGGGCGACCATCGAGGACCTCAACGGCAAGCGGCCGTCCTTCGGCGACTRCATCCAGATTGCGATCCGCTTCCTGCTGCCGACGCTGGCGATCGGCATTCTCGTCGCTATCGGCGCCGGTATCGGCCTGGTACTGCTGATCGTGCCGGGCATCATCCTGTGGCTTGGCTGGTCGATGTCGGTGCCGGTCCTGATCCAGGAGCGGCGGGGCGTGTTCGGCTCGATGTCGCGCAGCCGGGCCTTGACCAAGGGCAGCCGCTGGGCGCTTTTCGGCCTGTTCCTCATTCTCATCATCATCGCGATGATCATCCAGTGGGGAATATTGCTCGTTCTCGTGCTGTTCGGCGGCATCATTGCCGAGATCGGAGCCGCGCTGGTGCAGACCGTGGTGTCGATGGTGCTGTCGATTGCCACGGCGGTAAGCTATGTCGAGCTGCGTCAGGCGAAGGACGGTGCAAGCATCGACGAACTGGCGGAGATATTCTCGTAGCGGGTGGCGCTACGCAGGGAATTCGATCGGCTCTGTTTGCGGTGGCAGGTGGCATGCCTTGGAGATTGGCCGAAACGCCCACCCGGTCGTCATCCACGGGCGGAGCAAGGAGCGAAGCGACGCGCGCAGACCCGAACTAATCCCTGTGCCGTGGAATTAGTGATAGCAGCAATGGTCCGCATGCACACTCGTCCGGCACAGGCAGGACGAGGTGATCGGCACGTCCGTCTTGGCAAGCGCTGTCGCCAACCTGGCCTGCAGGTCCGGCAGCTCGTCTTTCTCGCCGCGCCGCTTCAGGCATTCGACCAGCCCGTGCAGCGCCCAGACATTGTCCGGGTGCTGGGCGCAGCGCTGCACGGCACCGCTCAAGCCCAGATCGTCGCGATAGACCTGCTCGGCTTCCGCCGCATGGCCCTGGTCGAGCAAAAGCGCCGCCAACGCGTGGCGCGGCGGGTGCATCCACGCCCATGGCTCCGTGTAGGACAAATTGTCGTCGAGCTCGACCGCGTGCCGCAGATGCCCGTAGGCCTCGTCGTGACGGCCCTGGTGATAGGCGAGCTCGCCGTCGAGAAGTGCCGCGCCCACCGCGAGCGAGGCTTTCGTCGGGTTGCTGAGGAAGCGGCGCTCCGGCGGAATGCTGTCGATCTGCCGGCTAAACAACTCGCGTTCGCGTTCGGCCGCCGCGAATTCGCGCAGCGTCGCATGCGCCACGCCCTTGGCGTAATGCTGCAGCGCGGCGGTCACCACATAGAGGTCGGGCTCGCCGTTCATCGGCTCGTCGATGATTTCGCGCCAGCGCCCGAAGCGCACCTGCACATGCGATTTCATCGCGTGATAGCCCTCGACCGTCTGCGTCAGCTTCGGCCGTTCCGGAATGCTGACGACGTCGCGCGTCACCAGGCTGCGCACCTTGTCGGCGGCCCACAGGGCAGGGCGGTATTGGCCAAGCAACATGCAGGTGAACATCATCAGATGCAGGTCGTGGCAGCATCCGAGCAGGTAGTAGGTCGGCTCGCCGGCATAGGCGAGGTAGAGGTCGTTGGCACGCACCGCCTTCTCGCTGGCGATCTTGGCCTTCTCGTATTCGCCGCAGAGCACGTAAATGTGCCCCGGCATGTGGTTCATATGGCCGGCATCGGGACACATCGTGCCCAGCCGCTCCGCCGAGCGCATGCCACGCTCGGGCTGCGTCGACATTTCGAGCAGGTGGATATGGAGATGGAGCGCTGCCGGGTGGGGCGCGGCCCCTGCTTCGTCCGAGAGGCGGATCGAGCGCTCACAGATCTCCAGCGCCTCCAACACATCGGAATTCGGCGCCGGCGCGCCGTTCCGGAGGTTCCACAGGCGCCGCACCGTCCGCATCATCAGCGCCTCGACGGTCAGCGCCATCACGTCATGGTCATCGGTATAGTCGCGATAGACTTGGCGCATCGCCGCGGCATAGGCGTCGTCCCATTTTTCGAACTCGGCGGCGCTCACGCCATGCGGCTGCTGGAAGCGCGCGCCGAGCGCCTCGATCAGCCGCCGTTCGACGGGGCTCGCGCTCGCCGCATTGGCTCGTGCCAGCCGCACATGTTCGAAGCAGCGCTTGGCGACATGGTCGGCCTCGGCCTTGCCATGCTCCTTCCAGGTCAAATTGTAGAATGGCCCGGCGGCATAGGCGATTCCCCAATGCACGAAGGCGCAGCCAGGATCGGTCTCCAGCGCCTTCTCGAAGCACTTTATGCCTTCCTCGTGGTTGAAGCCGTAGCACCAGTTCAGCCCGATATCGAACCAACGCTGCGTCTCGGCCGAGGAGGTCGAGATGGGACGGCGATAGGTGCCGAGGTCGAAGTGGTCCATCGTTGTTCGCCCGCGAAACTAAATCGACCTAGGTAAAGTGCGACGCAAGCTGCTCTATCGGATCTTTGTCCGGGCGCACCAAGAGCCAGAAAATCAGGCCTGTAGCGGCGCCGAAGATTCCTGCCAAGGAACACAAATACAAAACCATGCCGTACGGCGCATGCCACCGGACAAGGCCGAAGACAAATAGTGGAACGAAAACCGCCAGAAAGCCAACGACGGTGTATACCCAAAAACGCCGCCAGCGCCGCCGGGTAAGAATGTAGAATGCAGGTATTCCGATCAATGCCTCCAGAAAATAGAAAGCAAGGCATATAAATAGGAAGCCCGATAGAGGCGCTGCTTCAGGGTGGTGGGTATGCCAATTGTAGCCGGGCAGGATCGCCGGAATAATGGGTGCAACGAAGAAAGCCCAGCGGGCGCGCATCGGAATATTCCCTGTCGGCATGAATCCTTCGGCAACCCGTTGCGGGCGCATTCAGATTACAGGCAGATCAGCAATTGCCGTGTCAAGGCAAACAAACCGATGTGAGTTGTCTAGAAATGCAATGTGCTAAGTTTGTCTGACCCGAACGACTTTTGTCGCGCGGGTCAGAAGGCGGCAAGTTTCCGGAAAATCAGGACTCCAGCCACACTTTCTCGAAATGCTGCTCGAGCGCCTGGTGTTGCTCGCAGCCTTGCACGCCCTTGCGGTAGGTGCGGTAGACCGAGCGCCAGTAGGGCTGGATGATGATGCCGGAATCGCGCAGGTTCGTCTCGATCTTGGCCATGATCTCCTTGCGCTGTGCGGCGTCGGGCGTCGCAAGCGCCTTGTCGAGAAGCTCGTCGAACTCCTTGTTCGAATAGGCGCTTTCGTTCCAGGCGCCGCCCGATTTGTAGGCTAGCGCCAGCACCTGCACGCCGAGCGGGCGGCCGAGCCATTCGGTGCAGGAATAGGGGAACTTGCTCCAGTCGTTCCAGAAGGTCGCGGCCGGCAGCACGGTCCGCTTGATCTTGAAGCCCGCCTCGCGGATTTGTGCGGCGATCGCGTCGGCGGTGCTCTTTTGCCATTCGATGTCGACCGAGATCAGCTCATATTCGTGGTCGGCCTTGCCGGCTTCCGTGATCAGCTTCTTGGCCTGATCGACGTCTTGCTTGGCCGGCCCGATATCGGCGAATTCCGGGTGCATGGGGCCGACATGGTGGTTGTCGGCGGGCTTGCCGCGGCCATCGAGCCCGAGCTTCAGCACAGCCGCATTGTCGACGGCAAGCTGGGCGGCGCGGCGCACCTTGACGTCGTCATAGGGTGCGTTGGAGACATTGAAGCGCGCCACGATGGTCGAGCCGGTGGCGATCTCGGAGTTCTGCAGGCCCATCTGCTCGGTCTGCGAGACGGCGTCCGACGCGGTCTCGTGGTCGGTGTCGATCTCGCCGGATTCGAAGGCCGACAGCATAGCGTTGGGATCGGAGCCGTAGTCGACCCATTTGATGCCGTCGAGATAGAACTCGCCCTTCCACCAGGGCTTGTCCTTGCGCTTCACCTCGGCGCCGGTCTCGGCGTCCCAACTGACCAGCTCGCATGGCCCGGTGGTGATGGCCAAAGCTTTCTTCGGATCGGCATCGCCCTCATAGGAGCGGTGCATGATCAGCGCCGGATAGTCGGCCATGCCGGCGATCAGCGAGATGTCGGGCTTGGGCAGGTTGAGCTTGACTGTGTAGTCGTCGACCTTCTGGATGCCGCCTTCGACGGGCTTCTTGGTGTCGGCGTTGACCAGCGCGCCCATGCGGGCGGCGACCGAATTGCCGGCGACCGAGGCATCGCACCAGCGGTTGAGATTGTGGATCACGTCGTCGGCGTTGAAAATGTCGCCGTTCGACCATGTGATGCCCTTGCGCACGTTGAGCGTGATCGTCTTGGCGTCGTCGCTGGTTTCCCAGCTTTCCAAGAGCCAGGGTTCGAAGCTGAAGTCGGTTTTCCAGCGCACCAGATATTCGTTGCAGTGGCGCGCGACGTTCGACATCTCGACGCCGTCGAACGTGCGCGGGTCCTTGAAGCCCTTGACGTTCATCGCCACGCGCAGCACGCCGCCCTTTTTCGGCTCGGCGGCGCGGGCAGGCGAGGGAACGATCCCGCCCAGCGCCATCGCGCCGGCGGCGCTGACGCCGAGGCCCGCCATCAGCGCCAGATATTCGCGCCGGCTGATCGCGCCCGTCTTGAAATCGTCGGCAGTCGGCTTCGCCTGCGGGTGCAGTTTTCTGTCGGTCAGCATGAATTTCATCGTCGTTCCCTCTGTTGTTGGCGCTCGTTGCCCGTGCGGCGGTCTGTTGGGGCAAGGACTTGCATGAAGCAACGGCCGCCCCGGGATCGCCAGGCGCGGGGGCGGATGCGACCGCCAAGGCGCCGTTGCCTGCAGGGGAATGATAGGTCCGCTTTCCGCGGCGAAATGTTTGGTTTTCCGCAGTTCTTGTGCGCTGTTCCGCAGGCTAAAGTCGCCTCAGACGGCGCCGCCCCCTCATCCGGCCGCTTCGCGGCCACCTTCTCCCCGAGGGGAGAAGAGGTTCGCGCCGGCGCTGACAGGCTCCTCTCCCCTTGGGGAGAGGTCAGCCGAGCGAAGCGGAGGCTGGGTGAGGGGGAGCGCCATTCAATACGGCCACTCGCCCCGCCCAAGCGCGCCGATATCCGCAACAATCCTCGCAAACGCCTCCGCCGCGCGCGGCACCGTAGACCTTGCCCGCAGAAAACTATGCACCAGCCGCGGCTCCTCGCGCCACCACGCTTGCCCGCCGGCGGCCACAATCCGGTCGCGATAGACTTCGCCGTCGGAGGACAGCGGATCGCATTCGGCGGTGACGATGACGGTTGGCGGCAGGCCGGAAAAATCGCGATCCCCGAGCGGCGAGAACGTCGGGTCGTCCAAAGCCTGCCCAGGCGCTGCGCGGATACGCCGGTAGAACTCAATGTCGGCGACCGTCAGCAGCGGCGCCTCGGCGTGCTCGAGATAAGAGCGCCCGGTCTCGTCGCCGCCCAGGCCGGGATAGATCAGCATCTGGCCGATCGCATGCCGGGAATGGCGGCGCGTCGCCTGCGCCACCGCGGCGCCGAGGTTGCCGCCGGCGCTTTCGCCGCACAACACGATCGGCAGYGTGCTGGTCGAGGCGACCCATTCGAACACCGCAGAAGCATCGTCGAAGGAGGCGGGATGGAGATGCTCCGGCGACAGGCGGTAATCGGCCGAGACCACCTCGAAACCGGTACCGGCGCATATTTCGGCGCAGATGTCGTCATGGCTGTCGAGATTGCCGAGCACGAAGCCGCCGCCATGGTAGTAGATGACGATCGCTGCCGCCGCCTTACCGGCCATGCGGTAGCGCCGCACCGGAATCGCATGCGCCGCCGTGGCGACCAGACCGTCGCTGGCCGTCACGCCCTCCGGATGGCCTTGGTGAAATGCGATGCACATCCGGTCATAGACCGCGCGCTGCTCGGCAA
Source organism: Mesorhizobium sp. LCM 4577 (assembly GCF_001854795.2). Classification (NCBI taxonomy): domain Bacteria; kingdom Pseudomonadati; phylum Pseudomonadota; class Alphaproteobacteria; order Hyphomicrobiales; family Phyllobacteriaceae; genus Mesorhizobium; species Mesorhizobium sp. LCM 4577. The sequence goes on along the minus strand of NZ_MDDU01000055.1, from coordinate 136,845 downwards.
TGGGCGCGGCGATGATCTCCGGCGGATACCAGCTGTTGACCTCGTCGATATAGTCCCAGAGTTCCGGATCGAGCCGGTCGGCATATCTGCCGCGGCTCGCCGAATTGCCTGGGTTGCTGGCCACGGCCGTCAGAGCTCGGCGTAAAGCTGCGCCGCGTTCTCGAAGGTGAAGCGCAGAGGCACCGAGCCCTCGACCTGCCACACCTTCACCGTATCGCCGGCCATCAGCCGGCAGGCGTCCAGCGTGTTGGTGACGGCGCCGCCATAGAGACGGTTGGCGAGGTTGAGGATGCCGGTCTGGTGCATGGCGGCACTCGCGCTGCCGCAGGCGTCCTTCACCAGAAGCACGCGAAACCCGCGCGCCACCGCGTCCTTCACCGTGGCGTCGATGCAGGCCTCGGTCCAGACGCCGGCAATCACCAGCCATTCGATGCCGGCCGCCTTGAGCTTGTCGCCAAAGTCGTTCTTGCCGAAGGCGCTGGCTTCCTGCTTGACCAGCATGGCTTCGCCGTTTTGYGGCGCCACTTCGTGGCAGATCGCGGTCAGCGGATCGTCCTTGTCGGAAAAGGCCGACTTGCCGCTTTCGTCCACCGGGTGGAAAGGCCGCGCCTCGGCGAGGTCGACGATATAGGCCCAGTGGTAAAGCGGCACGAAATTACGCCGCGCCGCCTCCTGCAGGCGCTGCACATTGGCGAGGATGTCGCCAAATCCCTCGACCAGATAGCGCTTGTCCTTGCGATGCTCCTCCTGGAGATCGATGAATACCGCGGCCACCGTACCGCGTCGGATGGAAATGGGCGTTTTCATGCTGGTCTTGCTGTCGATGCGTAGGCGCTACTTGTCAAGAAATTCATCTTCATACGGAAACCGGGAGAGCAGCTCCGTTCCCGTCTCGGTGATCAGGATCTCGTCCTCCAGCTTGACGCCCTCGCGGCCGCCTTTCTCGCCGATATAGCTTTCGACGCTCACCACCATGCCCGGCACGATGATGCCGTCGCGGCCATAGGTCTCGTAATCCATCGAGTGCGCGATGAAAGGCGTCTCGCCATGCATGCCGACGCCATGCATGACAGAGGTGTAGCGCTGGTCGACGAAGCGGTCCGGGATTTTCCACGCCTTCTCGGCGATCTCGCGGAAGGCCATGCCGGGCTTCACGATGCCGATATTGTGCTGCACCTGGTCATGCGCCATGCGGTAGAGCGATTTCTGGTAGGGCGTCGGCTTGCCTGGACCGCAGCGGAAGGTGCGCGAGAAGTCGGAATAATAGCCGTAGCAGCCGATCGTGTCGGTATCGAGCGCGACCAGCTCGCCCGGCCTGATCTTGCGGCCGCTCGCCTCGTTGAACCACGGATTGGTACGCTGTCCCGAGGTGAGCAGCCGCGTCTCGATGAACTCGCCGCCCTGGCGGATCACCTCATGATACATGATGGCGAACAGCTCGTTTTCGGAAACGCCGGGCTTGATCGCCTCGCGCACCGCCGCCACCGCGGCTTCGGCGCCCGCCATCGAGGCCTGCAGGCATTTCACTTCCTCCGGCGTCTTGACCGCGCGTACGGCCAGGATTTCGCCCTGGCAGTCCTTCACCTCGCAGCCGCGCCTTTCCAGTGCCAGCGCCTGCAGATGGCTGCAGCGGTCGAGCCCGAGCTTCATCGACCCGCCGCCATGCTTCTTCAGCAGCTCGGTGATCTCGTCCGCGAACGGCCCGGCGGTCTCGTCGTCGCGGCCGGAGACGGACGACCAGACGAGCTTGGAGGGGCGCGCCTCGTCGATCGTATCGAGCACCATCGAGACATGGTAGCTCTGCGGGTATTCGAACAGCACGACCGGCCCATCGGTGGGCACGAAGAAGTAGCGCGTCGAGTTGCGCAGGAAATAGCCGAACATGTTGCGCGAGCCGGTCGCGTAGCGCTGGTTGTAGGGGTCGAATAAAACGACGCCGCCATAGCCCGCTTCGCGCATCCAGGCGCGCAGCTTGGCGAGCCGGCCCTTGCGCAGCGCATCGGCATCGATGAAAGACGGTTCGGTGTCGGACAGCCACATGYCGCCGGCGGGATCGGCCGCAGCCGGATGGCGCATGCGGTCCTTGAAGTCCACGTCCTCGGTGCTGTCGGGGTCAAATACGACGATGCTCATGGGCGCCTCCTGATGGGGAGACCATAGCCGGATGAGGTTTCTGGCTTGTGCGGCATTCCGCGATTGTTGTGCTGGATACCGCAGAGATGTCGGCGGGACAGCACCCCTCTCTGTCCTGCCGGACATCTCCCCCGCAAGGGGGGAGATTGGATGTCGCCGTCGATTTCGCCAATCGCCGACGTTGCAGAACGAACGCCGTCGGTGGAGCTGCTAATCTCCCCCCTTGCGGGAGAGATGCCCGGCAGGGCAGAGGGGGGTGTGACGGAACTCGGCCTAACCAGAGAGGACGCCGCGCCCCTAATGCCTCCTCATCGCCTTCGGCGCGTGCCCATGCTCCTCGCGAAACGCCCTCGCAAAGCTCGACATCGAAGCAAACCCGCACGCCAGCGCCACGTCGCGCACCATCAGCTTCGAATGTGCCAACAGGTCGGCTGCCCGCTTCAGCCTAAGCCGCCGGTAATATCCATTGGGCGAGATATCCAGCTCGGCGCGGAAATTGCGCTCGAGCTTGTCGGGTGACACGCCGAGCCGTTCCGCCAGCTCCGCCATGCCGAGCCGCTCCTCCACCGCGTCCTCCATGATGGCGATGGCCGACAGCACCAGCTCGTTCTGGATGCCGGTGCGCAATCTGAGTGGCATCAGCTTGCGATCGACGCTCGACCGCAAAGGCGAGTGCACGAACCATTCCGCGACGCCCGCCGCGATCTCGGCGCCGCAGTCGCGCGTGATGATTTCCAGCATCATGTCGAGGCTGCCGACGCCGCCGGCCGAGGTGAAACGCTTGCGGTCGATGACGAAGAGGTCACGCCTGAGCTCGATATCCGGAAAGGCTTCGGTGAAGGCGGCCTGGCTGGTCCAGTGCAAGGTGCAGGCATGGCCGTCGAGCAGGCCGGCGCGGGCGAGGAAGAAGGCAGCGTCGGCGACAGCGCCGATATGCGCGCCGCCGCGCAGGCTTTTGCGGATCCAACTCATCGCCTCATCGGCCACGATATGGTCGGCATCGCCGCCCGAGCAGACGACGATGCGGTCGGCCTTCGGCGCGTCCGCCGCGGAAAAGCCGGGCTGGATGACGACGCCGTTCGACGCTTCGACCGTGCCGGGATCGGCGCCGACGATCACCCAGCGGTAGCGGTCCCGCTTTGCAAGAATGTTGACGGCGCGCAAGGGTTCGATGACCGACGAAAACGCCATCATCGGAAAGCCGGGAAAGACCAGCACCGCGAAGGTGAGGGGCGCTCCGCCCGCCGCCGGTTTTTCCTCGTTGCGTGAACTCATGGCTGGCGGCCGAAGCGCGGCAGCACCACATCGGCGGTGAGCGGCGCCAGTTCCATGCCGCTTGCCAGTTCCGGGCTGAGCCACATCATCTCCTCGATCTCGGCCGCCGGGAGCGGCTCGCCGGTGATAGAGAGTTCGAACAGCTCGGCCTCGACGCGGGCATCCGGCTCATTGGCGGCGGGGGCAGAAAACGAGCCGAGATGGAAGGCAGCGGCCGGATCGACGGCAACGCCCAACTCCTCGCGCAATTCGCGCGCCAGGGCGACGGCCGGCAACTCGCCCGGCTCGATCTTGCCGCCAGCCTGCATGAAGGCGCTCGTGCCGCGCTTGCGGACCAGAAGCAGCCTGCCGCCATCGTCGCGGATCACGGCGGCGGCGATGCGGATCGTCCTGGTCCTTTGTGTTTCGGAATGGYTGGAGGTCACGATAGGCGGTTTCCCGGCGGCGGTTTTGGTGGCAGAGAGAGGTGAACTGTAGCTGGCCGCGCGGCCGGCTTGCAACGGAGAGACAACACGATGTTCGCGGCAACGGCAATCGACACAAGCAATAAGCCGGCCTTCTACAAGGAGTTGGCCACGCAATTGAAAGCGCTGCTGGAAGGCGAGGGCGATTCCGTCGCCAATGCCGCCAACACGGCGGCGCTGATCTATCAGATGGTGCCCGACCTCAACTGGGCCGGCTTCTATTTCCTCGCCTCCGAGGACGAGCTGGTGCTCGGGCCCTTCCAGGGCAAGCCCGCCTGCGTGCGCATCGCCGTCGGCAAGGGTGTCTGCGGCAAGGCCATCGAGCTCGACATGTCGATGCTGGTCAAGGACGTCAACGAATTTCCCGGCCACATCGCCTGCGATGCCGATTCGCGCTCCGAGCTGGTCGTGCTTTTGCGCGACGCCGAAGGCGCGTTCGGCGTGCTCGACCTCGACAGCCCGCTGCCCGGCCGCTTCGACAAGGAAGACCAGGCGGGTATCGAGAAACTCGCCGCGATCTATGTCGCGGCGTGTGAATTCGAGGACGATGGCGAAGACTGAGGGATGAGGCCGGGCCCGGCCTGCCTCAGGCGAGCTTCACCAGCGTCAGGCTGAAGCCCGAGATGAAGAGGAAGGCCGAGAAAGCCAGCATCAGCGGCCGCAGGCCGCGCGAGCGCAGTTCGGAAATGTCGGCCTGCAGGCCCATGGCGGCGAGCCCCATGGTCAGCATCACCTGCGCGGCCAGGGCGATGGCGGCATGGATCTGGGCAGGGATCGCGACCAGGCTGTTCAGCGCCACCACCGCCACAAAAGCCGCAACGAACCAGGGCATCGGCGGTTTGGCGCCGGAAGCATCGGTGTTGCCGCGGCGCGCCGTCAGGCCGAGCGCGATGACCATCGGCGCCAGCATGGCGACGCGTGTCAGCTTGGCGACGGTCGCCGTCTCGCCGGCAAGCGTTCCGTTCTGGAAGCCGGCGCCGATCACCTGCGCCACCTCATGGATCGAGGCGCCCGCCCACAGACCGAAGGCGTGCTGGTCGAGGCCGAAGACCGGCGCCAGCAGCGGGAAGCCCAGCATGGCGACAGTGCCGAACAGCGTGATGGCGGCAACGGCGTAGGTCACGTCCTCGTCGCGCGCATCGGTGACGATGTTGGTGGCGACGATGGCCGAAGCGCCGCAGATCGAGGTGCCGGCGGCGATGAGCTGGGCGAGCTTGCGGTCGACGCCTATCAGCCGGCCGAGCGTGGCGGTGAAGAGGAAGGTGGCGCCGAGCGTGGCGGCGACGATGCCGACACCGCCGAACCCGATGCCCGCCACCTGGCCGAGCGTGAGCTGGAAGCCCAGCAGCACGATGGCGAAGCGCAGCAGGCGCTTTTGCGAGAAGGCGATGCCGGCCTTGGCGTGAGCGGGCATGCCGAGCACGTTGGAATAGATCATGCCGGCGACGACGGCGAGGATCATCGGGCTGAACAAGGTGAGGCCGGAAAAGCCGCGCGCCGAATAAGCGACGCTGGTGATCATCGCCACCAGCACCAGTCCCGGCACAACGCCGGCCAAGATCGCGGTCAGGGCAGGGCGCTCCCGTCCGGCATTGGCCGGGTTCAGGCCGTTTGGAAGATCGTTCGCGGTGACGGGCAGGAAAGACAATTGAATTCTCCAGGCACTTTCGCCGCCGAAATGCCATTCCAAAATCGATCTTTCCAACGAATTATTTGAGTTATAATGATCGATTTTGTCGAACGATGGCGAGCCGCTAATGGGTTGGCCTAATGACCAGCACCGGCCGAGCCTTGACGCTTGCCGGTTCCTGCCCCAGCTTGCCGCGATGTCAACTCTCGCGCCCGCCAATGCCAAGCGACGCCGCCTTCGCCGAGTGCGGAGCGGCAGGCTGATTGCGCGACGATAAGACCCGACACGACAGATCCGGTTCGTTCGTTTCCTGCCCCGCCCGCGACTTCAGCCGGCGGGGTTTTTCATATCGGGAGTCCAGCAATGACGATCAATTCTTCCATCCGGTTCCGGGCGGCCGAGGCGGCAGATGCCGTTGCCATCCGCGATATCGTGCGCGCCGCCTATGCCAAATGGGTACCGGTGATCGGCCGCGAGCCGCTGCCGATGCGCGCCGACTACGAAAAGGCCGTCGCCGAGCATCCGTTCGACCTCGCCGTTGCGCAGGATCGCATTGTCGGCATGCTCGAGACCATGCTCGCCGACGATCACCTCTGGATCGAGAATGTCTGCGTCGCCCCGAACGCGCAGGGCAGGGGAATCGGCCGGCTGTTGCTCGAACGGGCGGAGCACAAGGCGCGCGAAGCCGGGCGTGATGAGCTTCGCCTGCTGACCAACGGCGCGTTCGAAGCGAATGTGTCGCTCTATCGGCGACAGGGTTATACGGTCGACCGGGAAGAGCCGTTCATGAATGGCACGAMCGTCTATATGAGCAAGAGGATCGCCAGATGACCGCCAACCGGAGCGCGACGAAGCCTGCCGGGATCAGGTTGAAGAAACTGCCCGGCTTGTATGCGATTTCGCGGTTGGGAGCCGGGCACGGCATTCCTGATTGGGCAGACGGACCGGGTTTCGTCAGCATCGCCAGAACCGAGGATGAGCTTTCCATCACCTGTCTGCAGGATCGCGTACCGGATAGCGTCAGGCAGGATAGCGACTGGGTCGCCTTCAAATTCGAAGGCCCCTTTGCCTTCGGCGAAACCGGCATCGTGCTGTCGGTCATCAGGCCGCTGTCGGAAAATGGCCTGGGCGTCTTCGTCGTCTCCACCTTCGACGGCGACCATCTGTTGGTGAAGGCTGCAGACGGCGCCGCTGCGATACGCTTGCTGGGCGAGGCAGGGCATACACTGCTCTAGTCGAGAATGCGGTGGCGCCAACTCTGGCGCAACACCCGACGCGCTGGCTCAAGCACTTCTCGCTTGCGTTTGACAGAGCACATGCCGCATCGTTATTTCTGGCGATATACGACGACCATCTCACCACAATCGAGCAAAGCGGTCCGCAGGAGCGAAACCATGTCACACAATCTGCAGTTCTATATCGATGGCGCCTGGGTCGATCCTGTTGTGCCGAATACGCTCGACGTTATCGATCCCTCGAACGAAGACGCTTTCGCGCAGATTTCGCTGGGCTCCAAGGCCGATGTCGACAAGGCGGTGGCCGCCGCCAAGCGCGCCTTCGCCACCTTCGGCTTCACTGAAGTCGAGGAGCGGCTCGACATCCTTAACCGCGTCATCGATGTCTACAAGAAGCGCAGCAAGGACCTTGCGCTCGCCGTCTCGCGCGAGATGGGCGCGCCGCGCCAGATGGCGCTGGACAGCCAGGTCGGCGTCGGCCTTGCGCATCTGGAAAAGATGGCGGAGGTGCTGAAGACTTTCCAGTTCCGCCACGTCAAGGGCTCGTCGCTGATCGTCAAGGAGCCGATCGGCGTCGTCGGCCTGATCACGCCGTGGAACTGGCCRCTCAACCAGATCACCTGCAAGGTCGGTCCGGCGCTCGCCGCCGGCTGCACCATGGTGCTGAAGCCGTCCGAGATCGCGCCGCTCGATGYCATCATCTTCGCCGAGATCATCGATGAGGCCGGCGTGCCGAAGGGCGTGTTCAACCTCGTCAACGGCGACGGCCCGACCGTCGGCCAGGCTCTGGCCAGCCACTCGGATGTCGACATGATGTCCTTCACCGGCTCGACGCGGGCGGGCATCCTGGTCGCCAAGGCGGCGGCCGACACGGTCAAGCGCGTGCATCAGGAGCTCGGCGGCAAATCGGCGAACATCCTGTTCCCGGATGTCGATCTGGAGCGGGCGGTCACCAAGGGCGTCGCCGGCTGCTTCGGCAACAGCGGCCAGTCGTGCAACGCGCCGACCCGCATGTTCGTGCCGCGCGACCGTCACGACGAGGCGGCAGGCTATGCGAAGAAGGCGGCGGAGAAATTCACCGTCGGCCCAGCCGACGCGCCTACCTCCAAGCTCGGCCCCGTGGTGAGCCAGATCCAGTTCGACAAGATCCAGGATCTGATCCAGAGCGGCATAGATGAAGGCGCCACCTTGGTCGCTGGCGGTCCCGGCCGTCCGGCCGAACTCAACCGCGGTTACTATGTCCGCCCGACCGTCTTCGCCAACGTCACGCACCACATGCGCATCGCGAGGGAAGAGATCTTCGGGCCAGTACTGTCGATCATGCCTTACGACACGGTGGAGCAGGCGGTCGAGCAGGCCAACGATACCGTCTACGGCCTGGCCTCCTACATCCAGGCCAAGGACATCGAGAAGGCGCGCCAGGCAGCGGCCCGCATGCGCTCCGGCAATGTCTACATCAACTACCCAACCTGGGACGCCGGCCTGCCGTTCGGCGGCTACAAGCAGTCCGGCAACGGCCGCGAATATGCCGAATACGGCCTGGAGGATTTCCTCGAGATCAAGGGCATCGCCGGCTACGAGGCGGCGGAGTAGGGCCCGCGCGCGGAGGAACAGGCCTCCGAAGAAGCTTAGGAAGGGCGCGGTCTCGGCCGCGCCTTTTCCATTTGGGCTGGTCGCGCGGGTCAGACATGGCCGTAGAAATCCCGGTGCACGGTGACGGAATAGGCGTAGTCCAGCAGGGTCGACCAGCTGAACACGGGCATGTCGATCTCCCGCTGTATCGCCCGGCCGAAGGGCTGAAACCCGGTGCATTCCAGCACCATGGCTCCCATGCGAGGATGGGCGGCGGCGAAATCCTTCGCCACCTTGACGATATCGCGCTCCGCCAGGCCGTAATCGGCGGTCGGGATTTCTGGCCGGATGTCCTTTGTCCAGAGACTGTCGAACTGGGGCGTCTTCCCGTCGTCCTTGGCGCCGTGAACGACATAGTTCGTCCCGAGCGTCACACCCACTGACGTGAGATGCCGGTCACTGAGCCGGTCGCCCTCGGCGACGAGAATGCCGACGACCCTTTCGGGGCCGATCGTCATCTGGGCGAGAGGTACCTGCAGCAGGCTCGACGCCAAGACCGGCACGTCGACACTTGCCGCGATCTCCTTCTGGAACCAGGCGAAGTAGCCGCATTCGGCGGCGATCGCCCGGCATCCCATGCGTTCCAGTTTCCGCGCGGCCCTGACGATCGGCTCCAGCAAGGCTTTCTTGTCGTCGCCGCGTACGAGGTTCTGGATGTCGACGCCTTCGGCGATTTCGTACTGGATCGGAAAGGGATAGGCGCTCGCGTTTCGCACATCGCCGGGAAATCCCGGGTACACCTCGTCGAGGATGATGATGCCCAGGCCCATTCCGTAGCAGGAATGATTCCTGCGGGCATGAATTCTGTGGATCCCTGAATCGCGAGCCGTCATCCCAAGCCTCCGCACATCGTTGCAGCGGACGCTAGTTGCTTATGAATACGGCAGGAAATAACGTTTCTTTATGATGGTTCGAAGGTTCTTATGGAGGCATTGCCATGCTTTCCCGACGGGACGAAATATCCGTGCGCCGCGTGCGCAGCCTGCTGACGGTGCTGGAATTGAACTCGTTCACCCAGGCGGCGGACGCGCTGGGCCTTACCCAGCCGGCCATCTCGCAGCACGTCACGCAGTTGGAGAGACAACTGGGCTTCGCGCTGCTGGTTCGCGACCGTGAAGGGCTTCGGCTCAGCCCTGCCGGCAGCTCGCTGCTGCCGGGCCTCCGTCGGCTCGTTGCGGGCAACGAGGCGATTGTCGATCAACTTGCCTCGCTAAGCCTCGGTACCGAACAGATCCTGCGGGTTGCCAGCGTGGCTTCCTTTGCCGCGATGTTCATCGGCCCCGCCTTCCTTGCGCTGAGGCCCAGGTTTCCGAGCCATGTGCTCGATATCGTGGAGATCGACAGCGAGGTGACGTTCCAGCTTGTGAGGTCGAATGAGATCGATTTCGGCATCAGCAGCGTCTTCGTCGCATCGCCCGGCCTCCTGTTCGAGCCGCTTTGCCAGGACGGCGCCTGCGTCGTCCTGTCGACGTCGCATCCGCTTGCCGCGCGGTCCGAGTTGGGTGATGAGGATGTGCTTGCCGAGCCCTTCATCCGCTTTCCCTCGGGAACGACATCGGGCAACTGGCTCGCCATGATGTCCGAGCGATCCGGCCTGCAGCCAAAAACCGTCGTCGAAGTGCGCCAGCTTATGACCGGTTGCCAGCTCGCGCAGCAGAATATCGGCCTGACTGTCGTCCCCGAGATCGCCGCCAGATCATGCCCGCTGCCCGGCCTCGCCGTGATTCCCTTGCGGGATGGCCTGCCGCCGCGCAAGCTGGGCGTGGTCACTAGTGAGTTTCACCAGGCCTCGCAATTCGAGAACGCCGTTCTCTCAAAGCTGCGTGAAATGGCCTGGCAGTCCCAGGGTGTCCAAGCCCTCCGGTAGGTGCGGTGAAGCGCAAAAAAAGCCCCGCAGGCGAGATGCCTGCGGGGCTCTTTTTCAGCGGACGTGCCGATTAACGACGATCGCTTCCGCGACCATCATTGTGGCTGCCATGCGTGCCGTTCAGGCAATGGGTCCAGTAATCGCCAGGGTTGACGCAGGAATTGACTGTTGCCTGCTGAGCATAGGCCGAGCCGGCCAGACCGGATACAGCAACAATGGTGAGAATTGCATGAAGGATCTTGAAATAAGCGCGGGATGCCGGCCATCCAAAGCGGATGCGAAACGGGCTGTCGTTCGACAATCAATTGGATATTTGCTGGCCGGTAATGCCGATAGCGAAACATTTGTCGTCGAACACTCGGGGCGCGATCTGAGATAGCGATGGCTCGGAAGCCTGACGCCGATGCGCCCGTGGCAATCATCGCCTTGCGAGCTTCGGCTAACGCGCCGTAGCCGCCGCGCGTCTCGGCACCTCCCGAGTTCGTCGCAAACGTGTCGACGTTTGCGGCTTACCCGCGCCCCGCCTCGATGATGCCGACCATTGCCCGGGTAAACTCGACCATGCTGTTTGCCGTGATGGCCGCATTGTCGGGAGACTGCCCTATATGCTCGGCTGCTCCGCAACATGACCGGCGGATGCTGTCGTAGTATGGATCTCTTTCATCGTCCGGCATTGTCGCCAAATTCAGGGCGCGACGATGGATCATGCGCAATATCTGCGCCAATGCTGTTTCGACACTCATGCGTTTGCTCCGCATCGGTCGAGCGTCTCGGCACATTGAGCGCCGGATCGTCGATCGGGGGACATTCCCGATTCGAGCAGGCTGCACCCTAGCTGTTAATATATCGTTGATTGCTAATATGTTCGGCAATCAAACGGAAATTGGCCAAGCAGGACTGTCTGTCGAAGAAGCCTTTCCCAACGCGGCGATGGTGAGCAACGAGGGCAGACTGTCGGTTCCACCTACGCAGCCAGTGGGCTAGAACTGAGCTCATGGTGGACGCCAAATACTCCTTCGGTTCGTTTGTTCTTGACCCGCTGACCGGTATCCTGACGCGGGATGGCGAGCCGCTGTCCATAGGGCAACGCGGCGTGGCGCTGCTTACTGCTCTCATCGAGGCGCGCGGCGAGCCGGTCTCCAAGGATACGCTGTTTGAGCGCGGCTGGCCGGGCCTGACGGTCGAAGAGGCCAACCTTTCAGTCCAGATCGCGGCACTTCGCAAGGTTCTGGGCCGCGCGGAGAACGGAGCGGAATGGATCGCGACGGTTCCTCGGTTCGGGTACCGCTTGCTGCGAACGCTCACGCGCGGTGACGACTACCTTTCGGAGCCGAAACGCCCTGTCATTGCGGTGCTTCCTTTCAGAGACCCATCTGGAGCCGGCGATTCAGCTTATTTCGCGGAGGGTGTCGTCGAGGGAATCGTCGCCGCCTTGTCCCGCTTCCGAGGGCTCTCCGTCACACCMACCCTCACAGCCGCTGCAGCTTTGGCACACAACTCCTCGCCGGGGGACATCGCAGCGGCGCTAGGCGTCCGCTATCTCCTACAAGGCTCCGTGCTTCGTTCGGGCGAACGGGTTCGTGTCAGCGCACATTTGCTCGATGCGCCCCACGCCAGTCAGCTCTGGGCTGAGCGCTTCGAAGGGGTCGTTGCCGACCTCTTCGACCTTGAAGACCGGGTCACCGAGGCGATCGTAGGCCTGGTCGAGCCCGCCATCAGTCGGGCGGAAATCGAGCGTGCTCGGCGAAAGAGACCGGAGAGTCTGGATGCCTATGACCTATACCTGCGAGCACTTCCGCTCTTTCGAACCATCGAGCCGACGGCGCGCGCCGAGGCAATTCGCTTGCTTGAAGAATGTGTGAGGCTCGATCCGGACTTTGCCGCCGGATTGGCGCAAGCGGCCTGGGCATATGAGCGACAAGACACATTTGGAACAGGCATGAGCGACACTGAACGAAGACGTTCGCTCGAACTTGCCGAACGTGCCGCCGAATTGGGACATGATGATCCGCAAGTCGTCGCCATTTCGGCTTTGATCCTCATTATCATTGGCGGCCAGCGTGAGCGCGGCCTTGCAATGCTTGCTGAGGCTCGCCTCGCCAACCCGAATAACCCAACCGTGCTATCGCTCTTCGCCTTCTGCAATGTGCTGGTCGGTGACCTGGAACTGGGAAGGCAAACGTTCTTGAAAGCGTATGAGATTTCTCCCGCGGCGCTTGTAAACTACGAAATCCTACTGGGCATCAGCTGCTCCCACATTTTCAGCAAGGAGTTTGAGGCCGGTGTCGAATGGGCGCTTAGGAGCATCGCCGCCAATGGGGAATGGCTGGCGTCCTGGTACACCTTGGCGGCTGCTTACGGGCACCTCGGCCAAGTTGAGAAAGCCAAACAGGCAGTCGAAAGAGTTTTGGTCCTCGCTCCCTATCTGCGCATGTCGCATTTCGAAAGGTTAGATCGGCGCCCCAATCACGAGCGCTATCGTATTCTTGCCGACGGGCTTCGCAGGGCAGGCCTGCCGGACTGAGCGCTCGCGAATTTTCGAGAGATTTTGGAGGCCTTTTGGGACACAAACCGCCAGATGAGCCGAGACTGCCGCTGTCGTTGATCGACAGGAGGTGGTTATGTCCCAAGCCATTGGAATATCTAGAAGTTCGTTCTTGCGCGCCGTATCTCGGCTTCTCGGTGCAGTTAGGCACTTATTGCCCAAGTGGCAGCCTCCAGTCCAAACCGAGCTCCCTTCGACAATGACCGTGGTCGAATGGGCTGATCTTCCAACCTGGCATCCCACGTCCCCTGAGGACTAGGGGCGGGCTACCCAGAGTCTTGGCCGGCGGGCGGACGCTGGCATGAAAGCTGCCGAGAGCCCATCCGCGGCGGTGGCGGGCGCGAGCAGCCATTCTCCGGAGAGCTTTATAATATACCCGCCGCGTGGAGAGCGGAGACATGCCATGAAGACGACGCTTGCCGCGTATAGTCTGGAAGCCGGTGAGGGCGAGCGGCTGCATTTCAGCGGCGCTGATTTCCTCGTCAAGGCATCCGCCGATACCACCGGCGGCGCCTTTTCGGTTGTTGAGGAGATCGATCCCCTGGATACGCCCCTTCATTGCCATGCGAACGAAGACGAGCTTTTTTACGTGATCGAGGGCGAGCATGTCTTCCGTTGCCGTGACCGGGATTTTCGGGTGGGACCGGGYGGAACGATGTTCGCGCCGCGGGGCGTTCCGCATGCCCATCGGCGTATCGTGCCGCGCACCGGTCGTTTTCTGACGATAACGTCGCCGGCGGGGTTTGAGCGTTTCTTCCGGGACCTTTCGCAGGCTGAGGCAAGCGGTGCATCGATGCCCGAGGTCTATGCGGCAATGTCGCGCAAGTACGGCATAAAGTGGCTGAAGGACTAAGGGCGGGTGATGACCTTCGATGCCATGATGTTGGATCCATCATACAGACGTGGTGGATTCGCGCTCGCAGCATGAAGGCGGCTATCCGACTTTTCTCGATCCGTACCCACAAAGCCGCAACACTTGGCAGTCTCTAACGTTCGCTAACGTATTGAAAATCCATGAAAAAAGAAGCTTGGCTGGGGAACCTGGATTCGAACCAGGACTAACGGAGTCAGAGTCCGTGGGTCTACCGTTAACCTATTCCCCAGCAGGCGCGGCCCGTGCCGTGCAAAGCGGGCGGCTATGTGCCGCGAGCGCTGCCTTGTAGCCGCCATCGAAAAATAGTCAAGCCCGCAGCTGAGTTCAATCGCAGCCTTTTTGAAGCCTTTGTCCGATGCATGTCATTCGCCCAAAGCGCTCCGCGCTTTTGGCGACATGCGTTGGCGGCTCGGCCGGGCGGGCGGAAGGCTTCAGCTCTCGCCGCGGCTGTACTGCGAATGCTCGAAATAGAGCACCACGCCAAGGCCGATCAGCAGCGGAATGATGAGATAGAACAGGCGGAACACCAGAAGTGCTGCAAGCACGCCGACCGGATCCATGTCGGAAAGGCCGGTGAGGAAGACGACCTCGAACACGCCGAGCGCGCCCGGCGCATGCGACAGCAGCCCGATCGAGAACGACACCATGAACACGCCGAGCACGACGAAAWAGCCGGGATTGCCGGCATCCGGCAGGGCAAAGTAGATGATCGCCGCGGCGCCGAGCAGCTCGACCGGCCCAACCAGCAACTGTCGCGCCACGATCTGCAGCGCGGGGTAGTGGAGCTGGAAGCTGCCTATCTTCAAAGGCCTCAGCCGAAGCCAACTGCCGAAGGCATACGCGCCGACGAGGATGAGCATGGCGAGCCCCGCGGCAAAGGCGGCGCCATGGTGGGGCGCGCCGGTGAAGCGGTCGATGATCTGCGGCTCGAACAACAGAACGAGGCCGCCGAGGAAAACGCTGGACAGGATGAAGGTGAACCAGCAGATCGCCACCAGCACGCCGACCTCCTGGCCGGTCAGCCCCCGCGTGGCGTAGGCGCGATAGCGGATCACCGCGCCGGAAAATACCGAGCCGCCGATATTGTGCGACACCGCGTAGGTGGTGAAGGAGCAGAGCGTGACGAACAGCCACGATACTTTTTTGCCGATATGCAGCAGCGCTATGTGGTCGTAGCCGGCGAGCGAGGCATAGGCGACGACCGAGCTCAGCGCCGCGAGCACCCAATCGCRCGGCGGGATGGCGGCGATGCCGGCCCAGACATCGTCGAGCGAAATGCCGCGCAGTTCGTGGATGAGCAGCCACAGCGAGAACGCCACCGCCGCGATGCCTATGACCGGCCAGAAATAGCGCCTCCAATTCATGGCGTCGTCATCATGCGCTGCAGCTCACTGATTTGATGTTGCCCGACCCCTTCGAACCCGCATTTGAGACATGCCTGATTGAAGCCGGCTATTCAACCGGCAAGACATTGCCCCAACGTGATCTCGGCAAATGTGAGGTTGGCGAAATTCGGCCTCGCGCTCTTGGTGATTGCGAACGGCGCTGCTACTCTGGCGCCAACTTGAAACAAATCGAGGTGCCTGCTGCGTCCGTTCCCGGTTCGCGCGGCGCCGGAAGGAACTGAAGTGGAAGACCACGATACCGGCGCGGGCGCGTCGGCAGTGGGTATGTCCGGGGCATCGCCGGCGCAGTCGGCGGGCCCGCAGCCGGCGCGATTCAGCCGCCACGCGGGTGCGCATCCCAGACATGCCGACCCCAGACATGCCGGCCAGAGACAAACCGGCCAAGCCGACCAGCATGGCGATCAGCCGAAAGGCAAGACGCGCAAGCGCCGCAAGCGCAAGCGCGGCCGCAAGGTGTTCGCGCGCGACGAGAACGGCGTCGTGCCGCAGTTGGCGGCTGCCGCCACGGCGGCAAGCCAGCCTCAGAGCGTGCCTTCGCAGGTTGAGCCAAGGCTGACGGCCCCGCAGCGTCCGCCGCGACCGGAATTGCCCGTCTTTGCCGCGCTCGACCTCGGCACCAACAATTGCCGGTTGCTGGTCGCGGTGCCTGGCCGTCACGGCCAGTTTCGCGTCATCGACGCTTTCTCGCGCATCGTCAGATTGGGCGAGGGGCTGACGGCGAGCGGCCGGCTCAGCCAGGCGGCGATGGACCGCGCTGTCGAGGCGCTGAAGATCTGCGGCGAGAAGCTGCGCAACCGCAAGATCAGGAAAGCCAGGCTGATCGCCACCGAGGCCTGCCGCTCGGCCGCCAACGGCGTCGAGTTTCTCGATCGCGTCGAGCGCGAGGCCGGGCTGAAGCTCGAGATCATCGACCGCCAGACCGAGGCCCGCCTTGCCGTTTCCGGCTGCGGCTCGCTGGTCGAGCGCGACACGCAAGGCGTGGTGCTGTTCGATATTGGCGGCGGCTCGTCGGAAATCGCGCTGATCGACCTGACCGGACGGCGCTCTCCGCGGCTCGCCAACCACATCGTCTCCTGGACGTCGCTGCCCGTCGGCGTCGTCTCGCTCGCGGAGCGCTTCGGCGGCCGCACGGTGACGCGCGAGACTTTTGCCGCAATGGTCGAGGACGTGGCCGCCCGGCTGAAGGCCTTCGACGGCCGCGACCGGCTCGCGCATGTGCTGGCTAGCCCCAACTTCCATCTGCTCGGCACTTCCGGCACGGTGACGACGCTCGCCGGCGTGCATCTCGATCTCGATCGCTACGACCGCCGCCGCGTCGATGGCCTCTGGATGGACCGCGACAGCGTCGACCGCATGATAGAGCGGCTGATCGGCTGGGATTTCCAGCAGCGCTGCGCCAACCCCTGCATCGGCGCCGACCGCGCCGATCTCGTTCTCGCCGGCTGCGCCATCCTGGAGGCGATCCGCGGTGTGTGGCCGTCCGAGCGGCTGCGCGTCGCCGACCGCGGCCTGCGCGAGGGGATTTTGAGCGAGCTGATGGCCGATGACGGCGTCTGGCGCAGTGAGGGGCGTGGCCGGTGATGAGCAAGAAACCCGAAAAGCCGGGCTTGGGAAACATTCGCGTCCTCAAGACCAGGATCAAGAAGAAGAGCGGCTTGAAGGAATCCTCGCGCCGTTGGCTCGAGCGCCACATGAACGATCCTTATGTGCAGCGCTCCAAGGCCGATGGCTACCGCTCCCGCGCCGCCTACAAGCTGATCGAGATCGACGACAAGCATCATCTGCTGAAGCCCGGCATGAAGGTGATCGACCTCGGTGCTGCCCCCGGTGGCTGGTGCCAGGTGGCGGCCGCGCGGACCAAGTCGAGCGCTGAAAATCCGCACGTTGTCGGCATCGACTATCTCGAAATGGATCCGGTTCCGGGCGCCGTCATCCTGCAGATGGATTTCCTCGACCCCGACGCGCCGCAGAAACTGGCCGAAGCGCTTGGCGGCCAGCCGGATATTGTGCTGTCCGACATGGCGGCGCCTACGACAGGGCACCGCCGCACCGACCACCTGCGCACCATGCATCTGTGCGAAGTGGCGGCCGAATTCGCGCTGCATGTCCTGAAGCCCGGCGGGCATTTTCTTGCCAAGACATTCCAGGGCGGCGCTGAGAACGAGCTCTTGTCACTGCTGAAGCAGAACTTCCGCTCGGTCCATCATGTGAAGCCGCCGGCCTCGCGCGACGAATCGGTGGAGCTTTACCTGCTGGCGAAGGAGTTCAAAGGCTAACGCCTTCTCTACAAGGGGAGAAGGAAGGCGTGCTCACTTCCCCGCCGTCCCAACCGTTTCCAGCGTCTTCGGCGTGGTCAGCCGCCCATGGCCCGAGACGGCATTGCCGGCCTCCGGCCCAAGCCGCATGAAGGTGATCGAGGCTGCCGCCGAGACGGCTGCCACGATGAAGAAGGCGATGTGGAAATCCCGCAAGGTCAGCGGCCCGCCATGGATAGAGGTCGACACTTCGAGGATGCCGCCGGCCAGCGCCACGCCCATTGCGATCGACAATTGCTGGAAAACCGCGGTGATCGGCGTCGCCTTGCTGGAGTCTGCGGGCGTGATCTCGGCATAGGAAAGTGCATTGACGCCGGTGAAGAACATCGAGCGGATGAAGCCGCCGACCAGAAGGATCGCCAGCATCAGCGCGTAGGGCGTCTGCGGCGTGAACAGGCCGTAGATGGCGATCGAGGCGGCCGCGACCAGCGAGCCCCAGATCAGCACGCGCCGGAAGCCGGCAAGCCGGAACAGCAGTGCCGTGACGAACTTCATGCCGATGGCGCCGATCGCCGAGACGAAGGTGATCATGCCCGACTGGAACGGCGTCAGTCCGAAGCCGATCTGGAACATCAGCGGCAGAAGGAACGGCACCGCGCCGATACCGACGCGAAACAGCGAGCCGCCGAGCACCGAGGACCGGAAGACCTGGTTGCGGAACAGCTCCAGCGCCAGCAGCGGGTTCTTGGCGCGGCGGGCATGGAGCAGATAAAGCAAGCCGGAGATCACCCCGACCGCCACCGTGATGAAGCCGGCCATCGGCGGCAGCGCCGGCAGGCTGACGACGGAAAGGCCGAAGACGACGCCGGACGCTGCGAGACCGCTGAGCACAAATCCCGGGAAATCGAGCGGCGGGGTCTCCGTCGGCTCGGTTTCGGGTAAGAACCGCGTGGCGAGCCACATGCCCAGCAACCCGATCGGCACGTTGATCAGAAAGATCCAGTGCCAGGTGAAATAGGTGGTGATGAAGCCGCCAATCGGCGGCCCGACGAGCGGTCCGACCAGCGCCGGCACGGTCAGCCAGGCCATCGCCGCGACCAGTTCGTTCTTCGGCGTGGCGCGCACCAGCACCAGGCGTCCGACGGGTGTCATCATCGCGCCGCCTATGCCTTGCAGGAAGCGCGACACCACGAAAGCCGGCAGCGAATTGGAAAAGGCGCAGGCGACCGAGCCGGCGATGAAGACGCCGATCGCGGCGCGGAACACGGTCTTGGCGCCGAACCGGTCCGCCATCCAGCCGCTGATCGGAATGAAGATCGCCAGCGACACCAGATAAGCCGTCAAAGCCAGCTTCAGCGCGATCGGGCTGGTGTGGATGTCGATGGCGATCGCCGGCAGCGACGTCGCGATCACGGTCGAATCCATGTTCTCCATGAAAAGTGCGACCGCCAGGATAAGCGGGATGATGCGGTTCAAGGGGAAACGCCCTGATTTGTCTTCGCGATTCTGGCACCGGCTTGGGGGCGAACCGGTGCGACCGGGCGGTTATCACGCCTCGGCCCGGATGTCGCATTAAATTGCTGTCACGTTTGTGCGACCGCAACCACTGGTGGGGCGAGTCAACGACCCCAAGATGCTTGATAAATTCAGTCACTATCGCTATTGTAGTGAAAATAACTACAAATGGGTGCAATCGTGGATGAAGCCGTATCGGCTGCCGATGCCAATCGCAGATTCTCACATATCCTTCGTGAGGTGCGTGAGGGCCAGAGCTACGTCGTGACCAGCCATGGACGTCCAGTGGCTCGGATCGTGCCTGCTGATAAGCACGAAGGCGTGCCTGCCCGCTCGCGCGCGGCTTTGTTATCACGACTTGAACGGCAGCCAGTCGTGCAAGCGGGGCATTGGACCCGTGACGAGCTTTATGAGGACGACCGGTGAAGGTCGCACTCGACACCAACATCCTCGTCTACGCGGAAGGGGTCAACAGCGTTGAAAAACGCGATACCGTTCTCGACTTGTTGCGCAGCGTTCCCCAAGAGACTGCCATCGTTCCGATCCAGGTCCTGGGTGAACTGTACAATGTGCTTGTCTGCAAGGCCGGGCGATCGCCGGAAGAAGCTCGAGACGCACTGCTGAGTTGGCGAGACGCATTTCCGATTACTGGGACAACACCCGAAGTGATGATGATGGCAGCCGATCTGGCCGCCGATCATCGTTTTGGTATCTGGGATGCGGTCATTCTTTCCGCCGCGTCGCAAACGGGTTGCCGGCTCCTTCTGTCAGAGGACCTACAAGACGGCTTTACTTGGGGCGGCGTAACTGTCGTAAATCCTTTTGCGTCGCCGCGTCATGCTTTGCTCGATGCCCTTCTCGGCGCCGAATAGGAACCCGGCGCGTCGAGTAACGACCCGCTTTCCTTCCGTCTCGGGACGTGTTACCAGCCAGCGCCAATCCTGAAAGGGAAGATGAGAGTCGGCGCTGGCCAATCGGCCCGGCGCCTTTTCCGCATTCAAAAGGACTGGCCATGGCAAAAATCATCGAAACGTCCACCGGCGCGCTGGCGCTGACCTTCGACGACGTGCTCCTGCAGCCCGGCCATTCCGAGGTGATGCCTGGCGAAACCGACATCCGCACCCGCATTGCCGGCGATATCGATCTCAACGTGCCGATCCTGTCGGCGGCCATGGATACTGTCACCGAGGCGCGGCTGGCGATCGCCATGGCGCAGGCCGGCGGCATCGGCGTCATTCACCGCAACCTGACCCCGGCAGAGCAGGCCGAGCAGGTCCGGCAGGTCAAGAAATTCGAATCCGGCATGGTGGTGAACCCGGTCACCATCGGTCCGGATGCCACGCTCGCCGACGCGCTGGCGCTGATGCGCACAAACGGCATTTCCGGTATTCCGGTGGTCGAGAACGGCGGCACCGGCGGCCACACGGTCGGCCGCCTGGTCGGCATCCTCACCAACCGCGACGTCCGTTTCGCTTCCGATCCGTCGCAGAAGGTCTACGAGCTGATGACCCGTGAGAACCTGATCACGGTCAAGGAGAATGTCGACCAGGACGAGGCCAAGCGCCTGCTCCACAAGCATCGCATCGAGAAGCTGGTGGTGGTCGACAGGAACGGCAACTGCGTCGGGCTGATCACCGTCAAGGACATCGAGAAGTCGCAGCTCAACCCGCATGCCACCAAGGATGCGCAGGGGCGGCTGCGCGCCGCCGCCGCCACCAGCGTCGGCGATGACGGCTTCGAGCGCGCCGAGCGCCTGATCGATGCCGGCGTCGACCTTTTGGTCATCGATACCGCGCATGGCCATTCGCAGCGTGTGCTGGAGGCCGTGGCGCGGGCAAAGAAGCTCTCCAATTCAGTGCGCATCCTGGCCGGCAATGTCGCCACCGCCGCAGGCACGCAGGCGCTGATCGATGCCGGCGCCGACGCCGTCAAGGTCGGCATCGGTCCGGGCTCGATCTGCACGACCCGAATCGTCGCCGGCGTCGGCGTGCCGCAGCTTTCGGCGATCATGTCGGCGGTCGAGACGGCCAGCAAGGCCGGCGTGAGCGTCATTGCCGATGGCGGCATCAAATATTCGGGCGACCTCGCCAAGGCGCTCGCCGCCGGCGCAAGCGCCGCCATGATCGGCTCGCTGCTGGCCGGCACTGACGAGAGCCCGGGCGAGGTCTATCTGCACCAAGGCCGCTCCTTCAAGGCTTACCGCGGCATGGGCTCGGTCGGCGCCATGGCGCGCGGCTCGGCCGATCGCTACTTCCAGGCCGAGGTTCGCGACACCCTGAAACTGGTTCCGGAGGGCATTGAAGGACAGGTTCCCTACAAAGGACCTGTGGCTGGCGTGCTGCACCAGCTTGCAGGCGGCCTGAAAGCCGCTATGGGTTATGTGGGTGGACGTGACCTTGCGGATTTCCGCGAGCGCGCCACCTTTGTGCGCATATCCAACGCCGGACTTCGTGAAAGCCACGCCCATGACGTCACGATCACCCGCGAAAGCCCAAATTACCCGGGCGGACTTTGATCGAGAGGCCGATCAGTCCGACCGCCAGCGGGGACTGTGGCGTGATTTGAGCGCGGCGGTGCTGCGGCTGTCGCGTCACGCGGCGGCGCTCTCTATCGCTTCGATTGCGCTATTCCTCGTCATGACGGCGCTGGAGTTTCTCTATTTCCAGCGCTTGAGCGGCGGCCTGTTCTCGCTCGACATGCGCGTCGCCGGCTTCACGCCTGACGAAGGCATGGCCTGGCTCACCGCGCTCGGCCGGCGCGGCGGCGAGATCATCATCGTCTGGCATTATCTGACCTTCGATCTCTTGTTCCCGGCGCTGCTGTCGCTGACGCTGGTCAGCCTCATCCTTGCCTTCGGGCGGCGGCTCAGCACGTTCCGCGCCATGCCGGCGCAGGTGCAGGCCCTGTTCGCGCTCGTGCTGGTGCTGCCCTATACGGCCGCCGACTATGCCCAGAATCTTGCCTTGGCCCGGCTGCTCTCCGATTTCCAGCTGGCCAATCCCGATTCGCTGGCCTTCGCCTCTTCGCTGACCGTCACCAAATTCGCGCTGCTGGCGATCCCGGTCTTCGTCATCGCGGTCTTCGCGCTGGCCGGGCAGCGGCGGCGCTGAGGGAGAAATGCGCCAGACCGCCATCTTCTGGCCGATGCTGGCGCATGTGCTCCTGGTCTATATCGTCTATCTGGTGATGCTAAAGCGGCGCTATCTCGCGGTGAAGTCGGGCGAGGCCAGGGTTAGCCAGTACAAGGTTCGCTCGACCGAGCCGGCCTCGAGCATCACTGTCGCCAACAACCTGATCAACCAGTTCGAGTTGCCGGTTCTGTTCCACGTTCTGTGCCTGGCGCTGTTCGTCACCAACGGCGTGAACTATCTGACGCTGGCGCTGATGTGGCTCTTCATAATCTCACGCTATGTTCACGCCTGGGTGCATCTCGACAGAAACTATGTGCTGCACCGCAGCCGCGCGTTTTTCCTCGGCGCCGGCATACTTTTCGTCGCCTGGATCTGGTTCGCGCTGCACTTGCTGGGGGCGGTGTGAGGGAGGCTCTGCCTTCTCCCGCAAGGAGAGAAGGAGAGGCTACAGGTCGAACACCGCGATCCTGCGCTTGTCGAACTTGATGCCGATCTCGCCGCGCACCAGCCTCAGCGCCTGCTCGCCGAAAACGGCGCGCCGCCAGCCCTGCAGCGCCGCCACGTCGGCTTCGTCGCCTTCGGCTGCTATGCGGTCGATATCGTCGCTGGAGGCCAGCACCTTGGCGGCGACGCCTTCCTTTTCGGCGACGATCCTGAGCAGCACTTTGAGCAGTTCCGCCGCCGCGCTCGATCCCTCCGGCGGCTGCACGCTTTTCGGCAGTTTAGGCATCGCGTCCTTGGGCAAGGCAAGGGCGGCGTTGACCGCGCCGAGCAGGGCGGTTGCCGTAGCGGAGCGTTCCCAGCCTTTCGGCGTGGTGCGCAGCTTGCCGAGCGCTGCCGCGTCGCGCGGCGCCTGCTGCGCGATCTCGTAGATTGCATCGTCCTTGAGCACGCGGCCGCGCGGCACGTCGCGCTCGCGCGCCTCACGCTCGCGCCAGGCGGCCACCGCCTGCACGATCGCCAGCTCCTGCGGCTTGCGCAGCCGCATCTTCAGCCGCTTCCAGGCGTCCTCGGGGTGCGGATCGTAGGTCTCGCGCGAGGTGAGGATATCCATCTCCTCCTTCAGCCAGTGCGCGCGATCCTCGCGTTTCAGCTCGGCGCTGAGATGCTGGAAGACCTTGATCAGATGGGTGACATCGGCAAGCGCGTATTCGAGCTGCTTGTCGGAGAGCGGCCGGTGCCGCCAGTCGGTGAAACGCGAGGACTTGTCCAGCCGGGCTCCGGTGACCTTCTGCACGAGCTGGTCGTAGGAAACGCTGTCGCCGAAGCCGCAGACCATGGCCGCCACCTGCGTGTCGAACACCGGATGCGGCACCAGATCGCCGAGATGGACGATGATTTCGATGTCCTGGCGCGCCGCGTGGAAGACCTTCAGCACCGCTTCATTGGCCATGAGCCGGAAAAACGGCTTCAGGTCGATGCCGGGCGCCAACGGATCGATAAGCGCCTCGATCCCAGGCGCGGCGATCTGGATCAGGCAGAGGATCGGCCAGAAGGTCGTCTCGCGGATGAATTCGGTATCGACGGTAACGAATTCCGACTTTTCGAACGCCGCGACAACGCTCTCGAGTTCTTCTTGTGTCGTGATGACGCGCATCAAATCGCTTTTGGCACAGTATTAGGCCTCTTTCAATTTCAGCCGCGCGCGCTTTCGTCAAGCCGCCGCAACGTAAGCGGTGGCCGATCGCCGGGTTCTCCCATGCGAAATCGCGTCGCGTGCCTGTGCGCCAAGCTGCGATGTCGCGGCCCGCTCCGCTAGGCGGCGTTGCCGGGCGAGCCGCTCATGCCTCGTAGGCGCGCGCCGGTGCTCGCTCTCCTGTCGCGCCGGATCCTATTCCGTCCGTTACAGCGTTCGAGGATGGCCGACGGCCAAGCGCGCCCGCGGCCGCCAGGCTGAGCACGATGAACGGTATGCCGATGCCATAGGCCGAGCGTATGCCCCAATGGTCCGACACGAAGCCGAGCAGCGGCGGCCCAAGCAGGAAGGCGACGAAGGAGATCTGCGACAGCGCCGCCACATTGATCGCCGCGGGACGGTCGGTGCGCTGAGCCGCCGCCGAGATCGCCAGCGGGAAGATGGCGCTGCTGCCGATGCCCAAAAGCGCGAAGCCCAGCATCGAGACGAAGGGCAGAGGCGAGAAGAAGACGATGAAGACGCCGACCATCATCGTCGCCAACAGCACGCGCGCCACGCCGCTCGGCGAGTGGCGGTCGACAAAGCTGTCGGCGAAGAACCGCGTGGTCGCCTGTGAGAAGGCGAACAGCGCCACGGTGATGCCGGCAACGAACGGACCGGAGTCGAATACGGTGCGCATATAGATCGCCGACCAGTCCATGCTTGCGCCTTCCATCAGCATTGCCGACAGCGTCACCGCGACGAGGATGAGGATCGGCAGCGTCGGCCGGGCGAACACCGGCGCCTTGTCGCCGGTCGTGGCGAAACGTGCGGGCGCCGGTTGGAAGCCGCCGAGGAACAGCGCCATGGCAACGGCTACCATCGGCGCCACCAGCGCCAGATGCAGTTGCGGCGACAGCCCGAGATGCGCCAGCGCGCCGCCGAACAGCCCGGCGCCGAAAAAGCCGATGCTCCAGAATGAATGCGCCCGGTTCATGATGCGTCGCTTCAGCAGGAACTCGGTCCTGTCGGCCTCGACATTCAAGATGATCTCGATGCTGCCGATCATCAGTCCGACCGGAAGCAGCATCAGGAACAGAGACGCCGGGCCCGGTGCATGCACCGCAATGGAATAGGCAAGCGCAAGCAGCGGCACCAGCCAAAGCAGCGCGCGGCGAAAGCCGACGCGCTCCAGGATCGGCGTCGCCAGCGTCAGCGCGACCAGTGTGCCGATCGGCGTGCCGATCAGGGCGAGCCCGAGCGTGCCGTCCTCGATCCCCATGGCTCGCTTGATGTCGGGCAGGCGCGGGAAGATGTTGCCCATGGCAAAGGAATAGATCGCAAAGCCGGCATAGACGCGATGCTGAGGGGCGAGTTTCAGGCCAAGGGTCATCACGGACAATCCAACAAGGAGATATGGCGGGCGAACGCCTAGGCTCGCTCACAACTCCGTTTCTTGCATGAACAGGCAAAGCATGCAATAACATGCAAAAATAAATAGGATCATGCATGCTCACCGAAGAACGGCATCAACTTATTCGGGACCAGTTGGCGGCGGATGGAAAGGTGCTGGCTGGTGAGCTGGCCAGCCGTTTCGGCGTGTCAGAAGACACGGTGCGCCGCGATCTGCGCGAGCTGGCGAAAGCCGGGCAATTGCGCCGCGTCTATGGCGGCGCGATCGCTTCGGCGCCCTTTGCCGCGGCGAGCGTCGGCCAGCGCAGCGGTCATGCGGTCGAGGAGAAGGCACGCCTTGCGAAGGCGGCGGTTGGGCTTCTTGTGGCGGGGCAGTCGCTGTTCATCGACGGCGGCACGACCAACGAGGCGATCGCCAGGGCGATCCCGCGCGACATGGATTTGACCATTGCCACCAATTCGCTGGGCGTCGCCTCGGCGCTGGCCGATCGTCGTTTGGTCGAACTGATTGTGCTCGGGGGCCGCTATGTGCCCGATCTCGGCACCTGCGTGGGCGCCGACACGCTTGCCGCCGTGGCGCAGCTCGACGCGGATCTGTTCTTTCTGGGCTCCTGCGGGCTGGATGTCGCGCGCKGCGTTACCGCCTTCGATTCGGCCGAAGCCGAGGTCAAGCGCGCCATGGTCAAAAACAGCGCCGGCATAGTCATTGCCGTCACCAACGACAAGCTCGCGACAGCGGCGCCCTATCGCGTGGCGGGGACGGACGCGATCCGCCATCTCGTGGTGGAAAAGACCGCGCCTGCCGCCACGCTCGCCGATTTCCAAAGCCGGGGCGCGCAAATCCACTTTGCCTGACGACCGAAGCGCGCCTGTGTGACCGCTTGCCTTGACAAAGCCGGCCTCTCATGCGCTTTTCGCGCCAATTTTCGAGCCGGGCAGATGCCCGCAATTTTCCGGACTTTACCCATGACCACGCATCGTTACCGCAGCCACACCTGTGCCCAGTTGAGAAAGACCGACGTCGGCAATTCCGTCCGCCTGTCGGGCTGGGTGCATCGCGTGCGCGACCATGGCGGGCTGCTTTTCATCGACCTGCGCGACCATTACGGCCTGACCCAGATCGTCGCCGATCCGGATTCGCCGGCCTTCAAGGTCGCCGAGACCGTGCGCGGCGAATGGGTGATCCGCGTCGACGGCGAGGTCAAGGCGCGCCTGCCCGAGACCGTCAACACCAACTTGCCGACCGGCGAGATCGAGATTTTCGCGCGTGAGATCGAAGTGCTGTCGGCCGCCAAGGAGCTGCCGCTGCCGGTGTTCGGCGAGCCGGAGTACCCCGAAGACATCCGCCTGAAATACCGCTTCCTCGACCTGCGCCGCGAGACGCTGCACAAGAACATCGTTGCGCGCACCAAGATCATCGCCGAGATGCGCAAGCGCATGGGGGAGGTCGGCTTCACCGAGTTCTCGACGCCGATCCTGACCGCTTCGTCGCCGGAAGGCGCGCGCGACTTCCTGGTGCCGTCGCGCATCCATCCTGGCACCTTCTACGCGCTGCCGCAGGCCCCCCAGCAGTACAAGCAGCTGATCATGGTGTCCGGCTTCGACCGCTATTTCCAGATCGCGCCCTGCTTCCGCGACGAGGACCCGCGCGCCGACCGCCTGCCGGGCGAGTTCTACCAGCTCGACCTCGAGATGAGCTTCGTCGAGCAGGACGACGTGCTCTCCACCATGGAGCCGGTGCTTCGCGGCGTCTTCGAAACATTCGCCGCCGGCAAGCCGGTAACGCAGGAATTTCGCCGCATTCCCTATGACGAGGCGATGCGCACCTATGGCACCGACAAGCCGGACCTGCGCAACCCGATCGAGATGCAGGCGGTCTCGGATCATTTCCGCGATTCCGGCTTCAAGGTGTTCGCGAACATCCTCGCCAACGACGCGAAGGCGGAGGTCTGGGCGATTCCCGCCAAGACCGGCGGCAGCCGCGCCTTCTGCGACCGCATGAATTCCTGGGCGCAAGGCGAAGGGCAGCCCGGGCTGGGCTACATCTTCTGGCGCAAGGAGGGCGAGAAACTCGAAGGCGCCGGTCCGATCGCCAAGAACATCGGCGAGGAGCGCACCGAGGCGATCCGCCAGCAGCTCGGCCTTGCCGACGGCGATGCCGCTTTCTTCGTCGCTGGCGACCCGAAGAAGTTCGTCAGCTTCGCGGGCGCCGCGCGCACCCGCGCCGGCGAGGAGCTGAACCTCGTCGACCGCGAGCGGTTCGAGCTCTGCTGGATCGTCGACTTCCCGTTCTTCGAATGGAACGAGGACGAGAAGAAGATCGACTTCGCCCACAACCCGTTCTCCATGCCCCAGGGCGGCATCGATGCGCTGAATGGCCAGGAGCCGCTCGGCATCAAGGCGTTCCAGTACGACATGGTCTGCAACGGCTTCGAGATCGCGTCAGGCGGCATCCGCAACCATCTGCCGGAAACCATGGTCAAGGCCTTTGAGATGGTCGGCCTGGACCGCGCGACGGTGGAAGAGCGCTTCGGCGGCCTCTATCGCGCCTTCCAGTATGGCGCGCCGCCGCATGGCGGCATGGCGGCCGGCGTCGACCGTATCGTCATGCTGCTCGTAGGGGCGAAGAACCTGCGCGAGATCACCATGTTCCCGATGAACCAGCAGGCCTACGACCTGCTGATGAACGCGCCGTCGGAAGCCACCCCGCAGCAGCTGCGCGAGCTGTCGCTGCGCGTCGCGGTGACGAAGAAGGAAGGCTAGGAATCAGAGCCAAGCCTTTCTTTCTTCTCGATGAATCGACCCGACAAAAAGCCCGGCATCGCTGCCGGGCTTTTCGTTTGGAGCTGACGTATTCGGTTAGTCCTGGTTTGCCTTGACCTTGACGCCCAGCGTCTTCGGCAGGTCCAGCGGGTTGGACATGGCGCCGGCCATGATCAGCGCGAACGGCACCGACGACGGCGGCTCGGCCGAGATTTCCAGGCTCTTCGGATTGTCGAGGAAGGTGTTGACTGCTGTGGAAACCTCCGCCGTCAGCTCGGGATTGTTGAGCTGCGCCATGCCGAACGGCACGATCGCCTTGGCCTGGTTGGCGACGTCCTTGCCCGACATGCCCTGCTGCTTGCCGACATAGTCGAGCACCTTGCCGGTCAGCGAATCGTCTTCGAAGCGCACCGAGGCGCCGTTGAAGGAAAGCTGCTGCATCAGGCCGAGCATGGCCATGCCCTGCGCCGATTTGTCGGCGCCTTCAGGCTGCGAGGCGAGCTGCTTCTGCATGGCCTGCATCGACTTGATGAAGTCGACCGTGTAGCCGCCGAGATTGAAGGTCATGCCGAGCGTGCCGGCATTCTCGACCGAGATGTCATATTTCGTCAGCTCCATCTTGCCGTCGCTCGGCTGCCAGGTTCCGGCCATCGCAATGTTGCCGGAGATGTTCTGGTAGCCCAGCGCCTCGATGGCTTCCTTCGACTTGGGGTCGTCGACCAGCGACAGGTCGGCGGTGAATTTTTCGGTGTTGGCGGTGAAGTCCATCGCCTTGCCCTCGGCCGGCGGTGTGATCTGGACGGCAAGCCCGTCCATCGCGAACGCCGTCTTGTCGCCGACCTTGACCGTCATGTTGGAGAGCTCCGCCGACTTGTACATCATCAGCGAGCCCAGCGGATCGGTGCCGCCCTCGGCCGGGACCTTCATGCCGTGGATGACCACCGGGCTGAGATTGAGCGTCACGCCGTCCTTGCTGTGTTCGAAAGGCGAGGTCGAGACGGTGGCGATCTCATAGCCGCCATTGGCTTCGCTGACCCCTTCCAGCTTGACGTCGCCGATGGGCAGCACGTCCTTCTCGGCCGCCGGCTTGATGGAAACGCCCTGCAGCGTGGCGTTCGAATCGTCGCCGGACACGCCGGTCCAGGAAATGTCGACGCCCTGGGCGGCAAGGGCTGCCTTGATCCGTTCGGCCACCGCCGGATCGGCGGCGAAGGCCGCATTGAGCGGCAGCGTCAGCAGAAAGGTCGAAAAGGCCAGTTTCTTGAGCGTCGAGCGTTGGATTGTCATGGCGAGTTCCCTGTCCTGATTTGGCTATGAAGAAATTTGTTTGAAACCTGCTTCATCACCATTCCGTGACGAACGGGACGGGAAAAAGGCATTTCCCGGCACATTTGTCGAAAATGGCGATGAAAGGCAAACGCCGGGCGGCAGCCATTGTCCGATGCGGTGAATTTGTCATGAAGGCCGCGGCCCCTTCGCCAGAGCGTTGCATGCCAGATAGCGGCCGCATGTAACGGATTGATGTTGGCCGGCGTGATGAAGCCGCCACAGCCTGTTGCAGATCGGCGGCAAATTGCAGCTGCCGCGGCGCCGCTTCCGTGAAATCCTTCACATCGCCAGTTGCGCTTATGGGCAGCGGCGAAATGCGCCGATGTTCACGCGGCGCTTGCCGCGAATCACCCGCTCGGCTAGTCCAAATCCATGGGAAAGAGGCATTTGCCGCCCGATGACAATGGCGGCGGCGACAAAATCGAACCGGTCGATCTGAAGGAAGCGCTCGAGCGGCGCTACCTCGCTTATGCGCTGTCGACCATCATGCACCGGGCACTGCCGGATGTGCGCGACGGGCTGAAGCCGGTCCATCGCCGCATCATGCATGCCATGCGGCTCTTGCGGCTCAACCCCGATCAGGGTTTTGCCAAATGCGCCCGCATCGTCGGCGACGTGATGGGCAAGTTCCATCCGCATGGCGACCAGTCGATCTACGACGCCCTGGTGCGCCTCGCGCAGGACTTCTCGATGCGCTACCCGCTGGTCGACGGGCAGGGCAATTTCGGCAACATCGATGGCGATAACGCCGCCGCCATGCGCTACACCGAGGCGCGCATGACCGAGGTGGCGAGCGAGCTGCTTGCCGGCATTACCGAGGACGCGGTCGATTTCCGGCCGACCTACAACGAAGAGGACGAGGAGCCGTCCGTCCTGCCGGGCGCCTTCCCGAACCTGCTTGCCAACGGCTCCTCCGGCATTGCCGTCGGCATGGCGACCTCGATCCCGCCGCACAACGCCGCCGAGCTTTGCGACGCGGCGCTGCATCTGATCGAGCATCCGGAAGCGCCGGTGGCGAAGCTGATGGATTTCGTCCAGGGACCGGATTTCCCGACCGGCGGCATCATCGTCGACAGCCGCGCCTCGATCCTCGAGGCCTATGAGACGGGCCGCGGCGGTTTCCGCGTGCGCTCCAAATGGGGCCAGGAGGACCAGGGCAGGGGCACCTGGAGCATCGTCGTCACCGAGATCCCTTACGGCGTGCAGAAGGCCAGGCTGATCGAGAAGATCGCCGAGCTGCTGATGGCGCGCAAGCTGCCGCTGCTGGAAGACATCCGCGACGAGAGCGCCGAGGACATCCGCATCGTGCTGGTGCCGAAGAGCCGTACCGTCGATCCCGGCATCCTGATGGAATCGCTGTTCAAGCTCACCGAGCTCGAAAGCCGTTTCCCGCTCAACATGAATGTGCTGTCGCGCGGCAAGGTGCCGAACGTCCTGTCGCTGAAGGGCGTGCTGAAGGAGTGGCTCGACCACCGCCGCGAGGTTCTGGTCCGCCGCTCGAAATACCGGCTCGGCGAGATCGAGAAACGGCTGGAAATCCTTGCCGGCTACCTGATCGCCTATCTGAACATCGACGAGGTCATCAGGATCATCCGCGAGGAGGATGAGCCCAAGCAGGTGATGATGGCCCGCTGGTCGCTCACCGACAACCAGGCCGAAGCCATCCTCAACATGCGCCTGCGCGCTCTGCGCAAGCTCGAGGAGATCGAGATCCGCAAGGAGTTCGACGGCCTCACCGCCGAGAAGAAGCAGATCGAGGCCTTGCTGGCGTCGGACGCCAAGCAATGGGCGACGATCAAGTGGGAAGTCGCTCAGCTTCGCGACAAGTTCGGCCCGGAGACCGAGCTCGGCAGACGCCGTACCCAGTTCGCCGACGCGCCCGAGCACGACCTGACCGACATCGCGCATGCGATGATCGAGCGCGAGCCGGTGACGGTGGTGGTATCGGAAAAGGGCTGGCTGCGCGCCATGAAGGGCCACCTGACCGACCATTCGCAACTCGCCTTCAAGGAAGGCGACAGCCTGAAGCTTGCCTTCCATGCCCAGACCACGGACAAGATCCTGGTCTTCACCACCGGCGGCAAATTCTACACCATCGGCGCCGACCGGCTGCCGGGCGGGCGCGGCCATGGCGAGCCGATCCGCATCATCGTCGACATGGAGAACGATCAGGACATCGTCACCGCCTTTGTCCATGATCCGAAGCGAAAGCTGCTGCTCGTCTCCTACGACGCCAACGGTTTCGTGGTTTCGGAGGAAGAGGTCGTCGCCAATACCCGCAAGGGCAAGCAGGTGATGAACGTCAAGGCGCCGGACGAGGCCAAGCGTTGCATTCCGGTTTCGGGCGACCATCTCGCCATCGTCGGCGAGAACCGCAAAATGCTGGTCTTCCCGCTCGCCGAAATCCCGGAGATGGCGCGCGGCAAGGGCGTGCGGCTGCAGAAATACAAGGACGGCGGCGTGCTGGACCTGAAGACCTTCACTTTGGAGACGGGGTTGACCTGGCAGGATTCGGCCGACCGCACCTTCACCAAGTCGCGCGAGGAACTGGTCGAGTGGATCGGCTCGCGGGCCGCCGCCGGCCGCATGGTGCCGAAGGGTTTCCCGAGGACGGGTAAGTTCGGGTAGCGCCGCCTTCCCTTCTCCCTTGTGGGAGAAGGTGGACGAGCGAAGCTCGGCCGGATGAGGGGTGTTGGAAGGATCGCGACCTCTAGGACATAAGCGCTTAAATTCCTTGGACGTTTTTGGCGTCTCACTCCGCTGGAGCACCCCTCATCCGTCTCGGCGCTGCGCGCCGATCCACCTTCTCCCACAAGGGGAGAAGGAAAGGCTTATTTGGACTATCGTCACGATTGCTGCACTATGATGGTGCATAGATATCCAGTGAACCATCGGGCAGAGGAGAAACGCCGGGTTGAAGCGAGCCGAGATCCAGAAGCCGGGACAGCGCCTGTTCGGCCTGTCGACGCCGCTCAGGGCTGCCGTCATTCCGCCGCTGTCGGCGGCGCGCTGGCTCCTGGTCCTGATCGTCGCCGCCGGCGTCTACTTCTTCCACGGTTTCCTGTTTCCGGTGCTGGCCGCCCTCGTCATCGCCTTCGCCAGCTGGCCGCTCTATCGAAGGCTGCTCGCCGCCGTCGGCGGCAACCGCACCATCGGCGCAACTTTGGCGATCCTGTTTATCCTCACCTTCCTTGTGGTGCCGATCGCGCTTGCCGGTACCTATGCCATCAACGAGCTGCGCGAATGGGTCGTCTGGGCGATCGAGACCAATCGCCACGGTGCGGTGACGCCGCAATGGATCGCCACCATGCCGGTGATCGGCGAGTGGCTGAACGAGCAGTGGACGGCCTATCTCGGCCATCCCGGCGGCATCGGCGAATTGATTCAGCTGATCAGCGGTTCCAACATCGGCACCATCTATCGCGGCGCCCTGGCCGCCGGCGGCAGCGCCTTCGGTCTGTTGCTGACGCTTCTGTTCATGATGATCGCGCTGTTCTTCGCCTATCGCGACGGCGAGTCTTTCGCGGCCCAGATCGATCGTCTCGGCGAGCGCATCCTGCCGACGCGCTGGGAGCGGATTTCGCGTGTCGTGCCGGCAACCATCTCCTCGACCGTGACGGGCATGACCATCATCGCCATCGGCGAGGGCCTTGTGCTGGGCACCGCCTACTGGCTCGCCGGCGTGCCCTCGCCGGTCACGCTCGGCGCTCTCACCGGCATCATGGCGCTGATCCCGGGCGGCGCGCCGCTCTCTTTCACCCTGGTGTCGATCTACCTCGCCGCCAGCGGCAAGCTGGTCGCCGGCGCGGCGCTCTTCATCTGGGGCGCGGTCGAGCTCTTCATCGTCGACAAGACCTTGCGGCCAAAGCTTGTCGGCGGCCCGATCAAGCTACCGTTCCTGCCGACCTTTTTCGGCCTGATCGGCGGCGTCAAGACGATGGGTTTCCTCGGCCTGTTCATTGGCCCTGTATTGATGGCGCTGCTCGTCGCCATCTGGCGTGAATGGCTGCGCGAGGTTGAATTGATGGACGAGATCCCGCCAGTGGCCGACGAGGCCGGTGGACCGCCCCGGATCGAGGCGGCCGCCGAGCCGAGGAAGATTCAGGCCGGGTGATGCACCGCGAGGTCCGCGCGGCGCTTGCGGCCTTCATGCAATTGCCAGAGCGAATGCGCGATCAGCGTTACGATCATGATGCCGCCGCCGATCAGGCTGTTGCGTGACGGCGCCTCGGCGAAGATCATCCACACCCAGACCGGCGCCAGGATCGTTTCCAGGAGATAGAACATCGCGACTTCCGCGCCCGAGATGTATTTCGGTCCGTTGGCGAGGCAGAAGAATGCGATCGGCATGACGACGCCGCCGTTCAGGATGATCCACCAGGGGGCGTCGACTTGAAAGCCGGTCCTGGAGACCATGAACGCCGCCACCCCGAAAGGCAGGATCACGCCGATCAGCGCGGTGAAGCCCATGTCCTTGTCGCTGGCACGCGAGATGGTGATGGCGCAGGCAATCAGGAAGGCGGAGCACAAAGCCATCAGGTCGCCGAACAGATATCCGGTGCCCACGGAATCGCCGACGATGATGGCGACGCCGACGATCATCAGCGCCATCGCGGCGAGGGTCAGCGGCCGCGGCCGCTCCTTCAGGAACAGCCAGGACAACAGCGCCGCGAAGACGGTGTTGAAGGCCAGGATGAAGACCAGGTCGGCTGTCGATGTATGATAGACGGCTGTCATGAAGGCGACCGCGCCGAGCCCGTAGATCACGGCCACGACCAGCCCCGGCCAGCCAGGTATGAGCTGCGGGGCATTCTTGCTGTACGAGCGCCAGACGGCCCACATGATCAGCGCCGCCGCCAAGGTGCAGCTGGTGCGCAGCAAAAGGATGGTCCAGGCCTCGCCATTGGCAAGCCGGATCAGCGGAATATCGATGCTCAGCACCAGCCCGCCGATGGCGGTGACGAGGAGGCCTTTCTGGTGATCGGTGTGGGAAGACATGTGATCGTTCTCGAAACAAATCGGGAGCAAGGGCCGGCGCGATTGCGCATATCTCGCGCGAGGGCGCGCAAGACCGGCTTCTCCCTTGAAAGGGCGGGTTCGGGAAAACTGTTTTAGCGACTGACCGCTTCGTGGTCGTAGCGCTCCCAGCCTTTCGGGCCGAGATGCTCCTGCGGCATGAAGCGCATCTTATAATTCATCTTGCGCGAGCCGTTGACCCAGTAGCCGAGATAGACGTGGGGCAGGCCCATCGCCTTGGCGCGGGCGATGTGGTCGAGGATCATGAAAGTGCCGAGAGAGCGGTCCTCTAAGTCGGGATTGAAATAGGAATAGACCATCGAGAGCCCATCGGCCATCTTGTCGGTGAGCGCGACAGCGATCAGTTCGCCATGGCCCTTGCCGGTGATGAAAGTGTCAGGGCCGCGACGCCGGTATTCGATGATCTTGGTGTCGACATGCGTGTCTTCCACCATCATCGCATAGTCGAGCACGGTCATGTCCGACATGCCGCCGCGGCGATGGCGGGCATCCAGATAGGCGCGGAAGAGTGAGTATTGCTCGGTCGAGGGCTGCGCGTCATGCATGGCCCCGACGAGGTCGGTATTGCGCTGGACAACGCGGCGCATGCTGCGGCTGGGGTCGAATTCCTGTGCCAGGATGCGCACCGAGACGCAGGCGCGGCACGATTCGCAGGCCGGGCGGTAAGCGATGTTCTGCGAGCGCCGGAAGCCGCCTTGCGTGAGCAGGTCGTTCATCTCCGGCGCCTTGTCGCCGACAAGGTGCGTGAACACCTTGCGCTCGAACTGTCCCTCCAGATAGGGACACGGCGACGGCGCGGTCAGGAAGAACTGCGGCGACTGGGTCGGATGCTGCGTCATCTAATCTTGGAAACGCTCCTGCGAATCGCCCTACCTTTGGCCCGGCCGGCGAAAATTTCAACAGGATTGTGCTGACGCGACGGCGTGGACCTGTTCATATTTTAGCGCGGGCGGCGCGGGGGTTTGATCTGCGCGGCCCTGGACACCGTCAGATGTCGGTGCGGGTGACCACGGTGCCGAGCAAAAGATCATGCAGCGTGCGCTTGCGGTCGGAGAACAGCGTGACCAGGAGCACCAGCGGCGTCAGGATGACGTTGCCGGCCCAGAACAGAACCGAATGAACCACGGCCGTCATGCCGTCGATGCGGCTGCCGTCGAGCTTCTCCAGGCGGATGCCCATGATCTTCATGCCGGTCGTCGCCTGGTCGTGACTGCCCAGGGTGTTCCAGATGTAGAGGATGGCGACCATCGGCACCAGCACCGAAAACAGCGCCCAGCCAAGGCCGAAGGTCAACAGCCCGAGAATGGCGACCAGGATGGCGAAGGGAATGGTCAGCAGCGCGACGAAGAAATAGTCGAGCAGGAAGGCAAAGATACGCCTCGTCCGCACCCCGCGATAGGCACGGGTATCCTCGAACCTGGTCGTGATGATCTCGCCGTCAAAAACGCGTGCGTTCATGTCTGTTCCTCGATTGCCGCATCCACAACGAGATGCCTGCCGTCCTCTCAAATGGTGAGAGCGRCCCGGAATTCAAGGAACCTGCCCGTCGGCCGGTGGGCGCGATATCAAAAGATACCGGGGCAGAGCCTGTAGCGGACCCGCCCGAGATAGTCGCGATATTCCGGAGTCAGCGCCAGGATGCGTTCCTCGCGCAGGATGCGATGGATCTGGAACAGGGTGATGGTCGCGTAGACGGTGAAATTGTAGAGCGAGAAGCTCGACAGCAGGAAAAGGATGTGCCCCGCGAGATAGCCGGCATAGATGGGATGGCGAACGAACCGGTAGGCGCCGCTGGTGACGACGCCGCGATTGGCCGGCAGGATTGCGAAGGAACGGCCGAGCGACATCTTTCCCCAGATGACCAGCCACAGCGCCAGGAACTGCAGCGCCGCCGCAATATAAAGCGGGATGATGGCGGTGCCGTCCTGGAGCGAGACGAGGCCCGAGCCGAAACCGGCGGTCAGCGAGATGAATACCGTGAAAGGACTCCAGTCGCGCACCAATGGCCGCCGCGCCAAAAGCAGCCAGATGAAGGTCAGCGCATCGGAGATCATGAGCAGCAGGATATTGAGACGGCCCGGATCGATGACCACATGGCGCGCGCCGCGATAGACGAAGACCGCGGCTACGGCCAGCGCGATAAAACGAAACAGGCCCTCGCGCAGATCGATGATGGTTTCGCTGCTCCGCAGTCCGGACCAAAAACCCGTTTCCGCGCCAGGCAGCGCATCACTTTTGAGAATGCTCAACTCTGCCACCCCGTAATTCCCCTTTATAAGGACCATTGCATATAAGCCTTGCTGTCCAGTTAAGTTTTCGCATGCATTGGCGGGTCGGTCTGCCGAGGGAATGGTGTTGCCTGTTGAACATGACATTCTTCCCGGTCTAGCGTGCTGCGGCGCACAAAGGGGACGGGGACATGGACTACGACATGCTGGTCATCGGCAGCGGCCCTTCGGGACGCCGCGCCGCGGTGCAATCGGCCAAGCTCGGCAAGTCGGTGCTTGTGGTCGACAGGGGCCGGCGCCTGGGCGGCGTCTCGGTGCATACCGGCACCATCCCGTCGAAGACGCTGCGCGAGACGGTGCTCAACCTCTCGGGCTGGCGCGAACGCGGCTTCTACGGGCGCGGCTACCGGGTCAAGCAGGACATTTCGATCGGCGACCTGGTTGAACGGCTGCACAAGACCCTCGACCATGAGGTTGAGGTGCTGCAGCACCAGTTCATGCGCAACACGGTGAAGAGCGCGCGCGCCGCGGTAAAATTCCTCACGCCGAACAAGGCGAGCCTGACCGCCGACAATGGCGACTACAGCGAGGTCGGCTTCGCCAATGCGCTGATCGCCGTCGGCACCAGGCCGCACCGTCCGGCCGACGTACCCTTCGACAAGAAGCGCGTTTTCGACAGCGACGAAATGCTGGAGCTCCATCATCTGCCACGCACGCTGACGGTGATCGGCGCCGGCGTCATCGGCGTCGAATACGCCACCATCTTTTCCGCGCTCGACGTGCCGGTGACACTGGTCGAGCCGCGCAACACCATTCTCGACTTCATCGATCGCGAGATTGTCGACGACTTCATCCACCAGATGCGCGACCGCGGCATGACCATCCGGCTGGGCAGCACGGTGAAGGAGATCGCCTCGAAGCCCGACCATGCCGAGGTGACGCTGGCGGATGGCCGCACCATCCGCTCCGAGATGGTGCTCTACGCCGCCGGCCGCACCGGCAACGTCGCCAGCCTCGGTCTAGACCTGGTCGGCATCGAGGCGGATGCCCGGGGCCGCATCAAGGTCGACCCGAATACCTTCCAGACCAGCGTGCCCAACATCTACGCGTCCGGCGACGTCATCGGCTTCCCGAGCCTCGCCTCGACGTCGATGGAGCAGGGCCGGGTGGCGGCCTGCCACGCCTTCGGCGTCAACCTGCCGCCGCCGCCGGAAAGCTTTCCCTACGGCATCTACRCCGTGCCGGAGATCTCGACGGTCGGTCTGTCGGAAGAGCAGGTGCGCGAGAGCGGCGCCGCCTATGAGGTCGGCCTGGCACGTTTTCGCGAGACCTCGCGCGGCCACATCATGGGCGTCTCAAGCGGTTTCCTGAAGCTGTTGTTCTCGGTCGAGACGCGCCGCCTGCTCGGCGCCCACATCGTCGGCGAGGGTGCCACCGAGCTCATCCATATCGGCCAGGCGGTGATCAATCTCGGCGGCACGGTCGACTTCTTCGTCAACAACACCTTCAACTACCCGACGCTGGCGGAAGCCTACAAGATTGCGGGCTTGGACGCCTGGAACCGGATGGGGCATGGGTGAGGGTTCTGGCTGGGAGGCCGCTCGAATAGCTCGCCAAGGCGTGCCTGGACCATTTCCCGTGCCCGTATTGCGGCAGTCGATCGGGCGGCGGCAAGCCCGCCTGGGCGGCCCGATCAGGCAATCTGTGCAGGCGCTGCCAGCCACTGCCGCACGATCGCGGCGTCCGCGTCGCCGAATTCATGGCCGGAGGCAATGATGCGTGCGTCGACCTCGGCGTGGCGTTCGCTGAACAACGTCACCAGCGCGGGCGCGAACGGACCGTAGGTCTGGTCGGCGGCACCGGCGACGATCAGCACGCGTGTTCCGCCGAGGTCGGTCATCGGGGACGTGTCGAGCACCGGCATTGCCCGCAAGAGCGCCGCCTGCCTGACCACGCCGGGATGGAGCAGCATCAGGCTGGAGACGACGTTGGCGCCGTTCGAATAGCCAAGGAAAGTCGCACGCTTCAGGTCGAGCCCATGGATCCTCGCAGCTTCCGTCGCGAATTGGGCATAGGCAGCCGTCTCGGCATGGATGCTGGCCTGCTCGAAATTGATCGGCGTGATTCGCTCGAACCAGCGAAATCCATCCTCTTGTGGGATGCGGCCGCGCGCCGCGACAATCACCGAACGGGGCGCAATCTGCCTCGCCAGCGGCAGCATCGTCGTCTCGTCGACACCTGACCCGTGCAGCACGAACAGGCACTCGCCGCCTGCGTTTGCCGGCCTCAGCAGACGGTAGGGGAAGGCGAGATCCCGGCGCATAATACTGTTTTCGTCGCTATATTCGGACACGCTCACATCCATTTGATTCCATGAGAGATTCGTTGATTTGCCGGCTTCAAAACGGAATATTTTCGCGCTCCGCGAAAGTTGATTGAACCAGGCGCATTTCAGTCCGTTTCTGCGGCGATACACTCCCCTGGGAGGAATCGAAGCGGTGCGCCCCGGGGGTCGCATTGCTGGCTATGAACAACCAGCTTTGAGGCCTTTTGTCGATGACCACCCCTGTTTCCAACGAACGCGACAGGCGTACCGGAGAGCGTGACACGCGTATCGACGTGCTGCGCGCGCTTGCTCTGCTCACCATTTTCGTCGACCACGTGCCGGGCACGGTCTTCGAGAACTGGACCTACAAGAATTTCGGCTTTTCCGATGCGGCCGAAGCCTTCGTGCTGATTTCCGGCATCTCGGTGGCGCTGGCTTACGGCACGAAGTTCAAGCCGGGCGGCCGGTTGCTCGCGACCCTGAAGATGTGGCGGCGCGCCGGCGTGCTCTACATCTCGCACATCGTCATCACGATGGTGGTGATCGCGCTGTTTTGCGCCGCCGCGCTGTTCGCGCACCGTCCGGAAATGCTGACGATGATCAACATCGAGCCCCTGATGAAGAACACGCCGCAGGTGCTGCTCGGCGTCGTCACACTCGGCCATCAGCTCGGCTACAACAACATCCTGCCGGTCTACGCGGCGCTGCTTCTGGCGGCGCCCGCCTTCGTGCTGTTCGTCAGCTATCGGCCGGTGCCGGCGCTGATCGTTTCCGGCCTGCTCTGGCTCGTCGCAGGCATCTGGCAGATCGCGCCGCCGAACTATCCAGAGCCCGGCCTCTGGTTCCTCAACCCGCTGTCCTGGCAATTCCTGTTCAACATCGGCCTTGCCGCCATGCTGCATGTGAAGCGCGGCGGGCGGATCCCGGCCAATCCATGGCTGCTTGGTGCTGCCGGCATCTATGTGATCGG
The DNA here is from genome assembly GCF_001854795.2 of Mesorhizobium sp. LCM 4577. Lineage (NCBI taxonomy): Bacteria > Pseudomonadati > Pseudomonadota > Alphaproteobacteria > Hyphomicrobiales > Phyllobacteriaceae > Mesorhizobium > Mesorhizobium sp. LCM 4577. The sequence goes on along the minus strand of NZ_MDDU01000055.1, from coordinate 97,202 downwards.
CGCGGCGATCTGGGTGCATAGTCCGCTCTGGGGGCAGATCACCTGGTTCAACCTGCCGGTGGTGATCGGCGGTTTCGACAAGACCTTCCTGTCGCTGCCGCGGCTCCTGCACATCCTGTCGGTCAGCTATCTGATCGTGGCGCTGCCGGCGGTCTCCAACCTCTTCCGCGTCCGGCCCGACAATCCCCTGGCGATCCTGGGCAAGCGCTCGCTGCCGGTGTTCATCGCGGGCACGCTGCTTGCCATGGCGGCGCAGGTGCTGAAACTGATCAATCCGGGCGGCCTGGCGTACGACACGCTGCTGATCGCGGCGGGCATCGCCATGCAGCTCGCGCTTGCGCTCTACCTCGAATGGCTTGCCGGCCTCGGCCCGTCCCGCGCCAAGCCGGTGCGCGAGGAGCCTGCGCGCGCGCCGTTCGGCGTGCACCCGCTGCCGGCGAGGGCAGGCGGCTACTGATTGCTGTGCAACGAAAGATGCCTGGCGGGCTTTCGTCTAATGCATGTCTCCCGAAAGTGGGAACCGGTTTCGGGACAAAGACATGCATAAAATCAAGAACTAAAGCGCATGGAGCGAATCCGGAGGATCGCGACGCGCTTTTAGATCGCCTGAGCTTGCTCAGGCTTTCGGAGCTGGACCGGTCGAGCCTCTGACGACGAAATCGACCCCCATCGTCTCGCGCCGGACGGCGCCGTCATGGTCGAGGATCATGCGCGCGGCGCGGCGGCCGATCTCGGTGATCGGCTGGGCGATCGTGGTCAGCGGGGGCGTGGACAACGCGCCGTCCGGCACGCCGTCGAAGCCGACGATGGAGACATCGCCGGGGACGCCCAGCCCCCTTGCTCTCAGCCAGTCGATGGCGATCAGGGCCATGCGGTCCGACATGGCCAGGATGGCGGTCGGAGGTTCGCTCCTGGCGAAGATCGCCTCGAGGCCGGCCCTGGTGCTCTTTTCCTCGTTCTCGGTCTCATAGACCGGGATTTTCGCCGTATCGATGCCGAAGCGGGAAAGCTCCTCGAAATAGCCGGCAAGGCGATCGCGCGTGCCGGTGTAGACCGCGCTGCGCACCACTTCCGGCGTCGCGAAGCCCGTGCGATTGTCGGCAAAGCCGAGCGACAGGACGGCGAAGCGGCGATGGCCGAGTTCGGCGAGATGGCGCGCGGCGAGCCTCGCGCCGGCAACATTGTCGACGCCGATCGCCGATACGGTCTCGTCCTGGAAGCCGAGCTCCAGCGCGACGAAGGGCAGCTTGCGCTCGCGCGTCAGGTCGACAAGGCGCGAGCCGCCTTCGATGCAGAACAGCACAAAACCGTCGACGAGCGCGCTCTGGATGTTCCAGGCGAGCTTTTCCTGATTGGCGGCGGACACCAGCGCGATGCCCGCGCCGGTGGCGTCGCAGGCTTCGGAAATGCCGGCCATCATCACGCGGGCGAAGGGATCGTCGAAGAAGTAGGAGAGGGGCTCTGTGGTGGCGACGCCGATGGCGTTGACCTTGCCGGCGCGCAGCAGCCGGCCTTTCGGGTCCGGGCCGGCATAGCCCATCTGCTCCGCGACCGCCTTGACCCGCTCGCGCACTTCGGCGCGCACGATCTCGGGACGGCTGAAAACATTCGAGGCCGTGCCGTGCGAGACGCCGGCGGCCTTGGCGATATCGGCCAGCCTGATCGGTCTCGCCTGGCCTTCGAGGAGTGATGCCATGTCGTGCCTCCGAATCCGGTCACGCCACGAACATGACCGCTGAATTGCCGCCGGTCATCTAACATTTTTGTTGGATCGATTCAAATTCGCTTGACGTGGCGTGACTGAGGGGTAAGATTTGAATCGATCCAAAATGCTTCATGATGGAGCGAGTTTCGATAGGAGGGTGCCATGCATCCGGTGAGCTATTTGTTCGAGGACGTCTACCGCAACGACTGGGGCATCGTCTCGGCCGCTGTCAGCGAGAAGCGGCGCGGCAGGTTGAGTCCCTGGCGCCGCGAGCCGCGCTTCCTCGTGGAGCGCAAGCGCGGCTGATCCGCAGCCATTTTTCGCGTCATAGATTGGATCGATTCAATACAGGAGAGACAGTCATGCATCCGATTGGTCACCTTTTTCAGGACATCTATCGCAACTATTGGGGCATCACGCCCGCAACCGAGCAGCCCGAACGGCGCCGCGCCAGCGAGCCGCCTGCGCGCAAGCGCAAGCGGCTCGCCGGTTGAAAAACTCGTCGGAAATAATCTATGGCCGCGGGCGCCACAGCGCCGAGACGGCGATCGCCAACCAGCCGGCGATCAGCAGGGTGCCGCCGATCGGCGCCGACATCGGAAACAGCCGTGAGCCGAGAAAGTCGCGCGCGAGCAGATCGCTGCAGAACAGGAGCAGGCCCGCGAGCAGGACGAGGCTGGCGATCCTGAGGCAGCGGTTGCCGCCGGCCAGGCCGACGGCAAGAAGCACCGGCGCATGCATCAGCAGGAAATTGGCCGCCGTTCCGGTGAAGGCGCCGCCGCGATGCGCGGCCGCCGCCGACAGCGCCACGCCGGCCGCGCCGACGAGCCCGGCTGCCAGCACGAGGACGCGGCTCCTGCCGTCTGATGCTTGCCCGGTAAGGCTCATCTTGGATGCTCCATGCTGGGGTTGGGCGAGGGCGCTTGTCAGGATTCGCCGGTCTCGAGCAGCATATGCCTTGCCCGGCGCGACTGGACAATCCAGTTGTAGGCAGCACCCAGCGCCATCAGCACCGACGTGCCCAGAAACACCGAGCGCATGCCGAAATGCCCGCCGACGAAGCCGCCGGACAGCGGTCCCGCGACCTGGCCGACATATTGCGCCGAGATCGCCAGGCCAAGCACGTTGCCGCCGATCCCGTCGGGGATGTTGTGGCGGATGACGCTGGTGATGCAGGGCAACAGTCCGCCCAGCGCCAGGCCCATCAGGAAGCGCAGGCCGATCAACTGCCAGCCATTGGTGACGAAGGCTTGCGGAATGAGCAGCAATGCCGAGACGGCAAGGGCGCCGACCACGACGTTCCAGTGGCCGACACGGTCGGCGAGCTTGCCCAGCCCCGACGAGGACAGGATGGTGCCGAGCGCCGCGGCGGACATGACGACGCCAGCGACCATGGTCACTTTGCTCTGGTCCTCGACGAGCTGCTGCACATAGACGGTGATGATCGGCTCGATCGACATGGTGGCGAAGGCGAGCAGCATGCCGGTGGTCAGCATGGCGACGATCGGCCGTTTGTCGGGGATCTGCGACCAGCCGCTTTTCGGCTTCGCCGTCGAGGCGGGCTTGGGCACCGGCGGATTCTCCTTGATCAGGAAAGTGGTCGCCAGGAAGGCCAGGAAGATGACGCCGCCGGAAAGCAGGAAGGTCGCGCGAATGCCGATCAGCGGCGGCAGCAGGCCGCCGAGCAACGGCCCGACCAGGGAGCCTGCGGTGATGCCCGCCGCCAGCACGCCGAGCGCCCAGCCTGAGCGCTCCTTCGGCGTCTGCATCGCCACCAGGATCGTCGAGCCAGAGGAATAGCCGCCGGCAAAGCCGATCAGCAGCCGCAGCAGCACCAGTTGCCAGACGGTCTGGACCATGCCGGTCAGCGACATGCAGATCGCCATGCCGAACGAAGCGCGCACCAGCATCAGCTTGCGGCCGTAGCGGTCGCCCAGCCGTCCCCACAAGGGCGCGACAAGTGCTGCCGCGAAGAAGGTCGCGCCATAGGCGACGCCCGACCACTGCACGATCGCCGCGTGGCCTTCGGCGCCGAGCTGCTCGACGTAAAGCGGCAGGAACGGCAGCAGCAGCGTCATGGCGATAAGCGTGCTGAACGAGCCGGCGAAGCAGACGGCGAGGTTGCGCCGCCAATGGATGTTGAAGCCGCTTTGTCCGGATTCGTTCGGCGTCATGTCACGCGTGCCAATGCTGGGGTTGTTACGGATACCAGTTTGGGATACCAAGATGGTATCCGTCATGGACCTGACACCTGCCGCTGTCAATGCGGCTTCGGAGAACGGAACGACAATGTCGCAGATGCAGACTGTCGAAAGGCAGCTTCGCGAGATGATCCTCGGGCTGGAGATCGGCCCGGGCGAACGTTTGACCGAGCGTTGGATCGAGAGCCGGTTCGGCGCTTCGCGCACGCCGGTGCGGGCGGCGCTGCTGCGCCTGGAAACGGAAGGGCTGATCGGCCGCGATGGCCGCGGCTGGACGGTAGCGCCGATCAACCTCGCCGAGCTGGGGCAGATCGCCGTCTACCGCGAGGCAGTCGAAGTTGCGGCGGTTCGCCTGACGGCGGCGCTCGACGACCGCAGCGGCATCGACGTGATCGCGGCGATGCTCGATTCTTGCGACACCGAGACGCCGCGCGAGGAATGGCATCGCGTCGGCCTGGATTTTCACATCGAATTGGCAAGGCTTTCCGGCAACGAGTTTCTGCTCAGGGCCGTTCGCGACGCGATGACCAGGCTATCGCGGGCGCGCTGGCTGGAGGTGCGGGATGAAAAGGCGCTCGGCCGCGCCTGGGCCGAGCACCACGCCATCCTCGCCGCCGTCAGGAGCGGCGATGCCGAGCAAGCGGCGCGGCTGCTTTCTTCCCATATCGCCGGCAGTCGCGATCGGCTTGTCGCCTCGCTGCATGACGACCGGCGCGGCTTGCGCGCCAGAGGGTTCGCCGTTGTCGCAGCGTAAAGTCTCTTGGGGCCATTCGCATTAGCAGGCTTGCAACATGGCCGGGAGAATGCTGTAGGAGACGAGGGGGATGAAGGCAGACTACCATTGACCATCTTGCTGAATTCGCGGACGCATGGCCTCAATCTCACGAACCGCCGCAAAGCTGTTCTACTACGCGCGCAATTTCGCGCGTGACCGCGCACCGCAATCCCTGTTTCGCGACCGCCTGGCCAATCGGCTCGAGCAGGCCAGGCTTTCAGGCAAGACGGTTCGCGAGCGACTGAACTACTACAACAAGCTGGAACAGCCGTTCGTGCCCAGTCTGGACGCCATGGCCGTCGGCAAGCTGCCGACCGCTTCCAGCATGTATTATTACGACCTCAAGGAATTCGCCCGTTATTTCGATCCCGGCCTGCTGATCGATTTCGAATTCGGCGACGTCGTCGGCGTTCCGGAACTCCCGAGGATCGTCAAAGACCGGCCCATCGGCGACGACAATGCGAACGGCGTGCTGATGAAGCTGAACAAGTTCCGTCACTTCTACATGCCGCCCGACAAGCTGTCTTTCGCCGACAAGCGCCCGATGGTGGTCTGGCGCGGCCATCTCAACAATCCTCTCCGCACCCGGTTCGTGGAAAAGGCCGCCGAACTGCCAATTTGCGATGCGGGTTYCCACAGAGCCGACGCGCCGGATGGATACCGCAAGCCGTTCCTGAACATCGAGCAGCAGCGGCAGTATCGCTACATCGTCTCGCTCGAAGGCAATGATGTCGCGACAAACCTGAAATGGATCATGAGCTCCAATTCGCTCTGCCTGATGCCGGAACCGACCTACGAAACCTGGTTCGCGGAAGCCAAGGTGGAGCCCAACGTCCACTACGTGCCGCTGCGGCCGGATTTCTCCGACCTTGTCGACAAGGTGGCCTATTTCGAAAAACATCCCGCCGAGGCGGGGCGGATAACCGCCGCCGCGAACGCCTACTGCCGACAATTCGGCAATGAGCAGGACGAGCAGGCGATCTCGCTGCTCGTCCTCTACAAATATTTCGTGCTGAGCGGGCAGATAAAGTCCGATCCGGAAGTCTGGCGCTTTATCGCCGGTTGAACGTCTCGCCGTAGCTCTAGAGCGTTCACCGTTTCAGGGAAACGGCGAACCGCTCTGTCTCCTTGTTTTAACGCAATTCCGGACGGGAAAGCCGCTCACTTTTCCTGGAATTGCTCTAAGCGTGAGAGCGGTCGAGCACCTTGTCGGCCGGCCCGAAACGGTCCCTGGCGGTGAACTGCTGGTGCCAGTAGGGGTAAAGCACCGGCGGCCGGCTGACGCCATCGAGGCGCTGCCGCTCCTCTTCGGTGAGCGAAAGGCTTGCCGCGGCGAGGTTGTCCTTGAGCTGCGCCTCGTTGCGCGCGCCGATCACCAGCGAGCTTACGGCGGGGCGGCCGAGCAGCCAGGCAAGTGCCACCTGCGCGCCCGAGACGCCGCGCGCCTTACCGATGTCGGAGAGCACGTCGACGATGCGCCACAGACGATCCTCGTCGCGGATCGGCGGTTCCGTCCAGCCGCCAAGCTGACGCGCGGTCGGGCTGTCGCGACGGTATTTGCCCGACAGCAGGCCGCCGGCCAGCGGGCTCCAGACCAGTACGCCCAGGCCCTGGTCGACAGAGATCGGCAGCAATTCGTATTCGGCCTCGCGCGCTTCCAGCGTGTAGTGGATCTGCTGGGTGACGAAACGGGCCTGGTGGCGGCTGTCGCTGACGGCAAGAGCCTTCATCACTTGCCAGCCCGCCCAGTTGGAGCAGCCGATGTAACGGATCTTGCCCTGGTTGACCAAGGTGTCGAGCGCCGCGATCGTTTCCTCGACCGGGGTGAGCCCGTCCCACTGGTGGACGAAATAGACGTCGATGACGTCGGTTCTCAGCCGCTTCAGGCTCTTTTCGCATTCGCGGATCAGATGGTGGCGTGACAGGCCTTCGTCATTGGGACCGGTGCCGATGCGCATGCGCGCCTTCGAGGCGATCAGCACATCATTCTTGCGCTTGCCGCCGAGCGCTTCGCCGATGATCTCTTCCGACAATCCGTTGGAATAGACGTTTGCCGTGTCGATGAGATTGATGCCGGCATCGATGCAGGTGTCGATGATGCGTCTCGCCTCCGCGAGGTCGGAATTGCCGACGGCGGCGAACGGACCGGTGCCGCCGAAGGTCATGGTGCCAAGCGTCAATGTCGAGACTTTCAAGCCGGATCGGCCGAGCGTGCGGTATTCCATGTCGGTCCTCGCAACTTTGTTTTGAAGAGGCGCCGTGGCCGGCGCCGGAAAAGAGGCGAGGGGATTTGTAGGACAATTCCGGCGGCTTGTCGCCCCGCTATCGATACGGGCCGATCACATATCGTCGAGGTCCGCTGCGGGCGATTGCAATAAAACCGTCATTGCGCCTCTGTATCCCAGTCGGCTCAAGGAATGTCCGTCCGGAGCCGGYGCGGATTCCGAAGCGATGATGRCTGACAGGCAGACGGAGCTGCGCGATGAACGAATTGAAATCGAATTCCGGGGCGAAGGACTGGCTTGAAGCCGAACTCGAGGACACGCTCGACGAAGACTATGAGCTGGAGCTTTCCGAACCGGCGCTCTCGCTCGAGATCGCCAAGATCTACAAGAAGTCGCATCCGCCTTCCATCGAGCGAATGACCTATTTTCGCGAGCTGCTCAGGCTGCAATCCGAACTGATCAAGCTTCAGTCATGGGTCGCCTACCACAAGAAGAAGCTGGTGGTGGTCTTCGAGGGCCGCGACTCCGCCGGCAAGGGCGGCGTCATCAAGCGCATCACGCAGCGGCTCAACCCGCGCATCGCCCGCGTCGTGGCATTGCCGGCGCCGACCGAGCGCGAGAAATCGCAATGGTATTTCCAGCGCTACGTGCCGCATCTGCCGGCGGGCGGCGAGATCGTGCTGTTCGATCGCTCCTGGTACAACCGCTCGGGTGTGGAGCGCGTGATGGGCTTTGCCACGCCGGATCAGGTCGAAGAGTTTTTCCACGACGTGCCGGAATTCGAGCGCATGCTGGTCCGCTCCGGCATCACGCTGGTGAAATACTGGTTCTCGATCACCGACGAGGAGCAGCAGATGCGCTTCCTGATGCGCATCCACGACCCGATGAAGCAGTGGAAGCTGTCGCCCATGGACCTGCAGTCGCGCGTGCGCTGGGAGCAGTACACCAAGGCCAAGGAAGAGACTTTTGCCCGCACCAACATTCCCGAAGCCCCCTGGTTCATCGTCGAGGGCAACGACAAGAAGCGTGCGCGGCTGAACTGCATCGACCATCTGTTGCAGCAGATGCCGTATGAGGAGGTTCCGCATGAGGAGATCACGCTGCCGGAGCGTGTCTTCAATCCGGACTACGAGCGCCGGGTGCTGCCGCGCGAGCTTTACGTGCCGGAGAAGTACTAGCGCCCTTCCTTCTCCCCGTTTCACGGGGAGAAGGTGCCCGAAGGGCGGATGAGGGGCGGCGCCAGCGCCTACGGTTGGCCTCCAATTCGCCGCACGGGTCGTTAATCTCTGCCGGCAGTGCTGCCCCTCATTGCCCTGCCGGGCATTTCTCCCCGTATAGTGACGGGGAGAAAAAGCTGTAACTACGCCCGCCCGATCATCACATGCGTTGCATCGGCGGTCGCCACCTGCTCCGTGCAGCGGTATCCCAGCTTCAGCATATCGAGGCCGTTGAAGAGATGCTCGCCCGAGCCAAGCAGGACGGGTGAGATCGCCAGATGCATCTCGTCGATCAGCTTTTCCTCGAGATACTGCCGTACAGTCGAAACGCCGCCGCCGACGCGCACATCGTTGCCGCCGGCGGCCGCCTTTGCCTGTTCGAGCGCCGAGTGGATGCCGTCGGTGACGAAGTAGAAGGTCGTGCCGCCTTCCATCTCGATCGGCGCGCGCTTGTGATGCGTCAGAATAAAGGTCGGCACGTGATAGGGCGGGTTGGCGCCCCACCAGCCTTTCCAATCGTCGTCCGGCCATTCGCCGCGGCTCGGCGCGAACATGTTGCGGCCGAGGATCCAGGCGCCGACATTCTCGAAGCTGCGCACCGCAAACTCGTCATCGGTATCCGTCGTCCCGCCCTCCTTGCCGATCATCTGGTGGAACGAGCGGGTTTTGATCATCCATTTGTGCAGATTTTCGCCACCCAGGCCGAGCGGGTTGGCGAGGCTCTGGTCGGGACCGGCGCCGTAACCATCGAGCGAGAGCGTAAAACAATTGACACGGAGCTTGGACACGGTTTCCTCCTGAGCAGTTGTGATGTGCAAGCGGAATAGCTTAACTGATTGCATTTTGCAATCAGTATTCTGCAGGGTGAACAAAATCCACCGGGCAGAATGGCCGGCCGGTCATCCAGCAAAGGCATCAGATCAGTCGGGAGGGAGCCTATCCCCTCAGCATTTCCGCCACGGTCGGCGCGAAATAAGTCAGCACGCCGTCGCAGCCAGCGCGCTTAAGCGAAAGCAGCGATTCCAGCATCGCCTTTTCGCCGTCGATCCAGCCATTGGCGGCCGCTGCCTTGATCATCGAATATTCGCCCGACACCTGATAGGCGAAGGTCGGCATCTGCAGCTCGTCTTTCAGCCTGCGGATGATGTCGAGATAGGGCAGGCCGGGCTTGACCATCAGCATGTCGGCGCCTTCGGCGAGGTCCTGTTCGGCCTCGCGCACCGCCTCGTCGGAATTGGCGTGGTCGATGTAATAGGTCTTCTTGTCACCCTTGAGCAGGCCGGCGGTGCCGACCGCCTCGCGGTAGGGGCCGTAGAAGGCCGAAGCGAACTTCGTCGCATAGGACATGATCGCCACATCCTGGAAGCCGTTGGCGTCGAGCGCGTCGCGGATGGCGCCGATGCGGCCGTCCATCATGTCGGACGGCGCGATGATATCGGCGCCGGCGGCGGCCTGGATGACGGCCGCGGCAGCGACTTGGCTCACAGTCTCGTCATTGACGATGATGCCGTCGCGCAGGATGCCGTCATGGCCGTGGCTGGTGAACGGGTCGAGCGCGGCATCGGTGATGATGCCGATCTCCGGCACCGCGTCCTTGATGGCGCGCGTGGCGCGGTTGATGACGTTGTCCGGGTCGAGGATGTGCGAGCCGGTCTGGTCGCGTAGCGCAAGCTCGACATTGGGGAAGGTGGCGATGGCCGGAATGCCGAGCTTGGCGGCGCGCTCGGCCTCCTTCACCGCGAGATCGACGGACAGGCGGTAGACGTCCGGCATGGCGGCGATCGGCTCGCGTGTGTTCTTGCCGTCGACGACGAAGATCGGCCAGATCAGGTCGTTTACCGAAAGCTGGTTCTCCTGCACCAGCCGGCGCGACCAGTCGGCCTTTCGCATGCGCCTCAGCCGCCGGCTGCCGGTGATCTCGTCGACGCTGCGCGCGCCGGCAGGCTTTGCGGGGGTGAATTTGTTCATGGCCGAAACTCTCTTTTGCGCCGGCTTTTACCACGCGTCTCCGCCGCTGACCAATGCGACACGATTGTGCCAGCCGGAGCCTAATTCCTCGCCCCCGCTAAAAGCGGGGGAGAGGTGTCCGCGAAGCGGACGGAGAGGGGGCCTTCGTAGGGCGGAAGTCTTCCAATACGAGGGCCTTTGCCGACGGAACCGGCGTTCCCCCTCTCCGTCTCGGCTTCGCCGAGCCACCTCTCCCCACTTCGTGGGACGAGGAATCTCAGGGCTGTCCGTTCCCCGAAAGGATCTGCGCCGCGCCCCTGATGGCCACCCGGAACGCCTCGTCGAAGCTGACGCCGCGCACCTGCCAGCGATAGGTCTTGCCATGATCGGCCAGCCGCCAGTCGGCGATCCAGCCCAGGTCCTTGTCGCTCCACACGATGCTGCCGGCGAGTGCTCGGGCCGCTCCAGCTCTTTTCGCGAGCTTGTCGAGCCTTGCCGTATCGGCTCCGGGAAGCGCCTTGCCACTCAGGCCGCCAAGCTGCCCGGCCTTTGGAAAGGTGACGCGCATCAGCAATGGAAAGGTGGCATTGGAAAAGGATTCGCGCATCGTTTTGCCCTGATCCTCATCTGCCGTCAGAACGAAATGCCGCGAGCCTTGCTCGACGGTCATGAAGACGGCGATCGGCGGCCGCTCGCCGAGCCAGGGCCTGCTGCCGAGCTGCGCCAAGAGCTTGTCGACGACGGTCGGCTTGTAGATGCAGGTCAGGTCGTGCGGCCTGTCATGCGTGCCTTGCTCGTCATGGATCGGGATGCCTTCGAGCCGGTCGTGATAGCGGAAGGACTGGACGAAGTCGGCCGCCTTGTCGCGCAGCGCCAGCATCTCCGGTTTTTGCGTCAGGCGCTGGTCGCCCGAGACCTTCACCAGGACCTTGTCGAGGCAATCCTTGAAGCCGATCTGCCGGTTCACGTCTCCGGTGCCGGTGACGATCGTTTGCGCCTGGTAGAGATCGGCGATCGCCGCCGCGCGGGCGGGCAGTCCCAGACACAGGAGACCGGCCAATCCAACCACGAAGCGGGAAATTCCAGGCATGTCGATCTGCTCGAACCGGTCGGACGCGGGCACAGTGCTTTGCCGGTTACCTAACACCTGGCGCGGCCGCCCGCCAGCGCAAGAACCGCCAGCTCGGACCCGCTACCATTGACGCGTCCCCATGCCGCCTTTAGCACTTCTCTCCCCCGGCGGGCGGAGAGAGGGATTTTCTGGTGATGGATTTTGGCGGAGGCGACGAGATCCGCTTCGAGCGGCTGGGTAGAGCGGGCGTGGTCACGTTGACCCGGCCGAAGGCGCTCAACGCCGTCACGCACAACATGGTCAAGGCGCTCGGCAAGGCGCTGGACGCCTGGGAGCAGGATCCGGGCGTAGGCGTCGTCGTCGTCAAGGCCGAGGGCAGGGCGTTTTCCGCCGGCGGCGATATCCTGCACATCTATGAGGCCGGACGCGCCGGCAAGCCGCCCGTCGACTTCTTCGCCGACGAATACCGGCTCAACGCCCGCATCGCCCGCTTCAAGAAACCCTATGTCGCGCTGATCGACGGCATCGTCATGGGCGGCGGCGTCGGCGTCTCCTTCCATGGCTCGCATCGTGTGCTGACCGAAAACGCGCAGTTCGCCATGCCGGAGGTCGGCATCGGCTTCTTCCCCGATGTCGGCGCCAGCCACTTGCTGCCGGATCTGGGCGGCGCTTTCGGCATGTATCTCGGGCTGACGGGAAATCGCATCCGCTATGGCGACGCGCTTTGGTCGGGGTTGGCCACCCACACCATCAAGGCCGAGGACCAGGCGGGCCTGCTCGACGAATTGGCGACGAGCGGCGACGCCAACGCCGAGCTGCGCGATTTCTTCGTGCCCGCCAGGCGCGAGACCGAGCGGCAGGACCTGGAAGCGATCGCGCGTCATTTTTCGCAGGGCTCGCTCGCCGGCATCATCGACAGTCTTGAACGGGCAGGGGCCGAGGATGCTTTTGCCGCGAAGACGCTGGCGACGCTGAAGACCCGCTCGCCGACCAGCCTCAACGTCGCCTGGCGCCAGATCAGCGCGGGATCGACGCTGTCGATGGACGAATGCATGAAGATGGAGTTCCGCATCCTCAACCGCATGCTGGCCGGCCATGATTTCTACGAAGGCATCCGCGCCGCCATCATCGAGAAGGGGTCGAAACCGGAATGGCGGCCGGCGGGCCTTGATGACATCAGCGCCGCCGACATCGACGCCTATTTCGCGCCGCTCGGGGATAAGGAGCTCGCCCTGTGAGCGAGGTCACCTCCAGGCGCGTGGTGCTGCAACCCTCGACCACCGAGGTCATCTTCGCCTGGTTCCAGCGCGCCATCGCCGGCTACTGCCTCCTGTTTGGCATTCTCTACTGGATCCGCCTGATCGGCATCTATCCGGGCCAGTTGTGGCGCTTCGATCTGATGCCGGTGCACTGGCAGGTGGCGGCGGCGACGCTTGCCGTCTTCTTTCCCTTCGCCGCGGCGGGCCTTTGGATGCTGGCGTCCTGGGGACCGGTGATCTGGTTCATCTGCGCGGTGACGGAGACGGTGATGTATGCCGGCTTCCCCGATCTCTTCGGCCACCGGATGCTGATCGTGATCTCGCACGCATGCGTGGCCTTGCTCTACATCGTCTTTCGCGTCACCATCTGGCTGCAGAAGCGCCAGCTCCGCCAATAGGCCGGAGGTTGGTTTTCCGGGTCGATTTCGCGGCCCGTTTTCTCTCAAAATCCGTTGGCTAAATCTTTAGGTTAATTGTTCTTGCTCGGGTGACCGATCGTTAAGCGTCTTCCGAAACCTCTTACCGGTAAGCTCTTGTTAGCCCTGGCGTTTAAGTCGAATTTTATGAGTATTCGATAGTGTCGCGATCAAGGTGAAAAACAAAAAATCACCAAGGCGACAAACGAGAGGCAAAGACAATGATCAATTCGCGTCCGGCGGCGAAGACCGCAAACGTATCCGACGATCGCCGCGAGGCTATCCGTTCGCTGTACATGGAATCGCTGCAGCTGGTGGAGCGTCTGCACCGCCGTCTGCTTGACGTGATCAAGGACGAGTTCGACCGCAACGGCCGCTCCGACATCAACGCCATCCAGGCGCTGCTGCTCTTCAACATCGGCAATTCCGAGCTGACCGCCGGCGAGCTGCGCTCGCGCGGCTACTATCTCGGCTCGAACGTGTCCTACAATCTGAAGAAGCTGGTCGACCTCGGCTTCATCAACCACCAGCGCTCGCGCATCGACCGCCGTTCGGTCCGCGTCTCGCTGACGCCGAAGGGCAACGAGGTGGCCGACGTCGTCGCCGGCCTCTACGAGCGCCATGTCGGCTCGATCGAGGCGGTCGGCGGCATCAACACCGACGAGTTCAAGCAGATGAACCGCGCGCTGCAGCGCCTCGACCGCTTCTGGAACGACACGATCGCGTATCGGATGTAAGCGCTTCGGAATGGGGACGGGAGAGCCGCGCCGAAGAAGCGCGGCCCGTGGGGAAAGAATGTGGGGCCGGTGCGAACGCGCCGGCCTTTCTTTCTGCGAAGGCGGCATCTGCGGGAGTTTGGCCGTCGCTTCGCGTGCGTCGAAGCCTCCGCGCCTGGCGAGGAGGGCGTAGACTTCACTAGGGCACCGCGGTCATCCTGCCGATGCAAAAAAGCATCGCCGCCTTTTCTTTCACCTTGCCGCCATAAGCAAATCGCGGGCCAAGGCCACGTTGCCGCCATAATCGCGGTGGATGCGGATTGCGGGTGATGCTGCGGGCCTGTGCCCTGCGCTCCTTGGAACCTGCGTGGCGGCAGCGCATTTCTGGCAGCCGAGCGATGCGGGTCATGGTTGGCGAATTGTTAAGTTTGCGACCCCTAGAGTGCGGACAAGCCGCCCGGCAAGCGAATTGAGCGAGAGCGAACAGCTAAGAATGTCTGCCATGAGAACCAGCCGCCGTTTCTTCCTTACCGGAGCCTCCGCGCTCGCTGCTGCAGTGGTCGCCGGCCACGCCAGCGCCCAGGACGTGATCGGGGATATCCTGAAATCCTCGACGCGCGGCAATTGGGACGACCAGTTCGATGCCCGTGGCAACAACACCAACAAGGTCGCCTCGACGCTGCCGATCTTCAGCCAGCAGACCGTCGCCTTCACCGAGCAGGCGGTGGCGCAGTACCAGAACATCGTCTCCCAGGGCGGCTGGGAACAGGTTCCGGCGACCAAGAAATTGCAGCTCGGCGTCGACGATCCCGATGTCGTTCCGCTGCGCAAGCGCCTGATGATCTCGGGCGACCTGCCGCAGAGCGCCGGCATCTCGACCGCCTTCGATTCCTATGTCGACTCGGCGGTCAAGCGCTTTCAGCTCCGCCATGGCCTGCCGGCCGACGGCGCCATGGGCAAATACACTTATGCCGCGATGAACGTGTCGGCGCAGGTCCGGCTCGGCCAGCTGCAGACCAATCTGCAGCGCCTGAAGGAAAAGGCCGGCACGCTGGGCAACCGTTACGTGCTGGTCGACATTCCGGGCGCCCAGGTCGAGGCGGTCGAGAACGACCGCGTGGTGCTGCGACACACGGCGATCGTCGGCAAGATCGACCGCCAGACGCCGATCGTGAATTCGAAGATCAACGAAATCATCGTCAATCCGTACTGGAACGCGCCGGTCTCGATCGTGCGCAAGGACATCATTCCGCTGATGCGGAAGGACCCCAACTACCTCAAGGATAGCCACATTCGCCTGTTCGCGCCGGACGGCAGCGAGGTCGATCCGATGACGGTCGACTGGTCGACCGACGACGCGGCGAAATATCGTTTCCGCCAGGATCCGGGCAGCAACAACGCCATGGCCTCGGTCAAGATCAATTTCCCGAGCCCGGACGGCGTCTACATGCACGACACGCCGCAGCAGAGCCTGTTCGGCAAGCTGATGCGCTTCGATTCCTCCGGCTGCGTGCGCGTCCAGAACGTGCGCGACCTCGTCACCTGGATCCTGCGCGATACGCCCGGCTGGGACCGCCAGCATTTCGAGGCGGCGATCAAGACCGGCGAGAACACGCCGATCAATGTGGTCAACCCGGTGCCGGTTCACTTCTTGTACCTGTCGGCTTGGTCGACCGCCCCGGGCGTCGTGCAGTTCCGCGACGACATCTACGGCCTCGACGGCGCCCAAGAGCTGCAGATCAGCTCCGCGCAGTAAGCATTTGACATTATTTGAGAAAGGCCGCCGCTCGGCGGCCTTTTTTGTGTCTGCGAATAGGCTTGGATCGATCGCTGGTCGCGCCACCGCCCCGGCTCGAGGGCGCGAACGGTTTCCGGCGGATGAGCGGCCTGCTGCTGAAGCTTCGTCCTGTCGATGATCCCTGACACAAAAAGCAAACCCGCCGCCTGGGTCGGCGCCGATCGGCCCGCGTAAGCTCAAAAAAGTTAGTAAACCACTTTACGCAACCGCTTTACTAGCCACATTTTATGAGATAGCGTTTCGGTCTGTTGCTGGCCGGGACGGACATGAGCACCATCAATGAAGTCGCGATAATGGCGAGGGTGTCGACCACCACCGTGTCGCGCTACCTCAACAATCGCATCGATCTGCCGGCGGAGACGGCCGCCCGCATCGATGCGGCCATCGCTGCGCTCGACTATCGCCCCAACATCCTCGCCAAGCGCTTGAGCCTCGGCCGCTCCGAGGCGATCGGCATGATGACGCCTGAAATCGCCAACCCGTTTTTCGCCGAGCTGGCCGCCGCCGTCGAGGACGAGGCGGAAAAGCACGGCTATTCCGTCTTGATGAGCAGCACCGGCGGCAATCGCGAGCGCGAGCTCGCGAGTCTCAGGCGACTGAAGGACGGCCATGTCGACGGGTTGATCATGATGACCAATCGGCCGGACGACGGCTCGCTTGCCGCCACGCTTCACCACTACGGCCATATCGTTCTGATCGATGAGGATATCCCGGGCGTCAACGTTCCGAAGATCTTCGTCGAGAACCGGGAAGGCGCCCGCGCCGCGACGCGTCATCTGATCGAAGCCGGGCACCGGCGCATCGCCCATATCGGCGGCCCGGCGAAGCTGTTCAGCGCCATCGAACGACTGGCCGGGTACCGCGACGCCATGGCCGAGGCGGGGATAACAGTTGACGACGGCGATATCCGCCAGGGCGAGTATTCGCGCGAGTTCGGGCGCGCCGCCATGCTGGATATGCTGGCCGGCGCCGAGCCGCCGACGGCCGTTTTCGCCGGCAGCGATTTCATTGCCATCGGCATCATGGAGGCTGTGCGTTCCAAAGGCCTCGGCGTGCCGCAGGACATCTCGCTGGTCGGCTTCGACGACATGCCGTTCGCCGACCTCCTCGCGCCAGGCCTCACCACCATCCGCCAACCGACGGCCGAACTCGGCCGCATCGGATTCGGCACGCTCAAGGCGCTGATCGACAAGACGTCGCCGCCGGAACTCACCCGGCTCCCGGTCGCGCTGGTCAAGCGCAACTCGGTGGCGCCGCCACGCTCCTGAGAAAGACAGTTCTAGACCAAGAAAGGGGAATAAAACAAATGACAAGATCGATCATGAAATCAATGGCATACGCAGCCGCCTTCGGGCTCGGCCTGATGGCCGGGCCGACATTCGCCGCCGACTTCAGCGCCGTCTATGTGATGTCGGACAATCTCGGCGACATGGGCTTCAACGACAATGCCGCCACCGGCTTCGCCCGCGCCGAGAAGGAAGGCGTCAAGACGCGCCTGCTGCAGGCCTCGCCGACCGATCCGCAGCTCTGGCGCCAGAACCTCGAGGCGGTGTCCAATTCGGGGGACTGGAGCGTCGTCTTCACCGGCCCGAACATGCACGACAATCTGGCCGACGTCGCGCCGCAGCACCCCGACCAGAAATACGTCTTCTTCGATGACGAGTTGAAGCAGCCGAACGTTCTTTCGGTGAAATACGCGCAGAACGAGGGCTCCTACCTCGCCGGCGCGCTGGCCGCGATCGCGGCGACCGACAAGAAGGATTTTCCGCTCACCTCCGGCGATCCGAAGATCGCGGTGGTCGCCGGCATGGACCTGCCGGTCATCCAGGACTTCATCCTCGGCTTCAAGCAGGGCGCCAAGACCGTCGTGCCGGACATCGACGTGCAAGTGATCTTCATCGGCAACTTCAACGACGCGCAAAAGGCCTATGATCTCACCAAGACCGCCATCCAGAACGGCGCCAACGTGGTCTTCAACGTCGCCGGCCCGGCCGGCCTCGGCATCCTCAAGGGCGCGGCGGACTCCAAGAAATACGCCATCGGCGTCGATTCCGACCAGAGCGGCCTGCACCCGGACAATGTGATCGCCTCGATGATCAAGCAGATCGGCAACTCGATCTACGACTCGATCAAGCAGATCCAGGACGGCAAGGCCGAATTCGGCAAGCTCAAGATCTACGGCCTCGCCAACGAGGGCGTCGGCCTCGTCTACAACGACAAGCTGGTGCCCGCCGACATCAAGGCCAAGGTCGACGCCGCCAAGGCCAAGGTGGTCAGCGGCGAGATCAAGGTCGACACTGCTTTCAAGTAAGCCTCCCAGGACCTTGAAACGGGACGCTGCCAAGAGCAATTCCAAGAAAAGTGTGTGACGGTTTTCCGTCCGGAATTGCGTAAAAACAAAGAGATAGAGCGTTTCGCCGGTTCCGCGAAACGGCGAAACGCTCTAGGCAGCGTCCCGCCATGCCGACCAGCAAGCGTGCCCCAGAAAGCGTACTGATGAGCGATCCGGACATCATTTTGAGCCTTGCAGGCATTGCCAAGTCGTTTGGCGAGAAGGCCGCGCTCAGCCATGTTGACCTCGATGTCCGGCGCGGCGAGGTGCATGTCATCTGCGGCGAGAACGGCGCCGGCAAATCGACGCTGATGAACATCCTTGCCGGCATTCACCAGCCGAACGCCGGCTCCATCGTGCTCAACGGCAAGACGGTCACGATCGCCGACCCGATCGCCGCGAGCCGCCTCGGCATCGGCATGGTGCACCAGCACTTCACGCTCGTGCCGTCCATGACCGTGGCGGAGAACCTGTTTCTCGGCCGCCAGCCACGCAGGCTGGGTATCTTCTCCGACCGCCGCCAGATGGCCGATCGCGCCCGTGAGCTGATCGCGCGCTACAACTTCCATCTCGATCCGGAAGCGCCGGTGCGCACGCTTTCGGTCGGCCAACGCCAGCGCGTCGAGATCCTGAAAGCGCTGGCCTTCGACGCCGATCTCCTGATCCTCGACGAACCGACCGCCGTGCTGACGCCGCCCGAAGTCGATGAGCTGATCGGCGTGGTCGACGGCTTGCGCGCCAGGGGCCGCACCATTCTTTTCATCACCCACAAGCTGCGCGAGGTGAAAGCCGTCTCCGACCGCGTGACCGTCATTCGCCGCGGCCGCAGCATTTCCACGCGCAATACGGGCGATGTCACCGAAGCCGACATCGCCCGCGACATGGTCGGCCGCGAGGTATTCCTTGTCGGCCGCAAGGGCAGCGCCCAGCGCAGCTTCGGCGCCCCGGTTCTGACGCTGGACAATGTCAGCATGACCAATCATTCAGGCCGCCGTCTGCTCGACCGCATCTCCCTTGAGGTGCGCGCCGGCGAGGTGCTGGGCATCGCCGGCGTCGACGGCAACGGCCAGACGGAGCTTGCCGAGGCGATCGCGGGACTGATGCCGGTGCAGGCGGGCAAGATCCGTTTCGGCGACCGGGATCTGACCGACGCCGACCTGCGCGAACGTCAGCAGGCCGGTCTCGGCTTCGTGCCGGAAGATCGCCTCGACCGCGGCCTCAGCGTCACGATGAGCGTCGCCGAGAATGTCGCCGCCACCAATTACAAACGCGCCGGATTGCTCTCCGGCGGCCTGATCGACCGGCACAAGCTCGACAGCTTCGCCGGCGACAAGATCAGGGAGTTCGACGTGCGCGGCGCCCAGYCTTCGACGCAGGCAGGCTGGCTGTCCGGCGGCAATATGCAGAAGCTGGTGATCGCCCGCGAGCTGGAGCGCGATCCATCGCTGCTCCTGATCTGCCAGCCGACGCGCGGACTGGATATCGGCGCATCCGAATTCGTCCACGCGCGCATCCTGCAGGCCGCCGACCGGGGCCGCGCCGTGCTCCTGATCTCGTCCGAGCTGTCGGAGATCTTCGCGCTCTCCGACAGGATCGGCGTCATGTATTCGGGGCGCATGATGCGCGTCCTCGACCGCGCCGAGGCCGACGATGAGACCGTCGGATATCTGATGAACGGCGGATCGAAGGAGGCAGCGTGATGGCAACCCCGCTGTCCAATTTCCTGCGTGTCATTCGCGCGCCACTGGCCGCGATCCTGCTCACGCTGGCGCTCGGCTTCCTGCTGGTCGCCTCGATCACGGATGAGCCGGTCCGCGCCTATCGCGACCTTTTGCTCGCCAATTTCGATTCGCTCGGCAACTTCGCCCTGTTCCTCAATCGCGCCACGCCGCTCACCCTGATCGCGCTGGGTGTCGTCTTTTCCTTTCGCGCCGGCATCTTCAATGTCGGCGGGGAGGGCCAGCTCTATGCCGGCGCGGTCACCACCACCGTCGTCGCCATCGCCGGCGCTTCGCTGCCGGCCTTTGTGCTGATGCCGCTCGCCATTATCGCCGGCTTTCTTGCCGGCGCGGTGGTCGGCTGGATTCCAGGCGTGCTCAAGGTGCGTCTCGCCGTCGACGAGGTGGTGACGACATTGATGCTCAACATCATCATTCTGCTGATCACCTCATGGCTTGCCAACCAGGTGATCCGTGACACCACGGCCTATGGCGCGGTGAGCTGGATGGTGCCGAACTCGATCTGGCTGCCGCCCTTGCCCTTCGTCCCGCGCGCCACCAGCGGCTTCCTCGTCGCCGCCGTGCTCGCCGTGGTCTCCTGGATCGTTCTGTTTCGCACGCAATGGGGTGCCGAGGTTCGCGCGGCCGGCACCAATCTTCGCTTCGCCGAGGCCACCGGCGTGCCGGCGGCGCGGCGGGTGATATCGGCAATGGTCATTGCCGGCGGATTGGCCGGCCTGGCCGGAGCGCTCTACGTGCTCGGCGTCGGCCATCGCTTCGAGCAGAATTTCTCGCCGAGCTACGGACTGGTCGGCCTGACCTGCGCGCTGCTTGCCCGCGTCCATCCGATCGGCTCGCTGGCGACCGCGCTGTTCTACGCCGCGATGCTGAACGGCGCCGCCTATATGCAGATTTCCACCGACGTGCCGCGCTCGCTGGTCAATCTTTTGACGGGCCTGCTCGTGCTGCTGATGACGGCGCGGCTGCGTCGCGCCGCCCAGGCAGCGTGAGGAGGCGCGGATGAACCTCACATCGCTGCTCGCCGCGGTCCTCGAACAGTCGACCCCGATCCTGCTTGCCGCGCTGGCGGCGATGATTACCTTGCGCGCCAACATCCTCAACGTCGCGGTCGAGGGCATGATGCTGGCGGCGGCCTTCGCCGCCGTCGCGGTCGGCGACTGGAGCGGCAGCGCCTGGCCGGCCTTCCTGTCGGCGTTGGTGGTCGCGGTGGTGCTGTCGCAGCTCCTGGCGCTGCTGACCCTGCGCTTCTTCGCCGATTTCATCGTGGCGGGCCTAGGCATCAACCTGCTCGCCGCCGGCGGCACCTTGTTCATTCTCGAGCGCTACTACAACAGTCCGGGCGGCCTGAGGCCGATCGCCTTTCCCGACATCTGGCACATACCGGCCGGATCGCTGTCCTGGTTGCCGGTGCTCGGCCCGGCCTTCGAAGGCCAGAGCGTCATCGTGGTGATCGCGCTTGTCGCCGTGCCGCTCACCTATGTCTTCCTCTACAAGACGCCACTCGGCGCCAGCCTGCGGGCCGCGGGAGAGGACGAGCACGCAGCGCGCTCCGCCGGTATCCGCATCGCCGCCATGAAGGCCCTGTCCTTGGCGATCAGCGGCCTGCTGGCCGGGCTCGCCGGCGCGCAGCTTGCCATGGACAAGCTGCATTTCTTCCTGCCGGACATGACCAGCGGCCGCGGCTTCATCGGCCTTGCCGCAACGCTGTTCGGCGGCGGCCAGCCCTGGATGACGGCGGCGGCGTCTTTCCTGTTCGGCTTCTTCGGTGCTCTGGGCGACCGCCTGCAGGTGTTCGCCATCCCCTCGCAGTTCGTGCTGATGCTGCCTTATCTCGCCGCCATCATCGGCCTGACTTTCGCCCGCTGGCGCATCCTCGTGCGCAACCGGCCGGCCCGAATTCGGGATAATCCCCAATGACGAAGCCGATCATCCTCGATTGCGATCCGGGCAATGACGATGCTCTCGGCATCCTGGTCGCGGCCGGTCATGAGGCGCTCGACCTGAAGGCGGTGACGACGGGCGCCGGCCATCTCGCCGGCGACCGCACGGCACGAAACGGCGCCATTGCCGTGGCTTTCACAGGGCGCGACGACGTTCCGGTTGCTGCTGGCGCCATGGGGCCATTGGTGCGCGAAAGGTTGATCGCTGGCATTCTCGACCAGACCAGCGCGCTCGATCCGGAGCGGCCGGATCTTGACGCCGTCCCACTCGATCCACGTCACTCCAGCGACCTCATCGCCGAGCTCGTCGTTTCGGGCGTCGCAAGCACCGTCGTCACCACTGGTCCGCTGACCAATCTGGCCTTGGCGTTGCGGCGCAACCCCGGTCTGCCGCAGAAGATAGAGCGCGTCGTGTCGCTCGGCGGCGCATGGGGGCTCGGCAACAAGACCGCGGCGGCGGAATGGAACGTGCTGTGCGACCCGGAGGCGGCAGCCATCGTGTTCGGAGCCGGCATTCCCTTGACGCTCGTTCCGATCGACGTCGGACCGCAGGCGGTTATCACCGATCGATTGATTTCGGACACCGAGGCGATCGGCGGTAGGGTCGGGCGTTTCGCTGCCGAGCTCTTGCGCTCGCTGAACAAGACATTCCGCCCGGGCGTGTTCGGCCCTGCCGCCATGCCGCTCAACGATCCCGTGGCGTCCCTTGTCGCGGCCGAGCCTTCCCTGGCCAGGACGGTTCCGGCGCGCCTCGAGGTCGAGCTCGCCGGCAGGTTGACCTATGGCCGCACGGTCATCGACTTTGCCAGACGCTCCGGAGCGCCGAACGCCGAAATCGCCGTCGAGCTTGACGGGGAGGGCATCCACGCCGCCTTCATCGCCGCGCTGAAGCGGTTGGCCAGACGGCCCGACAGAACAGGAGAGGAAGTATGACAAAGAGCCATCGCGTCCTGATAGCGGGTGAATCCTGGACCGTTCATTCGATCCACCAGAAGGGCTTCGATTCCTTCACCACCACGGAATACGCCGAAGGCGTGCGCTGGCTGCGCGATGCCCTTGAGGGTGGAGGTTGGGACGTTGTCTACCAGCCCGCCCACGTCGCCGCGCGCGATTTCCCCTTCAGCGCCGGCGAGTTGGCGAAATTCGACTGCATCATGCTGAGCGACATCGGCGCCAACACTTTGTTGCTCCACCCCGACACGTTCGTGCGCTCGAAGACGCTGCCCAATCGCCTCGAAGCGATACGCGACTATGTCCTAGGCGGCGGCGGACTGGTGATGGTCGGCGGCTATATGACCTTCCAGGGCATAGACGCCAAGGCGCGCTATCGCGATACGGAGGTCGCCGAGGTGCTGGGCGTGGAGATGGAGGCAGGCGATGACCGCGCCGAGCGGCCGCAAGGCGTGAAGCCGCGTGTCGCCGCAGCAAATCATCCGATCGTCGGCGGACTGGAAGCGGAATGGCCGGCGCTGCTCGGTTACAACCGCTTTGCCGCCAGGCAGAAGGCGACGGTGGTCGCGACCGTCGGCAACGATCCGCTGATCGTCGCGGCTGAATTCGGCAAGGGGCGGTCGGTCGCCTTCGCGTCCGACTGCGGGCCGCACTGGGCACCGCCGGCCTTTGTCGATTGGCCAGGCTACACGACGCTCTGGCGGCAGATCGTCGGCTGGGCGGCGGGAGTCTGATATGGTCACGCTCAATATCATGCGCTGGGGCGACCGCGGCGCGCCGAAGACGATGGTGGCGCTGCACGGCATCACCGCCAATGCGGGCGCCATGACCGAGCCGGCCAGGCTGCTTGCCGCGCGCGGCTGGCAGGTGATTGCTCCCGACATGCGCGGCCATGGCGAAAGCGCGCGCGGCAATGGCGATTTCTCCTTCGACAGTCTGCTCGCCGATTTTGCCGAGAACCTGCCCGACGCGCCGGATGTGCTGCTTGGCCATTCCTTCGGCGGCACGCTGGCGCAGCTTGGCGTGCTGCGCGGCCTGTTCCGGCCGAAAGCGATGCTTCTGGAAGACCCGGTCTCGCATTTCGCCGACAAGGCGACGCCGAAGGGCATGTTGGACTGGGACGAGGCAAACCTGCCTCACGACATTGAGGGGTTGCTGAAACTCAATCCCGGCTGGTCGCGGCGGGACGCCGCCTGGAAGGTCGTGTCGCTCGAGCAGATATCCTTCGACGACGCGCGTTCGGCCTTCGCCGGCAACGCGCCCTGGGACCTGCGGGACGAGGCGGCGCGCCTGGCCAAGATGCTGCCGACGGTCTGGGTCCTGCCGGACGTGAGCCGGTTCGTCCCGCCCGACGACACCCAGCGCCTGCGGGCGGAGGTCGGCGAGCGGTCCGTCGTCGTGATGCCCAATGTCGGCCACAGCATCCATCGCGACGCCACGCAGGCATTTGTCGACATTGTCGAGAAACTGGGAGCCGGCACTTGGTTCGACCGCTGAACGACGGGCACGATTTCGTCTTCCAATTGGGAGGGCATGCGCCGCGGCTTTCCGTCGGGCCCGGCGAGCAATTCACGGTCTTCACCGAGGATTGCTTCTCCGGCCGGCTGACCAGCGTCGACGGCAGGCCGCGCGAGGTCGCGCCTTATCCAAAGGTGAACCCACTGGTCGGTCCGATCGCTGTCGAAGGCATCAAGGCCGGYGATATCATGGCAATCCGCCTTCACCGCCTGGAGCCGGCACGCGACTGGGGCGTGGCGACGATATCGCCGAATTTCGGTTTCCTGTCGGGAACTCGCGCCTCGCCCAATTTGCAGGCGGAGCAGGAAGAGCGGGTGTGGATCTGGCGCCTTTCGTCCGCTCGAACCGAACTGACCACGCAGACCTCCTCCGGCCGCACGCTGCGTGCCGGCTATCGGCCGTTCCACGGGACGCTGGGCGTCGCGCCCGCGCATGGCGAGGTCCGCCTCGGCGTGGTCCCTGGCGACTTCGGCGGCAATTTCGACATCCCGGATCTGACCGAGGGCGCAACGCTTTACCTGCGGGCCAATATCGATGGCGGGCACATCTATATCGGTGACGGCCATTACGCGCAGGGCGACGGCGAGATCGCCGGCACCGCGGTCGAGGGCGCCTTCTTCACGACCCTTTCCGTGGAGAAGGCCACCGCGGACGGGAGCTTCGACTGGCCGCGCCTGGAGACCGAAAACCATATCGGTGTCATCGGCTGCGCGCGGCCGCTGGACGACGCCGCCCGCATCGCGGCCGCCGGGCTGGTGCGCTGGGTAGCGCATCGTACAGGCCTCGATACGATGGACGCGCATCAACTGGTCAGCCAGACCTGCAACCTGCGCATCGGCAATGTCGTGAATCCCGCTTTCACGGTGCTTTGTTCCGTGCCGAAGGCGGTCCTGTCACTTTAGCGATACGGCGGCCCGTCCGCGATTGGTGCGGCCGCTCGATGCCCGGGCGGCTGGACGCGAGGCCGGCAATTGCCCATGGTCGGTGGAACAGCCGGAATCGCACCATGGACGTCGCCGTCTTCATCCTCGTCGTGCTCGCCTTCGTGACCGTTTCGGGCGCGTTGGTGCGCCTGGTGCGCGTGCCGCTGCCGGTGCTGCAGATCGCTATTGGCGTCGCGCTTGCCTGGCCTGCGCGAGGCGTTCACATCGAAGTGGATCCGGAACTGTTCCTGCTGGTGTTCATTCCGCCGCTTCTGTTCGGCGACGCCTTTTCGGCGCCGAAGCGTGAGCTGATGGCGCTGCGCGGTCCGATCCTCGACCTCGCCATCGGGCTCGTCTTCTTCACCATCGTCGGCTTCGGCTACGCCTTGCACTGGCTGGTGCCGAGCATCCCGCTGGTGGTCGCCTTCGCTTTGGCCGCAGTGCTGTCGCCGACCGACGCGGTCGCCGTGTCCTCGATCGTCGACCGCAATCTCGTCCCGGCGCGGCTGATGCACATATTGGAAGGCGAGTCGCTGCTCAACGACGCCTCCGGTCTGGTGATGTTCCGCTTCACGGTGGCGGCGGTGCTCACGGGCAGCTTTTCGTTTGCCGGGGCATCCCTGAGCTTCCTCCTGGCCGTGGCGGTCGGCATCCTCGCCGGTGTCGCGGCGCTGTTCATCGCGGCGAAGTCGTTGCAGATTCTCAGCCGTATCACCAGCACACCGGCAGAAGCGCAGGTGCTGGTTATGGTCCTGCTGCCCTTCGTCGCCTATCTGATCGCCGAGCATTTCGGCGCTTCAGGCATCCTGGCGGCGGTCACCGCCGGGCTTCTGACCGGATATTCCGGCATCGTCCGCCACATGGCGGTTTCGGCACGCATCCAGACGATCTCGCTCTGGTCGATGCTGATCTTCATGTTCAACGGCTCGCTGTTCATCCTGCTCGGCCTGCAACTGCCAGACATTATCCGCAAGGTACCGCCGGAACTGACCACCCGGCACTGGCTGTTCGAGCCGGCCCTGACCGTGCTGTTGCTCACGCTCTGCCTTATCGGCCTGCGCTTCGTCTGGATCTGGATCGGCGACATCGGGGCGGTGCTTGCCGCGCGGCTCGGCAAGCGCAAGGCCGAACCCTTTGGCTTTCGCGTCAGGCTTGCCGGCTCGATCGCCGGCGTTCGCGGCGCCGTGACGCTGGCCGGCATCCTGTCGCTGCCGCTCACCTTGCAGGACGGCACGCCCTTTCCGGCGCGCGACCTCGTGATCTTTCTTGCGGCCGGCGTCATCATCTGCTCACTGGCGATTGCCAGCCTTGCTTTGCCGACGGTCGCGCGCGGTCTCGTCGAGCCGGGCGAGCAACCGGGCGCGGCTGAAGAGCGCAGGGCTCGCGTCGGCGCCGCCAACGCGGCAATCGCCAGGATCGAAGGCCTCGCAGGCGACAGTAACGAAGGCGAGGCGGCTGAGATGAAGCTCGCCATCGCCGAGAGCGTCGCCTCTATCTACCGGCGCCGCATCTCGCTCTCCGACGGCGCCGACGAAGCGCGCGCCGAGGCCCGCGAATCCGGCCGCATCGAGATCGAACTCAGGCTTGCCGGCATCGAGGCCGAGCGCGCCGAGCTGCAGGCGATGCTTCGCCGCGGCGACATCAACGACCACACCGCGCGCAAGCTGTTCACCGAGATCACCTTCTCCGAAGCGATCCTGAAGGGCCGCGCGCCACGGGATTAGAACCGGGTGCGCTGTCTTGGCGCAAACCGGCCAGCAAATTTCGCGCCGCAAACGTGGCGGCCCGAAAACAACTGTGTTAATGCGCGGCGACCTCGCAGACCTCCGGCCCCAAGGGAAAGCAAGCCATGTCAAATGCAGCGGCAGCCTCCAGCAAATTCGAATCCTTCTTCGAGACCACGCTTGCCGACGCCGATCCGGAAATCTTCGGCGCCATCCGCAACGAACTCGGTCGCCAGCGCCATGAGATCGAGCTGATCGCGTCCGAAAACATCGTGTCGCGCGCGGTGCTCGAGGCGCAGGGCTCGATCATGACCAACAAATATGCCGAAGGCTATCCGGGCAAGCGCTACTATGGYGGCTGCCAGTTCGTCGACGTGGCCGAGGAACTGGCCATCGAGCGCGCGAAAAAGCTGTTTGGCTGCAACTTCGCCAACGTCCAGCCAAACTCGGGCAGCCAGATGAACCAGGCGGTGTTCCTGGCGCTGCTGCAGCCCGGCGACACCTTCATGGGTCTCGACCTGAATTCGRGCGGCCATCTCACCCACGGCTCGCCGGTCAACATGAGCGGCAAGTGGTTCAAGGTCGTCTCCTATGGCGTGCGCAAGGACGATCACCTGCTCGACATGGACGCGATCGAAAAGACCGCGCATGAGACCAAGCCGAAGCTGATCCTGGCCGGCGGCACCGCCTATTCGCGCATCTGGGACTGGAAGCGTTTTCGCGAGATCGCCGATTCGATCGGTGCTTATCTGATGGTCGACATGGCCCATATTGCTGGCCTGGTCGCCGGCGGCATGCACCCGTCGCCACTGCCCTATGCCCATGTCGTGACCACGACGACGCACAAGTCGCTGCGCGGCCCGCGCGGCGGCATGATCCTGTGCAACGACGAGGAAATCGCCAAGAAGATGAACTCGGCGGTGTTCCCGGGCCTGCAGGGCGGCCCGCTGATGCATGTCATCGCCGCCAAGGCGGTCGCGCTTGGCGAGGCGCTGAAGCCGAGCTTCAAGGCCTATGCCGAAAGCATCGTCGCCAATGCCAAGGCGCTGGCGTCCAGCCTGCAGGAGACCGGCCTCGATATCGTCTCCGGCGGCACCGACAACCATCTGATGCTGGTCGATCTGCGTCCGAAGAACGCCACCGGCAAGCGTGCGGAAGCAGCGCTGGGCCGCGCCAACATCACCTGCAACAAGAACGGCATTCCGTTCGATCCGGAAAAGCCGTTCGTCACCTCGGGCGTGCGCCTCGGCACGCCGGCCGGCACCACACGCGGCTTCGGCCAGGCCGAATTCCGCGAGATCGGCAAGCTGATCGCCGAGGTGCTGGACGGTCTGAAAGTGGCGAATTCCGACGAGGGCAATGCGGCGGTCGAGGCCGCGGTGAAGGCCAAGGTCACGGCGCTGACCGATCGCTTCCCGCTTTACCCCTATCTCGGTTGACCAGGCGCCGCGCGTCATCTTTTATCCCTGCGCTGCGCGCCGCTCCTTGATCGGGCGGCGCGGCTTACCGGAGACTTGATGATGCGCACTTCCCGCTTTGCCGCCTTGGTCCTGTTTGGCTCGCTGACCGCTTCCGCCGCGGTCGCTGAGGAGCAGACGAACGCCGACTTGTCGGCCACCAATAC
The DNA here is from genome assembly GCF_001854795.2 of Mesorhizobium sp. LCM 4577. Classification (NCBI taxonomy): domain Bacteria; kingdom Pseudomonadati; phylum Pseudomonadota; class Alphaproteobacteria; order Hyphomicrobiales; family Phyllobacteriaceae; genus Mesorhizobium; species Mesorhizobium sp. LCM 4577. The sequence goes on along the minus strand of NZ_MDDU01000055.1, from coordinate 69,120 downwards.
GTTCGGCAAGTGGACCACCATCATCGATACGCTCGATACCGGGCAGGACGCGCACAAGACCTGCGCCGCCTCGACGGCTTTCGTCGACGGCACCGGCAATGCCGGGTCCCTGACGCTGTCGATCTCGACCGGCGACGCGCTGCCGCCGGACGCGTATCCGGCCATCATGTTCATTATCGACAACAAGACCCTGCCGACCGGCGACAAGATCGCCGCGACCTTCGGTGATCCGGGCGTGAAGGTTGCGGCGACCGTAAGCTCCAACGCCGCCGCCGGCGGTCGTCCCAGCTGGATGGTCGACAACCAGGCCAAGACCAGCCTTGCCCTGCTGCGCGCCATGCGCAAGGTTACCTCGCTCGATGTGACTTTCGGCAAACAGAAGGTCACCAGCATCCCGATGGACGGCTTCACCAAGGCCTATCGCAATCTCGGCACGTCCTGCGGGTTTTCGACCAAGGACGTCGCGCCTTGACGCTTGCCCGCCGGCGGGGCAGGGCGCTGGCAATCTTGCTCCCGCCTCGCTATCTCTGAGACACAAAAGGCTCTAAGCCTTTCGCCCACCAGAGTGAGATGACGCTTCCTTGAATCGCCCTCTCACTCTAAAATTTTGTTTTTGAAGCATGATCTTCTCCGAAAAGCCTGCAACTTTTCGGGATCATGCCTGAATCGCGAACCCAAGGCTTTCCATGCGCTGCCCCTATTGCCAGTCCGAAGATACGCAGGTGAAGGATTCGCGTCCCGCCGAGGATGGCGCGGCGATCCGCAGGCGGCGGGTGTGCCCCGATTGCGGCGGTCGTTTCACCACCTTCGAGCGCGTGCAGCTGCGCGACCTCGTCGTCATCAAGAAGTCCGGCCGCAAAGTGCCCTTCGACCGCGACAAGCTGCTGCGCTCCGTCGAGATCGCCGTGCGCAAGCGCAATGTCGACCCTGAGCGTATCGACCGCGCCGTTACCGGCATCGTGCGCCAGCTCGAAAGCTCGGGCGAAACCGAGATCGCCTCGGGTGAGGTCGGCCGGCTGGTCATGGAGGCATTGAAGTCGCTGGATGACGTCGCCTATGTCCGCTTCGCCTCGGTCTATCGCAATTTCCGCGAGGCCAGGGATTTCCATGAACTGCTGGGCGAATTGAAGGGCGACGAGGAAAAGACCGAAGAGGACGCCGGCTGATCATGGCGGGACCGCGACTGGACGAGGCCGCGCAGGCGGCCGTTGACCGCCGTTTCATGGCCGCGGCCATCAGGCTGTCGCGCCGCAATGCCGGCCGCACCTCGACCAACCCTTCCGTCGGCACCATCATCGTGCGCGACGACGGCGCCGGGCCGATGATCGTCGGCACCGGCGTGACGGCAGTCGGCGGCCGCCCGCACGCCGAGACCGAGGCGCTGACCGAGGCTGGCGAACTGGCCCGTGGCGCCACTGCCTATGTCACGCTGGAGCCTTGCGCCCATCACGGCCGCACGCCGCCTTGCGCCAATGCGCTGGTCAATGCCGGCATAGCGCGGGTGGTGGGTGCGGCGAGCGATCCCGATCCACGCGTCTCCGGCCAGGGCTACGCCATCCTGCGCGCTGCCGGCGTCGAGGTGGTGGAGAAGGTGCTGGCGGCCGAGGCTGCCGAGCAGATGGCCGGCTATCTGACTCGCTCTCTGAAAAAACGCCCCGAAGTAACTCTGAAGCTTGCGCTTTCCAGCGACGGCAAGATCGGCCGCAAGGGCGCCGGCCAGGTCGCCATCACCGGCGAGATCGCGCGACGCGACGTCTATCTGATGCGCGCCGAGTCTGACGCCATCCTGGTCGGCATCGGCACGGCGCTCGAGGACGATCCGGCGCTGACCGTGCGCCTGCCGGGACTGGAGAACCGCTCGCCGGCGCGTATCATCCTCGATCGGCAGATCCGGTTGCCGGAGACGTCCAAGCTGGTTTCCGGAGTCGACCGCGTGCCGCTCTATGTCGCCGCTTGCCTGGAAGCCGACCCGCATCGGCGGGCGGCGCTCGAACGTGCCGGCGTGCGCTTCATCGGCACCGAAACCCATGACGGCGTCGTCGCTTTGCCGGAATTGCTGGAAGACCTTGCCGCGCTAGGCATGGCAAGCGTTTTGGTCGAAGGCGGCGCCCAGGTGGCCAAGGCCTTCCTCGATGAAAATCTTGTCGACCGCATTGTCCTCTTCCAAGGCCCGGACGCCATCGGTGAGGACGGTATTGCATCGCCCATCGACGCCGACCATATCCCGGCTGGATTTCGCAAATTGCGTGACATGCGCTTCGGCGAGGACGCTTACGCCGAGTGGGTAAGGGGTCTGTAATGTTTACTGGCATCGTCACCGACGTTGGCACGGTAGCCGCTGTGAAGCCGCTCGCTGAAGGCATCGGCCTGCGCATCGACACCGCCTATGATCCTGACACCATCGCGATTGGCGCTTCGATTTCCTGTGGTGGCGTCTGCCTCACCGTGACCGCGCTTCCCGAGCAAGGCTCGAACGCGCGCTGGTTCGAGGTCGAGGCCTGGGAGGAAGCGCTGAGGCTGACCACGGCTTCGAGCTGGAAATCCGGTACCCGTATCAACCTCGAACGGGCGCTGAAGATCGGCGACGAGCTCGGCGGCCACATCGTCTCCGGCCATGTCGACGGCACCGCCGAGATCGTCGAGCGCAAGGAGGAGGGGGATGCCGTGCGCTTCACCCTCGAAGCGCCGCGCCACCTGGCGAAGTTCATCGCGCCCAAGGGGTCGGTCGCGCTCGACGGCACCTCACTCACCGTCAACAAGGTCGAAGGCACCCGCTTCGACGTGCTGCTCATCCATCACTCGCTGACCGTTACCACCTGGGGCGAGCGCCGGGCGGGCGACCGCGTCAACATCGAGATCGACACCATGGCCCGCTACGCGGCGCGCCTGGCGGAGGCGGCGAAAGAGGGGCTGTGATGACCAAGGACGAAATTGGCTCCGCTCGGCGAGAAAAGCTCCACGTCGAGGACGCGCCCGGCCTCAATCTGTCGGTCGACGATCGCAAGGTATTCGTTGAAGCGCTGACCAATCCGCGGCCGGTGAACGACCGTCTGAGGGACACGGTGCGTCGCTATCGCCAGGCTACTGGCGTCTGACTGCAGCAATCTTCCGCTTGCGATCAACCCGGCTTCGGCCTAAGTCACCGGCAACCCCCCCCGGAGACTTTTATGGCTGGCACATCCCAACACGGCAAAGCGTTCATTCGCCCGAAGGCGAAGGCGCATCTGCTCATTGTCGAAGCGCGCTTTCACGACGATCTCGCCGACGCCCTGCTCGAAGGCGCGACCGGCGCGCTCGATGAGGCCGGCGCCACCTATGACGTGGTGACGGTTCCCGGTTCGCTTGAAATACCGGCCGTCATCACCTTCGCGCTCGATGGCGCGGCCGAAGGCGGCACGCATTATGACGGCTTCGTCGCGTTGGGCACCATCGTCCGCGGCGACACCTATCATTTTGACATCGTCGCCAATGAATCGAGCCGTGCGCTAATGGACTTGTCGGTGCAGGAGGCGATCGCGGTCGGCAACGGCATCCTGACCACGGAGAACGACGCGCAGGCATGGACGCGTGCGCGAAAGACAGAAGGCGACAAGGGTGGCTTCGCCGCGCGCGCGGCGCTGACCATGATCGCGCTCAAAGAGAAATTCGGAGCCCAATCGTGACCGAGCCCGCCTCGACCGGATCGGTGCGCCACGCCAACAAGCGCGGCGCCGCCCGTCTTGCCGCCGTCCAGGCGCTCTATCAGATGGATGTGGCCGGTAGCGGCGTCTTCGAGATCACGGCCGAATACGAGACCTTCCGCCTCGGCAAGGAAGTCGATGGCGCGCTCTATCGCGAGGCCGACGCGCAATGGTTCCGCGCCATCCTGACCGGCGTCGTCGAGAACCAGAAGACCATCGATCCCGTCATCCGCCAGGCCCTGACCGAGGACTGGCCGCTGTCGCGGCTGGATTCGACGCTGCGCGCCATCCTGCGTGCCGGCGTCTATGAACTGATGAAGCGCGAGGACGTGCCGGTCGCCGTCATCGTCTCCGAATATGTCGACATCGCCAAGGCGTTCTACGAGGAAGACGAGCCGAAGCTGGTGAACGCCGTGCTGGATCGTGTCTCGCGCCGGGTACGCGGCGAGGGACGTGGCAAGGACGCCTCGTGACAACCGCGACTGCGGCGATCGTCGAGGCCGGAAGGGAAGGGCGCCGCACCGCCGTCTTGCTTGCCGCCGCGCAGGCGATCGTCGGCTCGGCCGCGCCGATCGCCATTTCGCTCGGCGCGCTTGCCGGTCAATACTTGCTCGGTCCCGACAAGTCGTTGGCGACGGCGCCGATCACCGGATTCAATCTCGGCGTGGCGCTAGGCGCTTTGCCGGCTGCCGCCATCATCCGCAGCCTCGGCCATCGCGGCGGCTTCACGACCGGCACCGTGGTCACCGCATTCGGCGGCCTGATCGCCACCCTCGCGCTCTTCCACGGGAGCTTCTGGCTGTTCGCCTTCGGCCTCTGCGTCATCGGCGTCGGCGGCGCCTTCGTCCAGCAGTTCCGTTTCGCCGCCGCCGACAACGCGCCGCCCGAATTCAAGGCACGCGCCATCTCGTTCGTGCTGGCGGGCGGCATCATCACCGCCATCCTCGGGCCGCAGATCGTCATCTACACCCGCGAATTGCTGGCCCCCGTCATGTTCGCGGGATCGTTCGCCTCGATCCTGCCCCTGGCGGCGGTCGGCGCGCTCGTCCTGTCGTTCCTGCGCGTTTCCCCACATGCAAACGCCGTGACCGAAACGGACACAAGCGATGCCCGACCGTTGGCTGAAATCGTCACCCAACCGCGTTTTGTCGCAGCACTTTTCTGCACCGTCGGCAGCTATGCGCTGATGAGCTTCGTCATGACCGGCGCGCCGCTCGCGATGGTAGGCTGCGGCTTGTCGGAAGACGATGCCACGCTGGGTATCTCCTGGCACGTCATGGCCATGTTCGGGCCGAGCTTCTTCACCGGCACGCTGATCCACCGCTTCGGCGCCGAGCGCATCGTCGCCACTGGCCTTATCCTGTTGATCGGCTGCGCCGTCGTCGCGCTTTCCGGGCTGGCGCTGTGGCAGTTCTGGACCGCCTTGATCCTGCTCGGGCTCGGCTGGAATTTCGGTTTCATCGGCGCAACCGCAATGGTCGCCGCCAGCTACCGGCCCTCCGAGAAGAGCAAGGTCCAGGGCTTCCACGACTTCGTCCTGTTCGGCTCCGTCGCATTCTCCTCGCTGATGTCGGGCGCGATCTACAATGCCTGGGGCTGGACCATGCTGAACTGGATTGTCTTTCCGGTCGTCGCGCTCTGCTTTGTGGCGCTCGGCACGTTGAAGCTTGTGGGCGCTCCCAAACCTTGAAGGGGCGCCCGACCCGCTCTTCCGGCCACTTGAACAACCTGCCTGACCTGCCTGAAAACGAGGCCAGCGTCATGCATCCGGCGGGAGCACCTGCAGGACCCGCGCGATGAACATGTGGAACTCCTGCATGTAGTTGCGCAGGAATGTCTCTGTTGACGCCACGGTCACCTCGCCATCGTCGGTGATCAGCCCCGGAGTGAACTGAATGTAGGCTTCGGGCGAATTCATCTGGGGAGCGTTGCAGAAGCTAAGCACGCTGCGCAGGCTCTGCTGGGCGACGGCGGTAGCGATCGCGCCCGGCGACGTTCCGATGACGGCGGTCGGCTTGCGGGCAAAGGAGTTCTTGCCGTAGGGGCGACTGGCCCAGTCGATCGCATTCTTCAGGCCGCCGGGGATCGATCGGTTGTACTCCGGCGTGACGAAAAGCACCGCCTGGACCGACGCGATGGCTTTCTTGAACTCCAGGGCGACGGGTGGGAAGGCTGCGTCATAGTCGTAGCTGTAGAGCGGCAGGTCCTTGAAAGAGATTTCCGTCATTTCAAGTTCGGGCGGCGCCAGTCTGACGAGGGCCTTCGCAAGCTTGCGGTTGATGGAGCCCTTGGCGAGGCTGCCGATAAGGTAGCCGACTTTGTGCTTGGCCATGACACACTCCTGTTTTGGCCGCCGACCCGCCTTTCTAGTATTCCCCAGAACAGGGCAGGCCGCCACCCGGCCTTAGGTCGGCATTGCGCTATGTCGGGTTGAACAGCGCTTTTGTCGGATCGAACAAAATTATTGCGCCTGTCCCCCGAGTTATGAAACCGTGTACCCCGACTGCCCGTTATAGCCGTGCTCATATGCAGCCACCGATCAATCGGTTCACAGCAAGGGATTTCACAATGTTTTCAATCGGAAAGCTCGCCGTAGCAGCCATCGCGCTCGGCCTTGCCACTGCCTCGGCCAGCGCCCAGGTGGTTGTCTCCTCGAAGATCGATACCGAAGGCGGTGTGTTGGGCAACATCATTCAGCTCGTGCTCAACGCCAACAACATCAAGACCACCGACCGCATCCAGCTCGGCGCGACACCCGTGGTGCGCAAGGCGATCACCGCTGGCGAGATCGACATCTACCCCGAATATACCGGCAACGCGGCCTTCTTCTTCCAGAAGGCCGACGATCCGGTCTGGAAGGATGCCGCCAAGGCTTACGAGACCGCCAAGAAGCTCGACTACGACGCCAACAAGATCGTCTGGCTGTCGCCGTCGCCGGCCAACAACACCTGGGCGATCGCGCTGCRCAAGGAGGTGGCCGACGAGAACAAGCTCGTCACGCTGACGGACTTCGGCAAATATGTCGCCGGCGGCGGCAAAGTGGTGCTGGCGGCTTCCGCCGAGTTCGTCAATTCGGCGGCGGCCCTTCCGGCCTTCCAGACAACCTACGGCTTCACACTGAAGCCCGACCAGCTGATCACGCTCTCCGGTGGCGACACCGCGGCGACCATCGCGGYCGCGGCCAACCAGACCAACGGCGCCAACGCCGCCATGGTTTACGGCACCGATGGCGGCATCCAGCCCTCCGGCCTTGTCGTTCTCCAGGACGACAAGAACGTGCAGCCGGTCTACCAGCCGGCACCGATCATCCGCGAGAAGGTGCTGAAGGAACATCCCGAGATCGAGACGCTGCTGAAGCCGGTGTTCGCCAAGCTCGACCTTACTACGCTGCAGGAGCTCAATGGGCGCGTGCAATTGGGTGGTGAGCCTGCGAAGGGGGTGGCCGAGGACTTTTTGAAGAAGAACGGGTTCCTGAAGTAGATCGCGGCATAATAAACGCGAGTCGGAGAGGTGCGGTTGGCGGAACTGCTGATCTCCCCCGCAAGGGGAGATTGGCTGTCCCGTAGGCTTTCGCCAATCGCCAAAGCCGCAGGGGGTAAGCAATGACCCTTCGTTTCGACAAGCTCGGCATCGTCATCGCCGCGATCGTCGCCTACGCGGCGCTCTTCGCCCCGTTCGCCACGTTCCGCGCCAACCGTATCGTGCCGGGGCAAGCGCGTTCGATCCTCGAAGCGTTGCCGCCGACGCTTGGTATGCTGCTGCTGGCGATCGTGATCGTGGGCGGCATCATTGCTCTGCTGAAGACACCGCTCATCATCAGGCTGGCCGCCAGCATCGTCGCGCTGGTCGCTCTTGCGATCCTGATCGGCGTCGCCGGTGCTTTCCTGACGCCCGACGGCAACACGTTCGCCCGCATCGCCCCGGCCTCCGGTTTCTGGCTGCTGATCTTTGCCTTCACGCTGCTGCTGGCCGATGTGCTGACTCGGCTGAACCTGTCGCCCTGGTCTCGCGTGGGGGTCTTGATGATTGCCGCTCTGGCCATCGCCGCGCTGCTTGTGTCGGGCCTTTGGGACAGTCTCTCCATCCTCAAGGAATATGCCAGCCGCGCCGACAGCTTCTGGGCCGAAGCCTCCAAGCACGTCACGCTGGCGCTCGGCTCGCTGGTCGGCGCGGTGATCGTCGGCATACCCCTCGGCGTCCTTTGCCATCGCGTCGAGACGCTGCGGGCAGGAGTGCTCAATGTGCTCAACATCATCCAGACTATTCCTTCGATCGCGCTCTTCGGCCTGCTGATCGCTCCGCTCGGCTGGGTCGCCCTGCATGTGCCAGGCGCCGCCGCTATCGGCATCAGGGGCATCGGAACCGCGCCCGCCTTTGTGGCGCTCTTCCTCTATTCGCTGCTGCCGGTGGTGGCCAACACCGTGGTCGGGCTGGCTGGTGTACCCCGCGCGGCCAACGACGCCGCGCGTGGYATGGGCATGACCGACCGCCAGCGCCTGCTCGACGTCGAGTTTCCGCTCGCCTTTCCGGTGATCCTGACCGGCATCCGCATCGTGCTGGTGCAGAATATCGGGCTCGCCACCATCGCGGCGCTGATCGGCGGCGGCGGCTTCGGCGTGTTCGTCTTCCAGGGTGTCGGCCAGACGGCGATGGATCTGGTGCTGCTCGGCGCGCTGCCCACCGTGGCGCTGGCCTTTGCCGCGGCGATCATCCTTGATGCGGTGATCGAGATGACAGCCACCAAGCGCAGGGTTGAGACGGCATGATCGAGATAGAGGGCATCACCAAGCGCTACGACGCAACGACGGTGGTCGATAATGTTTCGATGGTCATCGAGCCCCGGACCATCGCCACCATCGTCGGCACGTCGGGATCCGGCAAGACGACGCTGCTCAGGATGATCAACCGGCTGGTCGAGCCGACCTCGGGCGTCGTCAGGCTCGACGGCGCCGACAACCGCTCCGTGCCTGGCTATCAGCTGCGCCGCAGCATCGGCTACGCCATTCAAGGCCATGGCCTGTTTCCACACCGCACGGTGGCGCAGAACATCGCCACCGTGCCGCTGCTGCTCGGCTGGGACAGGGATCGCATCAAGGCGCGTGTCGACGAGCTGATGACACTCTACCAGCTCGACCCGCAGGCCTACGGCCCGCGTTACCCGCACGAGCTTTCCGGCGGCCAGCAGCAGCGTGTAGGCGTCGCCCGCGCTCTGGCCGCCGAGCCAAACGTGCTTTTGATGGACGAGCCCTTCGGCGCGCTCGACCCGATCATCCGCACCAAGGCGCAGGAGGATCTGCTGGCGATCCAGAAGCGTTTCGGCACCACCATCATTCTCGTCACCCACGACATGGAAGAGGCCGTGCATCTGGGCGACAAGATCGCCGTCATGGATGCCGGCAAGCTGGTGCAATACGCAAAACCGGCGGAGATCCTGGCGAGGCCGGCAAGCGATTTCGTCGAGACGCTGGTCGGCGCCAGCGAAAAGCCGTTCCGGCTGCTGTCGCTCGGGCCTGTGCGCGATGCCGTGGAGCCGGGCGGCGCCGAAGGCRAGGCGATCCCAGGTGACGCCACGCAGCGTGACGCGCTGGCCGAATTATTATGGTCCGGGCGCCCCGCGCTGCCGGTGAAGGACGCCGACGGCAAGCCGCTAGGCCGTGTCACCGTCGAAGGCTTGGTGAAACGCGCGGCGAGGCCGCAATGAAAGCCTGGCTGCCCGCGCTGCTGAGGCTGGCCGTCCTGGCGTTGCTGGTGGTCTTCATCACCAGCCCCGGTTGGTTCGAGCCGCTGCTGAAGCCGCTGACCGAGAATGGCGCGCCGGCGATCTACAACCAGGGCAGCCTGCTGACGCTGACCCTGCAGCATCTGCGCACCGTGCTGGTCGCGACCGTGGCGGCGACGATCGTCGCGGTGGCTTTAGCCATCCTGGTTACCAGGCCGGCCGGCGCCGAGTTCCTGCCCTTGTCGCGCAGCCTGGTCAATATCGGTCAGACGTTCCCGCCGGTTGCCGTGCTGGCGCTTGCCGTGCCCGCCGTCGGCTTCGGCGAGAAGCCGACGCTGATCGCGCTTTTCCTTTACGGCCTGCTGCCGATCTTCGAGAACGCGCTGACGGCGCTCACCACGCTGCCCGGCAACGTCATGGAGGCGGCGCGCGGCGCCGGCATGACCGGCTGGCAAAGGCTGATGAAGGTCGAGCTGCCGTTGAGCGCCCCGGTGATCCTCGGCGGCATCCGGCTTTCCGTGGTCATCAGCCTGGCCACCGCCACCATCGGCTCGACGGTTGCCGCCAAGACGCTGGGCGAGGTGATCATCGCGGGCCTTATCTCGAATAATCTTGCCTTCGTTCTGCAGGGCGGCCTGATCGTCGCCGCGCTCGCGGTGCTGATCTATGACGGCCTCTCGGCGATCGAGCGCTACGCCGCGCGGCGCATGGGGCAGGGCGCCGAATAGCGCTAGGTCGGCGGATTGCGCGAAGGTGCCCTCGCGTCATTTCAATCGATCTAATTCCAGGCCCGTGCTGGCACAACGTTTACTGCCTTCTTCTTTTGGGCGAAAGCCGGGCAAAAACCGAACAATATCTTGACGTTCCAAGCCTTGTTTCGCATACACCCCAGCCAAGGGGTGGATTCCGTGCGCGGCATGCATCTCCGTTCCAACGGCCCAGGGAGGGGTTCTTTTGGGCCAACAATCGAGGAAAATCCGGCAATGACCATCATTACCGCCGTCATCGCCTGCGGCTTGCTTTCAGTCCTTTACGCCATCTGGGCGACACGTTCGGTCCTTGCGTCCGATCAGGGCAATCAGCGCATGCAGGAAATCTCCGCGGCCATCCGCGAAGGCGCTCAGGCCTATCTGGCGCGCCAGTACACCACCATCGCCGTCGTCGGCATCGTCGTGCTCCTGCTCGCCTGGTGGCTGCTCTCCATCACCTCCGCGATCGGTTTCCTGATCGGCGCCGTGCTTTCGGGCGCCGCCGGCTTCATCGGCATGCATGTCTCGGTGCGCGCCAATGTTCGCACCGCGCAGGCCGCATCGAACAGCCTTGCCGCCGGCCTCGACATCGCCTTCAAGTCCGGGGCCATCACCGGCCTGCTGGTCGCGGGCCTGGCGCTGCTCGGCGTCTCGATCTACTACGCCATCCTCACCGGCCCGATGGGCCTGCAGCCGAATGATCGCGTCGTCATCGACTCGCTGGTCTCGCTCGGCTTTGGCGCGTCGCTGATCTCGATCTTCGCCCGTCTCGGCGGCGGCATCTTCACCAAGGGTGCGGATGTCGGCGGCGACCTCGTCGGCAAGGTAGAGGCCGGTATTCCCGAGGACGATCCACGCAACCCGGCCACCATCGCCGACAACGTCGGCGACAATGTCGGCGATTGCGCCGGCATGGCCGCCGACCTGTTCGAGACCTATGCGGTGACGGTCGTCGCCACCATGGTTCTGGCCGCCATCTTCTTCGGTGGCACCGCGGCTCTCGGCGCGGCCATGCTCTATCCGCTCGCCATCTGCGGCGCCTGCATCCTGACCTCGATCGTCGGCACCTTCTTCGTCAAGCTGGGCTCCAACGGCTCGATCATGGGCGCTCTCTACAAGGGCCTGATCGTCACCGGCCTGCTATCGATCGTCGGTCTTGCCGCCRCCACCTCCGCCACGGTCGGCTGGGGCGAGGTCGGCACCGTTGCCGGCGTCGCCATCACCGGCAAGAACCTGTTCATCTGCGGCCTGATCGGTCTGCTGGTGACCGGTTTGATCGTGGTGATCACCGAATACTACACCGGCACCAACAAGCGCCCGGTGAACTCGATCGCCCAGGCGTCGGTCACCGGCCACGGCACCAACGTGATCCAGGGCCTTGCGGTCTCGCTGGAATCGACGGCGCTGCCCGCCATCGTCATCGTCGGCGGCATCATCGCCACCTACCAGCTCGGCGGCCTGTTCGGCACCGCGATCGCCGTCACCACCATGCTCGGCCTTGCCGGCATGATCGTTGCGCTCGATGCCTTCGGCCCGGTCACCGACAATGCCGGCGGCATTGCCGAAATGGCCGGCCTGCCCAAGGAAGTGCGCCACTCCACCGACGCGCTCGACGCGGTCGGCAATACCACCAAGGCGGTGACCAAGGGCTATGCCATCGGCTCAGCCGGCCTTGGCGCGCTGGTGCTGTTCGCGGCCTACTCGAACGACCTCAGGTTCTTCGCCGCCAATGGCGACAAGTACCCCTACTTCCAGGGCATGGGCGAGATCTCCTTCGACCTGTCCAATCCATATGTCGTCGCCGGCCTCATCTTCGGCGGCCTGATCCCTTATCTTTTCGGCGGCATCGCGATGACCGCCGTCGGCCGCGCCGCGGGCTCCATCGTCGAGGAAGTGCGCAAGCAGTTCCGCGAGGACAAGGGCATCATGGCCGGTACCTCGAAGCCGAATTATGCACGCGCGGTCGACATCCTGACCAGGGCGGCGATCCGGGAAATGATCATCCCCTCGCTTCTGCCGGTGTTGGCGCCGCTCGTCGTCTATTTCGGCGTGTTCCTGATCTCGGGCTCGAAGGCTTCGGCCTTCGCGGCGCTCGGCGCCTCGCTGCTCGGCGTCATCGTCAATGGCCTCTTCGTTGCCATCTCGATGACCTCCGGCGGCGGCGCCTGGGACAACGCCAAAAAGTCGTTCGAGGACGGCTTCACCGACAAGGCCGGCGTCAAGCACCTGAAGGGTTCCGAGGCGCACAAGGCCTCGGTCACCGGCGACACCGTCGGCGATCCCTACAAGGACACCGCCGGCCCGGCCGTCAACCCGGCGATCAAGATCACCAACATCGTCGCGCTGCTTCTGCTCGCCGTGCTCGCGCACGGCTGATCGCGGCGGAGATTGCAGGACAAAGCCCGCGGGAGCGATCCCGCGGGCTTTGCTTTTCGGCATGACGTCATGCATTCCGCGTCCCGGCGGCCACTCAGTCGGCTTCCCGCCTTTCGCTGCCATGGCGATAGCGGGCCAGCAATTCGTCGGCGTCTGGTTCTCGCTCGGGCATTGGCGGCAAGCCGCGTGTCTGGCGCAGCATGGCAACGAGCGTTCCGCGGCGATAATGGCGACGGAAGGAACGCGCTCGCGGATGCATGCCGAGGGCAGCCAGCAGCCTGCGTCTGAGGTAACGGGAGCGGCTTGGCAGGGCAGGTTCCTCGGCGTTGCCGAGAATCCTGACGCGCAGTGCGTCCGGCGCGCTCATTGCTTCCAGCAATTCTTCCTGCTCCCAGGCTGCGTCGTGGACATAGCTGCCTTCGCGCGCGCCCGAATGCAGCATAAGCACCGTCAGATGCGGCATCGTCGCGATCCGCGCGCCCTTGCGCCAGGCGCGAAATAGCCAGTCCTGGGAACTCTCGCAGACGCACTGGCTTGCCGGACGCCACGGCCCGAGCCTTGGCAGCGAGCTCCGCCGGATCATTTGCGTCGAACCGTATCCCACCGTGATGACGGGATCATAGAAGCCGCCGCGCCCCTTTCCGAGAAGGGTGTGCTTGGAGCCTTTGCTCTCGGCCGATACGACGGCCGCGCCCCGTGCGAGGACCACATCGGCGCTGGTGGCGTCGATCCAGCCGCACATGGACGCCAGATGGTCGGGAAACCAGAGATCGTCATGGTTCAAGATGGCAATGAAGCGTCCGCTGGCGCGGGCAAAGCCGATATTGTTAGGCCCCGACTGCTCGCCGAAATTCACCGGAAGATCGACATAGGAGATGCGGGCGTCTTCGAATGCGGCGACTACTGCGGCGGTGTCCGCCCGACACGCGTCGCCGATGACGATCGCCTCCCAGTTCGGCATCGTCTGGGCCAGGAGGCTCTTCAGCGCCTGGCGCAGCGCCGCCGGGCGATTATGCGTCGCGATGACGACCGAAACCAACGGTTCGAGCCGTCCGATTGACGCGCGGGGGCCGGCCGGTTCCACGCTATACCAGCTTGTAGGGGATCTGTTGCGTATCGGGTGGCAGCCGCCAATGATCGGGCGCGTCATAGGCGTAGGCCTTGTCGACGAGGTTGAGCAGCAACGCCGACTCCGGTCCGAGCGCGACCACGCCGTGCCAGACACCGGGCGGAATGGTGACGATTGCCGGGCGCAAGGCGCCGATGATCTTGTGCCAGACCGTGCCGAAACTGGGCGAGGCCTTGCGCCCATCGAAAAGCGATATTCGCACGCTGCCGGCGCAGCAGAACAAACGGTCTAGGGTCACGGCATGCGCGTGCCAGCCCGTCACGGCGCCCGGATACATCGTGCGTTGGAACACTTGCCCGACCGGCGACTGGTCGAGCGCCCATTCCTCGCGAAAGATCTCTGTCAGGTAGCCGTTGGACGTCGCGACGGATCTGATTTCCTTGATCCCGACGCCCTCGATTGCCGGAGGGTCGATCGCAAGCCAGTCGGACGTTACGGTTGGCTGGTCGGGTGTGCCCGTGGCCATCCAACCTTCCGGTTCTGCGCGCTCGTCGCCGATCATTTCAAGTTCCCCCGAACCCGGTCGGCTTGATAGGATTTTACTATCGAGCTGGCAAGCTAAGCCGGGCCATGGCCAAACAAAAACCCGTGAGAGCGACCTCACGGGTTCTGTTTTGAGCTGCAGCAGATCGACCGGAAGGGTAAACTCAGGGCGTGCCGCCGCTGCCGCCGCCGGGAATGCCGGGCGCCAGCTTGCTCGCGCCGCTGATGATCTGGCTGAGGAAGTTCTGGTCCTTGCCGCCGGTCGGCGTCGTCCTCGAGATGAAGTCGAAGATCTTGCCGTCCTTGAGGCCGTAATTGGCGATCTGAGTGACGCGGCCGTCGGCGCCGAAATAGACCGCCAGCACATGCTGGTCGACGATGCGGGGGTTGTCGAAGGCGACGTAGCGCTTGCGCGTTTGCGAGATGTAGTAGAAGGCCTCGTTGTCGAAGGTCGCCGTCGTCGATGGCGTGCCCAGCGCCAGAAGCACCTGTTCGCGACTCGACCCGACCGGCACCGAATCGATCGCCTGCTGGTCGATGACGTAGCCTTTCGTCAGCGTCTCGCTTGGATGGAGGTCGCCGAACATCTTGGAGGAATTGCAGGCGGAAAGCGCTGATACCACGACCAGCAGCGAGGCCACGCCCACCGGGGCGGGCGCAAAGAACGACTTGAATTTCAGCGCACCCAACAACAATTCTCCATCACATCCCCGCAACTTGCGCTGGGCCGCAAAACCGGTAAACCAGCTTCGACGCCGATGCAACAAGGCCAAATCAAACAACAGGTCCCCGGGAGACCGCCCTCAATGTTCCAGCGCCTTTTTGGCCGCGAACGCAATGCCAACCGCGCTATCACCGACGCGCTCTACGCACAAATCGTGGCAGCGGCGCGGCAAACGGTGTTTTATTCCGACTGGAATGTGCCGGATACGCCGCTCGGCCGCTTCGAGATGCTGTCGCTGCACATGTATCTCGTCCAGCACCGGCTGCATGGCGAGCAAGGTGTGGCCGCCGAGGTCGCGCAAGTGCTGATCGACGAGTTCTTTCTCGATGTCGAGCATTCGCTGCGCGAGCTCGGCATCAGCGATGTCGGCGTGCCCAAACGCATGAAGAAGCTGGCAAAGATGTTTTACGGCCGCACGGCCGCTTATGACGACGCGCTCAGGCAGGACGATCGGGTGGCGCTTGCGGCGGCGCTCACCCGCAACGTCAGGCCGGACGCCGGTTCCTGGCCAAAGGCGCCGCTGTTGGCGGATTATGTCTGCGAGGCTTGCCAAAAGCTTGCCGCGCAGCCGACCGAATCGATCGTCGCCGGCACCGCCGCGTTCCCGGCCGCGGGGGCCGCGTGAAGGAGGCCGTGATGAAAGACGCCGAATTGCGCAGCCCCGTATCCTTTGTCGCTAATGTCGCGCGGCTGCCGCAAAAGGGCCTGCCTGTCGTTATCGAGGCCGATGAGCGCCAGCGTGAGGCGCTCGCCGCCGAATATGACCTGCTTTCGGTCGAAAGCTATCGCGCCGAACTGCTCGTGGCCTCCTGGAAGCGCAATGGCGTCAAGGTCACCGGCCGCGTCGAGGCCGACATCACGCAAGCCTGCATCGTCACCCTGGATCCGATCGCTGCGCATATCGACGAGTCTGTCGAGGCGCTGTTTCTGCCCGAGCAGTCGAAGCTTGGGCGCGAAGGTTTCGAGGGCGGAGGCGAAATCATCCTCGACGCCGACGGGCCGGACAGTCCGGAGACATTTTCCGGCGACACCATCGACGTCGGCGCGCTGGCGGAGCAGTTTTTCGGCCTGGGGATCGACCCCTATCCGCGCAAGCCGGGAGCCTCGCTCGACGTCGCCGGCGACGACCAGCCCGAGGAAAGCGAATTCCAGAAAAAGCTGCGTTCGCTGCTTGGAAAATCCTGAGAGTGGTCCGGATTTTGGAAAAGTTGGTTGTGCGCAGGCGCAAAACCGCTATTTTCGCCGAACCTTCGCGAGCCCCCTTACCTTGGCAGGCGTCCGCCGCAAGCCAGGCAAACCGTGAGAAAAACACTACGTGATCAGGATTTCCATCGATGCCATGGGCGGCGATCACGGACCGAGCGTGGTCATTCCGGCGCTGATGACCGTCGCCATCCGCCGTCCTGACATCCGCTTCGTCGTCTACGGCCGCGAGGACGTGGTGCGTCCCGAACTCGCCAAGTTCCCGAAACTCGGCGAGGTGAGCGAGTTCGTTCATTGCGAGGTCGCCGTGCGCATGGACGACAAGCCGAGCCAGGCTCTGCGCCACGGCCGCTGGAAGTCGTCGATGTGGAAGGCCGTCGAGGCGGTCAAGAGCGGCGGCGCGCAGGCCTGCATCTCGGCCGGCAATACCGGCGCGCTGATGGCGATGTCGAAATTCTGCCTGCGCACGATGGCCACGATCGAGCGCCCGGCGATCGCGGCGCTCTGGCCGACGACGCGCGGTGAAAGCGTGGTGCTCGATGTCGGCGCCACCATCGGCGCCGATGCGCATCAGCTTATCGATTTCGCCATTCTGGGCACCGGCATGGCGCGTTCGGTGTTCGGTGTCGAGCGGCCGAGCGTCGGCCTGCTCAATGTCGGCGTCGAGGAGATCAAGGGCCAGGAAGAGGTCAAGGAAGCCGGCCGCATGCTGCGCGAGGCCAATCTGGCCTCGATGAATTATCGCGGCTTCGTCGAGGGCGACGATATCGGCAAGGGCACGGTCGACGTGGTGGTCACCGAGGGCTTTGCCGGCAACATCGCGCTCAAGACGGCGGAAGGCACGGCAAGGCAGATCGCCGGCTATCTGCGCGCAGCCATGAGCCGCACGCTCATGGCCAAGATCGGCTACGTCTTCGCCAAGGGCGCCTTCGACAGGCTGCGCGAGAAGATGGATGTCGGTCGCTCCAATGGCGGCGTCTTCCTGGGCTTGAACGGCATCGTGGTGAAGAGCCATGGCGGCGCCGATTCGGATGGCTTTGCGGCCGCCATCGAGCTCGGCTACGACATGGTGCGCAACAATCTGCTTGACCGGATCGAGGCCGACCTCGATCTGTTCCATGCGCGCAACCCGACTGCGCAGGCAAACAGGAAATCCGGTGTCGCCGCCGACGCCGAGGAATAGGAACGAGCCTTGATCAGATCAGTCGTGCGCGGCAACGGTGCCGCGCTGCCCCGCCGCATCATGAAGAATGCCGACTTCGAAGGCATGGTCGAGACCTCCGACGAGTGGATCGTCCAGCGCACCGGCATTCGCCAGCGCCACGTCGCGGCCGACGACGAGACGACAGCCTCGCTCGGAGAGGCGGCGGCGCGCGCCGCGCTCGACAGCGCCGGCATGACGCCCGCCGATATCGACCTCATCATCCTGGCGACCTCGACGCCGAACAACACGTTCCCGGCGACGGCTGTTGAAATCCAGAACCGCCTCGGCATGCATCACGGCTTCGCCTTCGACATGCAGGCCGTCTGCTCGGGCTTCGTTTATGCGGTCGCCACCGCCGACCTTTATATCCGTGGCGGCCTGGCCAAACGCGTCCTGGTGATCGGCTCGGAAACATTCTCGCGCATCCTCGACTGGAGCGATCGTTCGACCTGCGTGCTGTTCGGCGACGGCGCCGGCGCGCTGGTTCTCGAGGCGGAAGAGGGCGCGGGCGCGATCACAGATCGCGGCGTCTTGGCGGCTAGCCTGCGCTCGGACGGCACGCACAAGGACAAGCTCTTCGTCGACGGCGGCCCTTCGACGACGGGAACCGTCGGTCATCTCAGGATGGAAGGCCGTGAAGTGTTCAAGCATGCGGTCGGCATGATCACCGACGTCATCGAGGCGACCTTCGGCGAGGCCAGCATAACGGCGCAGGACCTCGACTGGTTCGTGCCGCATCAGGCCAATAAACGGATTATTGACGCTTCCGCCAAGAAGCTCGGGATTGCCGAAGAGAAAGTGGTGGTCACCGTCGATTTACACGGTAACACCTCGGCTGCATCGGTGCCGCTCGCTCTCTCGGTGGCCGTCGCCGACGGCCGCATCAAGAAGGGCGACCTTGTGCTTCTCGAGGCGATGGGTGGAGGTTTCACCTGGGGCGCGGTATTGCTCCGCTGGTAAGTGCCGAACTCGCCGGTTCGGTTCTTGACCTTGCCGGATCAATTACTTAGGCTCTGCCTTTACCTGTATCGATTTACGTTTTTGCGAGCAGATGGGACGGTCGCATGGGGGGAAAGACACTTACGCGTGCCGACCTTGCTGAAGCCGTTTATCGGAAGGTTGGCTTGTCGCGAACTGAATCGGCGGAGCTCGTCGAGGCCGTCCTGGATGAAATCTGCGAAGCCATCGTTCGCGGCGAGACGGTGAAGCTGTCTTCCTTCGCCACCTTCCATGTCCGCTCCAAGAACGAGCGCATCGGCCGCAACCCCAAGACGGGTGAGGAAGTGCCGATCCTGCCGCGCCGGGTGATGACGTTCAAATCCTCGAACGTGCTCAAGAACCGGATCCTGCGTTCGCACCAGAACAGCAAGGGCAAGGGCGGCAAGTAATTTGCTGGCGAATGCGGTTGAAAACCGCCGGCCGTTTTGACGCTGGGCTTGAATATCGTTTCATAAATCGCTGAAATAAGGCGCGATTCGGCATCATGCGCCGGATTGTGGTCCAGTGTGGAGGATTGGCCCATGGACAAGAGTCCCGATGCTTTCCGCACCATCAGCGAAGTGGCGGAAGACCTCGATCTGCCGCAGCACGTGCTGCGTTTCTGGGAGACGCGCTTCACCCAGATCAAGCCGATGAAGCGTGGCGGCGGCCGGCGCTACTACCGGCCGCAGGATGTCGAGTTGATCAAGGGCATCAGGCATATGCTCTACGATCAGGGCTATACGATCAAAGGCGTGCAGAAGCTGTTGCGCGAGAACGGCAATCATTTTCTGGTCGCCATCGGCAATGGCGACATGGCCGCAGTGGAGGCGATCGCCCAGCGCCGCCAGGCCGAGCAGGTRCCGCTGACGGCGGCCGCCCAGCCGCGCGGCGACGAGGACGCGCTGGTCGGCCAGCCGAAGGTCAAGCCCAGCCGCCGTTTCTTCGGCCTCGGCAAGAGCGACGACGAAGGTCCGGTTCAACCCGACTCTTCGAAATTGTCGCGTGACAATCGTGCCTTGCTGCAGGAGGCGTTGTTCGACTTGCTGGAATGCAAGCGCCTGCTCGACCAGGTTCGTTGAACGGGTCATCTTCGACTTGATGCCACGCGGTCGGCCCGCCGGAACTGGCTCGTCGTCCGCGCGTTAGGCCTTCTCGAAGAGAAGGACAATAAGCATGGCATCGTTTTCCACCCTCTCCGACCTTGATATCGACAGCCAAGTCGCGGCGCTTTCGCGGCAATTGCACGATCTCAAGAAAGTTTTGGCCAGGCGCGGTGACGCCTATTACGAGGATGGCCGCGAGGCGGCGTCCGACTACTATTCGCACCTTGCCGATCGCCTCCACGAGGCGTTGCCGGCAATAAGGCGCAGGGGCAGGGCGATCGAGCGTACGGCGCGCGATCATCCGGCGACCACCGCCGCCGTCGGCCTTGTCGTGGTCGGATTGCTTGCCGGTCTTCTCATCAGCCGCCGCTGATCTTTGGAATCGCTATGGAAATGGCGGCCGCAAAATGCGGCCGCCATTTCCATGCCGCGGGTGGGATCAGCGAGCGAGCTTGATCTTGCTCTTCTGGTCGACCTGAACCGTGGCCGGGCGGCATTTGCCATAGACGGTGCCCGAAGAATCGGTGGCGTCGACATATGTGCCCTTGCAGTTGGCCTTCAGTTGGGAGCACGGGYCCTGGCCTTTGCAGATCGGGCCGTCACTGCCGGGCAGAATGCCCGCGAAGGCCGGCGCCGAGACCGAGCCGAAAGCCGAGACGATGAGAGCCGCGGCCAGGGTGATACGCTTGAGGTTGGTCATTTGTACATTCCTTCCATTGGTTGTCGGGCTCGCCTTCTCCTGGCGTCCCGTTGGGTTGAGGAGCGCCTTCGCGGCGCCCATGACCGCTTAGTGCTGCCCGCAATGGAAAGGTTCATATGCCGCGCGATTTTTTCGTTTGGCCGGCAATATCAACGGATTGAAAGAGCCTGGGTGCGGCTCTCGCGGCGCATCCGGCGCGCAGCGCCTCGGCATGGAAGCGGCCCACTCCGCCGCCAGCTTGTCGGTCAGCGTCACGAACGGCGGATTGTGGTTGACGATCTTCCGCCACAACGTCAGCCCGTTATGGCTCGTCGGGACGGGATTTGGCAGATAGCCGAGCTTGATGGCGAAGCGTCAGGACGACAGGGGCAACCGCCGGCCCCAGGCGGTGTCTGGCTGGCAGATCAGCGCAGGCCCCATCACATACATTCCGGCATGCGGTTCGATCACCGGATGTTAAAGCGCGCCGCGATCTTTCAGATTCGCCCTCCGCGCTTCAGGTTGTTGATTCTACGCATGTCTTTGTCCCAAAACCGGTTCCCACTTCCGGGAGACATGCTTTAAGCAGAAGAAACCCGATGGGAAGGCTGGGCCGCTCGACAAGCGAAGCCTGTCTCCCCATCGGCAGAAAGGAAGGGTCAGGCCTTCTTCGGAGCCATCTTCTTGTGGTGGTGATGATGGTGGTGATGGTGATGATGAACGCGGTGATGATGCCTGCGGTGATGGCGATGATGGTGATGCTTCTTCATCGGAGCCGCGTCGGCGCTGGTGGCGCCGAGGATCGGCACGGTGAACGCCAGGGCCAGAGCCAGCCCGAGCGCGGAGAGGAGGGACTTCTTCATGACTTCGTTTCCTTTTACGCGGGCGTTCAGAGATCCACCGGAGCAAATCGGTGACCCAAGCCTCGCGATAGGGACTATCCTCCTGGTTTTTTTCGACAATTTTTCCCAAATGTAGATTTTTGTTTCTGGATTGTTTCTGAGAAGTTCTCCAGCGCCGCGTGCGCCCTGAGGTGCGAAGACCGCGCGATTTCTGGAAATCCGAGGGCGTGGACGCTTGGCCTCACATAGGCGGCGCGACGCCGTGATTCCCCACCACGACCCGGTTGGCGACGAGCTTGCCGTCGCCGTTGCGCTCGGCATTGACGAACACCGCGACGCCAGGCTTGAGATCCGCCGGCGTGGCGGCGGCGAACGTCACGATCGGTGTGGCCTGCGGGATCGCGATCCGTTTCTTCTGGCCGTTGTCGTAGGTGAGCGTCACCGTGCGGCCCTCTATCTCGGTGACGTCGGCAACGGTGCCGTTGGTCATGCGGCTGTTGGGCTGCAGATCCCAGTCGCGATCGCCTTCACCCGTACCCTTCAGAGCGGCAGGGAAGATCACGACCTCAAGCGCGCCGCTGCCCCCATCGGCCTTGGATATCGAGGCGATGCCGAGAAAATCACCCTGCTTGATATCGGCTGCCGATGCCTTGGCGACACCTGAAATCTTCCAGCCGTCGGCAAGCGTGATCGCATCGGTCTTGCCGTTGCGGTCCTTCACTGTCAGCGTCGATCCGGCAAGGCTGACGACAGTGCCTCGAACACGTGTGGCATCCGCCGCCCATGATTGCGTCGCGCCGATGACGCTTGAGATTGTGCCAAGCACAATTGTGAACGATTTCAAATTCATGGCATCTAGTCCTTCCGGGAAACTTCCGGCGCCGTCTGTCGGCCACCGGTGACGGCAAGCTAACGAATCGGGACGTCGAAAATGCCGGCGAATCTGGTCTCGGACCTTCAAAAGAACTTGATTGAGCGCTGCGCGACCTTACATTGTGGGAGCCTGAGGCACGGCCAAAACGCCGCTTCACGATGGCGTGACGCCGCATCGGTGCTCTTGGCAAATCATGTGTTAACGAGCATTCTCCCGCCGTCTCAGGCAACACCATTTCATCAGACCCTGTTTCATCCCAAGGAGTTGCCATGCCCAACACCGCACGAAACGCTGTTTCCAACAACATCATTGCCGCGTCCGGCCTCAACCCGTTGAAAGCCGCTCGCGAGACGAGGGGATATACGATCGAGGAACTCTCTTTGACCTGCGGCCTGGCCGTCGGCGAGATCATCGACATCGAGGATGGCAAGGACGCGGACCCCGCCAAGCTCCGGCGCATCGCTTCGGCCCTGCAGATGCCGGAAGAGGAATTGATCAGCGTGCCGGCCGAAGAGAATCGGCCCACCCAGCAATAGAGACGCGAAAAGCGCCCATCGAGGAGCCCGCCGGGATTTTGCCCGGTGGGCTTTTTTTGGTGCCTGCACAGCGGAGGCGCTGGCTCTTGCCAAGATCGGCCGCATCATGCGATTCGCCACTGCTGCTGCTCGAGCAATTCCAGGAAAAGCGTGAGCGGTTTTCCGTCCGGAATTGCGTGTAAAGACAAAGATATCCTGACGAGGAATTCACATGAGCTTGGAATCGGTTCGCGCCTTCTTTGCCGCGCACGCCCCGGACGTGGAAGTCATCGTCACCGAGGCAAGCTCGGCCACTGTCGCGCTGGCGGCGGAGGCGCATGGCGTCACGCCGGCGCAGATCGCCAAGACGATCTGCCTGCGCGTTGGCGACGAGACCATGCTGGTGGTGACCAGCGGCATCGCCCGGCTCGACAATCGCAAGTTCAAGGACAGGATGGGCGGCAAGCCGCGCATGCTGGGCGGCGAGGAGGTGCTGGCGGTCACCAGCCATCCGCCGGGCGGCGTCTGCCCGTTCGGCCTGCCGGCGCCGCTGCCGATCTATTGCGACCTGTCGCTCAAGCCTTTCGACGAAGTCGTACCCGCCGCCGGCGCCACCAATGCCGCGGTGCACATCACGCCGCAGCGCATGGCCGATCTGGTCGGCGCCGTATGGGTCGACGTTTGCCAGTAACAATTCTCGCCTAGATATCTGTTTGCGGCCCGCGAAAGGGCTGCCGCGCGGCTTTGACCGGCGCCCCGGCGCGCGAGCGCTCGCCTCTATTTAGCTCCGCACAGCGCGCCAGCCGTCGGCGTGTTTCGTCGTTGCGCCCCGACCAATTCGAAAAGCGTCGACTGATGGTCAAATTCTGGACATTAGTCTTGACAGAAATACATATGTTCAATACCGGTCAAGCAACCGAACAGCATGCGATATGGGAGGAATACACGGTATGGCGTCCAATGTGTCGTTGACGGGCCTTGCCCGCGATCTCGATGAACGAGCCAAGTCCGGCAAGCCTATTCGCATCGGCCTGATCGGCTCCGGCGAAATGGGCACCGACATCGTCACCCGCGTCGCCCATATGTCCGGCATCGAGATCGGCGCCATCTCCGAATTGAACCTTCCCGCGGCCAGCAAGGCCGTCGATATCGCTTTCCAGGAAACCGGACACGCGCGGGAAGTGTCGAGCGCCTCGGCAATGACCTCGGCCATGGAGGCCGGCAAGATCGCCGTCACCAACGACTCCAGCCTGATCATCGGCAACGACCTGATCGACGTGGTCATCGACGCGACCGGCGTTCCAGCCGTCGGCGCAGAGATCGGCCTGCGGGCCATGGAGCACGGTAAACACCTGGTGATGATGAATGTCGAAGCCGACGTCACCATCGGGGCCTATCTCAAGAGCGAAGCCGACCGCCTCGGCGTCACCTATTCGCTAGGCGCCGGCGACGAGCCGTCTTCCTGCATGGAGCTGATCGAGTTCGTCTCCGCCATGGGCCACCCGATCGTTGCCGCCGGCAAGGGCAAGAACAACCCGCTCAACATCGACGCCACGCCTCCGGACTATGAGGAGGAGGCGAAGCGCCGGCATATGAATGTGCGCATGCTGGTCGAATTCGTCGACGGTTCGAAGACCATGGTCGAGATGGCGGCGATCGCCAACGCGACCGGACTGGTTCCCGACAAGCCCGGCATGCACGGCCCGTCCGCGACGCTGGGCGAATTGTCCAAGGTGCTGGTGCCGCAGAAGGATGGTGGCGTGCTGTCGAAGGTCGGCGTCGTCGACTATTCGATCGGCAAGGGCGTGGCGCCGGGCGTCTTCGTCGTCGCCGACATGTCGCATCCGCGCATTTCGGAGCGCATGGAAGACCTGAAGATGGGCAAGGGCCCGTATTTCACCTTCCATCGCCCCTATCATCTGACCTCGCTGGAAGTGCCGCTGACCTGCGCTCGCGTCGTGCTCTACGGCAAGGCCGACATGGTGCCGCTGGCGAAGCCCGTGGCCGAGGTCTGCGCGGTCGCCAAGAAGGATCTGAAGCCGGGCGACAAGCTCGATGCCATCGGCGAATATTGCTATCGCGCCTGGATCATGACGGCGCCGGAAGCCCATGCGACGCGGGCCATCCCCTGCGGCCTGCTGCAGGGCGGATCCGTCACGGCGCTCATCAAGAAGGGCGAGCTCATCACCTATGCCAACGCGGCGCCGGCGCCGGGCTCGAAGATCGCCGAGCTGCGCGCCCGACAGGACAAGCTCGTTTACGGCGCTGTGGAGGCGTGATCATGGCCGGAGCCAGCAAAGCCGTCGTGGATAGCCGGGCCAACCTGCCTTTCGTCTATCGCCAGTACAGTCCGGAGCAGCTCAGGCAGGTGCTTCACAAGATGTACCTCATCCGCCGCTTCGAAGAGGGCGCGGAAGAGTGCTACATGCGCGGCCTCATCCATGGCACCATGCATTTGTCGATCGGCCAGGAAGCCAGCGCCATGGGCATCTGCATGCCGCTCGCCGAGGATGACCAGATCACCTCGACGCATCGCGGCCATGGCCATTGCATCGCCAAGGGCGCCGAGGTCAGCCGCATGTTCGCGGAGTTCTTCGGCAAGACCACGGGCTACTGCAAGGGCCGCGGCGGCTCCATGCACATCGCCGATGTCGCCAAGGGCAATCTCGGCGCCAACGGCATCGTCGCCGGCGGCATTCCGATCGCGGTGGGTGCTGCGCTTTCGTCCAAGAGGATGAAGACCGGCAAGGTCGTGGTCTCCTTCTTCGGCGATGGCGCCAACAATGAAGGCGCTTTCCACGAGGCGCTGAACATGGCGGCGATCTGGAAGCTGCCGGTGATCTTCGTGTGCGAGAACAACGGCTACGGCATGTCGACCTCGACGGCGCGTTCGACCGCGGTGAAGAACATCGCCGAGCGGGCGGCCGCCTATTCGATGCCCGGCGTCATCGTCAACGGCAACATCTTCTCCGAGGTCGCCGAGGCATCCTTCAAGGCGGTCGAGCGGGCGCGCGCGGGCGAGGGGCCGACGCTGATCGAATCCAAGACCTACCGTCATCGCGGCCATTCCAAGAGCGACCGCAACCGCTACCGCACCAAGGAAGAGATCGAGGATTGGATGGCGAACCGCGATCCGATCACGCTGTTTGAGACCGAGCTGCGCGATTTCGGCTTCATCGACGACCAGGGCATCCAGGCCATCCGCGACGCAGTCGCCAAGGAGATCGCCGACGGCATCGAGTTCGCCAAGGCGAGCCCGGCGCCGGAGATCGCCACCCTTTCGAACTATGTTTACACGGAGCAAGCGTGATGGACGCCGCGGTGCGTGAACTGAGCTACGCCCAGGCGATCCAGGAAGCCATGGCGATCGCCATGGACATGGACGAGCGCGTCTTCCTGATGGGCGAGGATATCGGCGTCTATGGCGGCGCCTTCCAGGTGACCGGCGATCTTGTCGAACGCTACGGCACCGACCGGGTCATCGACACGCCGATCTCCGAACTGGGCGGCGCCGGCGTCGCGGTGGGCGCGGCCGTCACCGGCATGCGGCCGATCTTCGAATTCCAGTTCTCGGATTTCGCCACACTCGGCATGGAGCAGATCGTCAACCAGGCGGCCAAGATGCGCTTCATGCTCGGCGGCGAGGTCTCCGTGCCGGTGGTGATGCGTTTCCCGGCCGGCTCCGGCACCGGTGCCGCCGCGCAGCACAGCCAGAGCCTGGAGGCCTGGCTCGGCCATGTGCCTGGCCTGAAGGTTATCCAGCCGGCGACGCCGCACGATGCCAAGGGCATGCTGCTGGCCGCGATCGCCGATCCGGACCCGGTCATGATCTTCGAGCACAAGCTGCTCTACAAGATGAAGGGCCATGTGCCCGAGGGCCACTACACCGTTCCGATCGGCAAGGCCGAGATCCGCCGCGAGGGCCGCGACCTCACCATCGTCGCCACGTCGATCATGGTGCAGAAGGCGCTCGATGCTGCGGCAGCACTCGAAGGCGAGGGTCTCGACATCGAAGTGGTCGACCTGCGCACGATCCGCCCGATCGACCGGCAGACCGTCATCGACAGCGTGAAGAAAACCTCGCGTTTGCTCTGCGTCTACGAAGCGGTGAAGACGCTCGGCATCGGCGCGGAAGTGAGCGCGCTCGTCGCCGAAAGCGAGGCGTTCGATTATCTCGACGCGCCGATCGTGCGCCTCGGCGGCGCCGAGACGCCGATCCCCTACAATCCGGATCTGGAAAAGGCGACGGTGCCGCAGGTTCCCGACATCATCACCGCTGCCCGCGACCTCGTGAAAGGGGTCCGCTGAGCGATGCCGACAGAAGTCATTCTTCCCAAGGTCGACATGGACATGGCGACCGGACAGATCTCGCGCTGGTTTGCCGAGGAGGGCGCTCACGTCAAGAAGGGCGACGTGCTCTTCGAGATCGAGACCGACAAGGCGGCGATGGAGATCGACGCGCCGGCCAGCGGCACGCTGCGCAACGTCACCGGCAAGGAGCGCGTCGATATTCCCGTCGGTGAGCCCGTCGCCTGGATCTATGCCGACGACGAGGTTTATGAGGCCAAGCAGGGTGAGGCGCCAATCTCCCCCCTCGTGGGGGAGATGTCGGCGAAGCCGACAGAGGGGGGCGCTGTCCCGCTACCCACTCATTCTGTCGCGCCCCCCTCTGGCCTGCCGGCCATCTCCCCCACAGGGGGGGAGATCAGCCAATCGCAGGGGCCTGCCCGAGCCACGCCGCTGGCTCGACGCTTGGCCCGTGAGGCAAATCTAGACCTTTCGGCTATAGCAGGCAGCGGTCCGCGCGGCCGCGTCGTGCGCGCCGACGTCGAAGCCGCAGTCGCCGCGAAAGGCGCGGCCACTCCTGTTCAGCCGGCCGCCGAGATTCCGGTCGAAGTCCCGTCCGCTCCGGCGCCCGCGCCGAAACCGATGTCGGACGATCAGGTGCTGAAGCTGTTTGCCGAAGGCTCCTACGAGCTCGTGCCGCACGACAACATGCGCAAGACCATCGCGCGCCGCCTGGTCGAGGCCAAGTCCACCATCCCGCATTTCTATCTGACGCTGGATTGCGAGCTCGATGCGCTCTTGGCGCTGCGTACGCAGCTCAATGCCGCGGCCCCTATGAGGAAGACCGACAAGGGCGAGGTTCCCGCCTACAAGCTGTCCGTCAACGATATGGTCATCAAGGCGATGGCCATGGCGCTGATGGCGGTGCCGGATGCCAATGCGTCGTGGACCGAAAACGCCATGGTCAAGCACAAGCATGCCGATGTCGGCGTTGCCGTCTCGATCCCCGGCGGCCTGATCACGCCGATCATCCGGCATGCGGATGAAAAGACGCTGTCGGTCATCTCCAACGAGATGAAGGATCTGGCGAGCCGCGCCAGGAGCCGCAAGCTGAAGCCCGAAGAATATCAGGGCGGCACGACGGCGGTGTCCAATCTGGGCATGTTCGGCATCAAGGACTTTGCGGCCGTCATCAACCCGCCGCATGCGACGATCCTGGCGGTCGGCGCCGGCGAAGAGCGGGCTGTGGTGAAGAAGGGCGAGATCAAGGTGGCAACGGTGATGTCGGTGACGCTCTCGACCGACCATCGCGCCGTCGACGGCGCGCTGGGCGCCGAGTTGCTCGGCGCCTTCAAGCGCATGATCGAAAACCCGATGGGCATGCTGGTGTAAGCCACTCCCTACAGGGCCTTGATCTTGTACCGCAGGCCCTCCGATCACCGACTTGTCAGGACGGCAGCTCACGCGAATCCCGGCAAGTGCTTGAAGCCGCCGCTATTTCGTTCCACATCGGAGCGCAATGAACGGCAAGATGCGGGAATGGTTTCGGAATTGGCGGTGGGCCTTGGCCGCATCGCTGTTCCTGCATGTCCTGATCGCGGCGTTCCTGTTCTTCGGCTTGCCGAGACCCGACCAACAGCCGGATCAGCAGGAACAGCCGGTCAACGTCGCGATCGTGCCGCCGCCCGATCAGCCCAAGCCGAAGCCTGCTCCAAAGCCGCCGGAGCCCAAGCCTGAAAAGAAGGCCGAAAAGCCAACTGAGCAGGCCGAGCAAAAGCCACCACCGCCGCAGCCGCCGAAACCGCAGGACATCCCGGTTCTGAAGCGCGTTTTCCAATATGGCGAGAAGGATACCGGCCCGGAGAAATCTCTCAACGGAGGCAGCGCTCCGGCCAACGCGCCGTCGCCGGCCCAAAATGAACCAGCAAAACCGCCTGTCGCACCGAAGCCAGTGCCCAACCCGCCAGCTCCTGCAACGCCCGAGCAGCAGGCCGACTCCAGCAAGGCCCCAGAGAAGCCGGCAACTGCCGCGCCGGATGAAAAACCCGCGCAAAGCGACGAGAAGCAGCCGACCGAGGACACTGACAAGCAGCAGCCCGACAAACAACAGGCAGCGCCACAAACCACCGAAGAACAGCCGGCCGCGCCACTGAAGCCATTGACGGCCGACGCCGGCGAAAAGCCCGCGCCTCCATCCTCAACCGAAAAGGCAAAGCCTAAACCCTCCAAGGCGATCAAGTTCAAATCCGCAAGGGCTTTGAGAGCGCCAAGCGGGAACCCGGGAAGGTCGAATTCCGCCGACAGCGCGGCTGCGGGATCGCCGATCTATTCCGGCCTGCCTGGCGTCAGGAAGCTTTACTCGCCGGGTGCGACCGGCAATATGCAGGCTACGAGCTCGATGGAGAACGTGCCGCGCGATCAGCGCGTTGCCAATCTTTGCGCCAACGTCCTGAATCAGGAATTGCAAAGCGCCGACTATTCGCCGAAATGGCTGCCGACCATTCCCCTGAAGCAAGGCAATGTTCTCAACCCTCCGCAGGCTGCCTTCAGCACGACAACCCAATGGTACGATCTGAGCTTCCGCTGCGAGGTCGATGCCGATGCGACGAGGGTCCTCTCTTTCAATTTTCGCGTGGGGGGATTGGTCCCGCCCGGTGACTGGACTCGCCGTCGCTTCCCCAGTCTCCGCTAACTCAGGCCGGCACGCCAAGCCCCGCCAATTGCCGACCCACTTCGTGCCAGTTGGCGCAGACAAAGTCGGCGCCGGCCGCTTTCAAGCGCGCGCCATGCTCGGGATAGGTGTGACCGCCGCCGGTGTAGCCGATCGCGATCATGCCGGCCGCGACCGCGCCCTGGACGCCGAACGGCGAATCCTCGACCACGATGCAGTCAGCCGGTTTCGCGCCCATCTTCTCGGCGGCATAAAGGAAGATGTCGGGCGCCGGCTTGCCGTTCTTCACCATCGAGGAGGAGAAGATCGCCTCGCCGAAGAAGCGCGACAGTCCGGTCACCTGAAGGCTGTGGTTGATGCGTTCGACCGACGACGATGAGGCGACGCAGCGGTCTCCGGCAAGCGCGCCAAGGAATGGCGCGATCCCTGGCGTCGGCTTCAACTCCTCGGAGAAGAGCTGCTTGGTCTCGGCCCAGATGTCGCCGTCGGCCGCCGGGGGGAACTGGTGGCCGGTCAGTTCCTTGATTTTGACGATGATGTCGGACTGCTTCATGCCGATGCATTGGGCGATGATGCCGCCATGGACGCCGGGCATGCCGTGTTTCTCATAGACGCGCTCATAGGCCTTGGCGGCCAGCGGCTCGCTGTCGACGAGAACGCCGTCGCAATCGAAAATCATCAGTCTAGGTTGCGCCACGCGCGTCTCCCGGCTCCTGTGCCAATGCGCACATCGCTATCGATAAAAAGTCAGATGTTCAAGGCGGCCAACCGTCAAAGCTGGCGCAACGCCTCGCTGACCGGCGAGGATCCAAGCGCGCGCTGCATGGCCTGGCGCGACTGGGCGCGGTCGGGCGTGATCCAGTTGGGCTCGGCGCCGAGGAACCGGTCGAGGAAAGCGACCGCATAGGCGGGCATTTCCGTCGCGTTCTCGCGGTAGGACCACCAGGTGCGCAGGTCGTCGGCGCATTTGTCGATGCTGGGCGCCGTGCCGAACTCCTGCTCGTGCACGGCCAGGATCGCCGACACGCAATAGTTGGTATAGAGAAATCCCTCCGGCCAGAAGCGCACGATTTCCGCCGTGCCGGCATTGGCTTCGGTCTCGATCATTTCGGTGAGACCTGAGACCTCCCGCGCCGGCGCCTGCCGGATCAGCTCGCGCAGCACCAGCCCGGCGGCGAAGACAATGAAGTCCGCGCGATCGACCGCAGCGAATCGCTTCTGCGCTTCCATGACTTCGATCCAGTCGAGAAAGGCGCGTGTCAGCTTGGCCTCGTCGATCTCGAAACGAACGCCGAAGGTTTCCGACACCACCTTCGCGCTGCTGCGGAAAGTGGCGCGAAACCAGCGCAGTTGCCGCAGCCGGTGACGAAGGTCCGGCATAAGCGCGAGTTCGTGCCTGAAAGGCAGATCCATGTCTCATATCCCGTTTGACGACAGGCTAGCACAGGGCCGCCAATGCCGAAATCGGCCAGCCGGCTGTGGAGCGTTATGGCGGCTAATATAATACATGTTGACATTCGAGGAAACAAATGTTCTCACTTTCGGGTCGTCTCGGCTCCGTTCAATATGTGCCGGAGAAAGYGACTCGGGAGGAAACCGAAATGGCGATCTGGCAGTGGGCGCTGCTTCTGCTGTTTGTTGTCTGGGCACTGCAATCGCTCGGTGTCTGGCTGCAGATGCGGCATTATTCGGACGTCTTCAAAGGTGTCACAGCCCAGTACAAGGACGGTTTCGTCGGCGCCGGCAATTTCCGCGGACGGCTCGCCAAGGGCACGATTGCGCTGATCGTCGTGACGCCGGATCTCGTCGTGCGCCGCATGATGGTCATGAGCGGCCGTTCGGTGCTGACCAAGTTCAAGCGACATGAAGAATTCGAGGGCATCCCCCTCGATCGACTCCGGTCCAACCCTGCGATCATGGGGGAGGGGGAACCCGGTGTGGCCGAGGCCGTGAAACGGGCGATCGAGCAAATCGACCGCGCGCGGTCGGAGCCGGGGAAGAAGCCGGGCCTGTCCGGCTTGAGCGTAGCAAGGGCTTAAACGACACCGGCGGCCGGCTGGGAATGACCGGCAGGGGTCATAAGGAGGAGAAATGTCTGTAATTACATTATTGGCGCAGCATGCCGACCTGGCGGTGCATAACCTGCATGTCGCAGGCACCATGGTCTCGGATGCTGCCTGGCACGGCAAGCTCGGCGTCGAGCATGCCACCGATCATCTCGTGATCCTGGCGCAGGCCACGACCGACAACGCGCCGGTCACCGCCGATCAGCTCAAGGAACAGCTGAAGAACGTGCAGCAGGAAGAGCAGCTCGGCTGGCTGACCGCGATCGGCAAATACTTCATCGGCATCTTCCAGAAGGGCGGCGAAGTGTTCGCCGGCTTCGTCACCGGCATCATTCCGACCCTGGTCGTGCTGATGACCGCCTTCTACGCCGTCACCGAGCTGGTCGGCGAGGAGCGCGTCCACGGCCTGGCACGCGGCGCCGGTCGGATCGCGCTGACCCGCTATACGGTGCTGCCGGTCCTGTCGGTGTTCTTCCTCACCAACCCGATGGCCTACACCTTCGGCTCCTTCCTGGAAGAAAAGCACAAGCCCGCCTTCTACGACGCCGCGGTGTCTTACGTGCATCCGCCGCTCGGCCTCTTCCCGCACATCAATCCCGGCGAGTATTTCGTCTGGGGCGGCATGCTGGTCGCGCTGCTCGACCTCGAGAAGCGGGGCGTCATCGCCAACGGCTATCACGTCAAGGTGGCGATCTGGTACGCCATCGTCGGCCTCGTCGTCATCCTGCTGAAGGGCATCCTGACCGAGCGCATCACGKCCATCATGGCACGCCGCCAGGGCGTCGAGCTCTAAGGGCGGGAGGACACCATGGCCAAGACATACAAGGCAGTAAAGATCTCGAAGGGCTCCACCGGTTGGGGCGGCCCTCTGGTCATCGAGCCGACCGAGCAGCGCAACAAGGTCGTGTCGGTGACCGGCGGCGGCATCCATCCGGTGGCTCAGCTCATCGCCGACATGACCGGGGCTCAGGCCGTCGACGGCTTCAAGTCGCCGCCGATCGAAAGCGAGATGGCGGTCGTCGTAGTCGACTGCGGCGGCACGGCGCGCTGCGGCGTCTATCCGCGCAAGCGTATCCCGACCGTCAACCTGACGCCGGTCGGCCAGGCGGGTCCGCTCGCCCAGTTCATCACGGAAGACATCTACGTTTCGGGCGTGAAGCCGGCCAACGTCACAATGGCGGACGGATCCGAAGCGGTCACCACTGCGGGGGGAGCAGCATCGATGAGTTCAAGCAACGACACCACTGCCAGGGCGGCCGAGCCGATGCCCAGCGAAGGCGGGCTTATCGGCCTGATCAGCTCCATCGGCCGCGTCATGGGGCGTGTCGTCGGCATCTTCTTCAATTCCGGCCGCCGCACCATCGATCAGGTCGTCCGCAACGTGCTGCCCTTCATGGCCTTCGTGACCATGCTGATCGGCCTGATCCTCTATACCGGCATCGGCGACGTGCTGGCGCAGCCGATGGGTCCGCTGGCCAACAACATCGTCGGCCTGCTGGTCATCTCGGCCATCTGCGGCCTGCCGTTCCTGTCGCCCATCCTGGGACCGGGCGCGGTCATCGCGCAGGTGATCGGCGTCGCCATCATCGGCCCGCAGATCGCCAACGGCACCATCTCGCCCGCAATGGCGCTGCCGGCGCTGTTTGCCTACAACACCCAGGTGGGTTGCGATTTCGTCCCCGTCGGTCTGGCGCTCGGTGAGGCCAAGCCGAAGACGATTGAAATCGGTGTGCCGGCGGTGCTCATCAGCCGCCAGATCATGGGCCCGGTCTCCGTGCTGATCGCATGGGTCGTCTCCCTGATCGTGTTCTAAATCACTGGTAAAAAACGAGGTTCGCCATATGTCGGTTCTTCTCAAGACACGGGTCACAGCTATCGGACCCGAAGTGGCGGACCTCGCCGAGGGCGGCGTGGTCATCCTTTTCGCGGACGGCTCGCCTCCCGAACTGGCCGAGGTTTCCGTGCTTCACCTGACCGAGCAGGGACCCAGCGACGCCGCGCCGCAAAAGGGTGCTTCGATCACGCTCGGCCCGGTTTCGGCGACGATAACGGCGGTCGGCTCCACGGCCTGGAGCAAGGTGCGCGAGATGGGCCATGTCGTGATCTCCTTCAACGGAGCGTCCGAGGCCGAAAGGCCCGGCGAAGTCTGCGCATCCGAGGTAGACACAGGCGCGCTCGTGGCGGCCCTGACCCCAGGCGCTGTCATCACCATCGCCGCCTGATAATATCCGCGCTGTCTGTCGATAGCGCCCAAACCTAGAGTATTGCCATGGAACGCTCGACCATCGTCAGAGTGCACGAAGGTTTGCACGCCCGTCCCGCCACGCGGTTCGTGAAACTTGCCAAGGGTTTCGAATCCGACGTCGAGCTGGTCAAGGACGGCAAGGCGGTCAGCGCCAAGAGCTCGGTCAAGCTGATGCTCTTGGCGGTCAAGGAGAATCAGGAAGTCACAGTGCGCGCCAACGGCGCCGACGCGATCGAGGCAATTGAGGCGCTGATCGGCTATCTCGAGAACCCGCGCGCCGGCCTCGATGACGAGGGCGAGGCCGGTGAGGCTGGTTCGGAAACCGCGGCCGCGACGCCCGCTCCCGAGGCCGCGCCGCCTGCCGCCGCGGCGGTGGATGGCCCCCCCAAACTTCAAGGCGTCGCCGCCAGCGAGGGTGTGGCGATCGGGCCGGCCTTCGCCCATTTCCCGCCGGAGATCGAGGGACCGGGCAGGCGCCTGCAGGGCGACGAGATCGAAGATGAGATCGAGCGCTTCCGCGGCGCCGTCGCCAGCGTCCAGGCGCGCATGGATCGCACGCTTGCCGAGAACAATCTCTCCGCCGGCGACCGTGGCATCGTCGCGGCACTGCGCGACATCGCCGCCGACGACAGTCTGACCGGCGAAGTCGAAAGGCTGATCAAAGGCGGTGACGACGCGGTCTCGGCGGTCATCGCGGCCGCGGCCACCATCGCCGCCGATTTCAGCGCCGTCGACGACCACTATCTCAACGCCCGCGCCGACGACGTCCATGCCGTCGGCCGGCAGATCTGCCTGGTGCTGCTCGGCCAGGACGAGGTCAGCCTGGAAACCATACCGCAAGGCGCGATCCTGATCGCCGACGACATCGGCGCCTGGGACCTTGCGCGCGCCCCCCTGAAGCGCATCGGTGGCGTGGTCTGCGGCCATGGCGGCGCCACCTCGCACATCGCCATCATCGCCCGCTCGCACGGCATCCCGGCCGTGCTGGGTCTCGGCGACAAGGTCAACGAACTGCGCGCCGCCAGTCAGGTAGCAATCGACGGCAATGCCGGCCATGTGATCGCCGATCCGGATGAGACGGTGCGCGCCGACTTCACCCGGCGTGTCGAAGCCGCCGCGAAGGAGCGCGCCGGGCTGAAAGTGTTCAAGGGCGTGACGCCTACCCGCGCCGACGGCACGGTGATCGAGGTCGCCGCCAATATCGGCTCGCTGGAGGAGATCGAGGCGGCGCAGGAAGCCGGCGCCATGGGCGTCGGCCTGTTCCGCACCGAACTGCTCTTCATGCGCCACATGCACCTGCCGTCGGAGGACATGCAGGCCGAGACCTACAGCGCGCTGGCCAAGGCTTTCGCACCGCATTCGGTCATCGTGCGCACGCTCGACATCGGCGGCGACAAGCCGATCGCCGGCATCGAATTCCCCGACGAGGAAAATCCTTTCCTCGGCTGGCGCGGCATCCGCATGTGCCTGGATCGTCCCGACATCTTCAAGCGCCAGCTGCGGGCGCTGCTCAGGGCCGCCGTGCACGGCAACATCAAGGTGATGCTGCCGATGGTTTCGGAGATCGCCGAGGTCACGCGCACCCGCGCGCTGGTCGACGAATGCGCGGCTGAATTGAAGGCGGAGGGTGTGCCGTATGCGAGCTTCGAACTCGGCGTGATGATCGAGACGCCCGCCGCCGTTCTGATCGCGCCGGCTTTGGCAAAGGAGGTGGCGTTCTTCTCGATCGGCACCAACGACCTGACCCAGTACATCATGGCCGCCGACCGCCTCAACCCAACGGTCGCCAAGCTCAACGACGTCACCAATCCGGCGGTGATGTCGGCGATCGAGCTGACCGCCAAGGCGGGTGTCGCCGCCGGCATCATGGTGGGCATGTGCGGCGAGGCCGCCGGCCGGCCGGACCTGATCCCGACCTTCGTGAAGATGGGCCTGACCGAGCTCAGCATGAGCCCGGCCTCGATCCAGCGCGCCAAGAAGACCATCGCGGCCATGGCGGCCGAGCGATAGCGGATCCCACGCGGCGGTTACGTCAGATGCGCGAGCAGCGTGGCGAGAACCGGTGTCAACTCCTGGACCGCATTCGCATGGGCACAGGCCTGCCTGATGCGATCTTCCCGCACTTCGGCCGCCAGCACGGCGATCTCGAGAATATCGGGCTCGGGCGTGCCGTGCGCCTTGGTCGCCAGTCCGCAGGCAAGCACCACGGGCGCAAGGCACCTGATGTCGAGCGACCGGTCGCCGGCGATCGCCGGGCCTGTCCCGATCTCGCCAGGCTGGACCGGACGATGGTTGAGGCATTCGACGAGGAGAGCCGCGCAGGCCGCCGCGACCTGATCGGTGGATGCCGCGTCCGCCGTCGCGCCGGCCAGAAGATCCGCGTGGCGCTTGCGCATCGCGACATGCACGGCGGAAAAACTCGCCTCATGAACACGGGGATTGTCGATGCCGTAGCCCGCGAGAACCGCCCGGGTCAGGTAATACATATCACGCCTGAACTGACGTTCGCCGCCGATCTGCCGGTCCTCATCGCCTTGCGGGAAATAGGCCCGCAGGCTTTTCACGGTCGTGCCGTCGACCTTGAGCGGCCGGGAATGCGGAACGAAGGATTCGGCGATCGTCAGCGCCTCGTCGACAGCGCTCGCGGCATGGCCGAGCAGGCTGCGGCCCGGAAAGGGCGGCAAATTGCCGGTGATGTCGTGCGAGGTATCGCCGGCGCTGTCGTGACGGCCTTGGCGGATCGCGTCGCGCAGTTCCCGAAGCCGATCCTTCAGGTTGGCGCGGACATCCTCGGAGATTTGTCGCAGCATCGCCAATTGCCTCGAAATGCTGAAGCCGCTCACGGCTTGGGGCGCCAGTCGCCCTCTCTAGATTGTTCGTCTCGATTGGTAGATCAATAGACGATATTTAACCAGCATGCAGAATCGGCGGGACGGTGTCGTCGCCGGAGTTGGAGGGGAACTTGGGCAGGCGACGGCAGGGCGAACCAGAAAACGGCAGGGCGGCGGGCGAGGCATCCGAGCAGGTCGTCAGCGAAAGCCGGACCGACCGCCTCAGGATCCGCGCCGCCTGGATGTATTTCGTCGAACAGATGACGCAAAACGAGATCGCCGACGTGCTCGGCGTCGGCCGCGTCACCATCGTGCGCATGCTGGCGGAGGCGAGGGCGCGCAACGAGGTGAAGATCACCATCGAGAGCGAGCTTTTGGAGATCGTGCGGCTGGAGCGCGCGCTCGAACGGACCTTCGGCCTGCAGCAGGCGCTGGTGGCGCCGCTCACCGACCCCAAGGCCGATCCGATCCCGGCGATCGCCGCCAAGACCGGCATGTTCCTGTCCGACGCGATGAAATCCGGCATGCGGGTCGGCGTCGGCTGGGGCGTGACACTGTTCAACACCTTGCCCTTCATCAGCGCCAAGTCGCTCACCGATTTCAGCGTGATCTCGCTGCTTGGCGGCGTCGGCGTCGCGCGGCGGGTCAATCCGGCCGAGTTCGCCTGGCGCTTCGCCCAGATCTTCCAGGGAGACGGCTATCTGATGCCGACGCCGGCCGTCGTCGACAGCGTCGAGACCAAGATCGCGCTGGTGGAACGCTGCGGCCTGCAGGAGATTTTTGCAATGGCCGACGCGCTCGATGCGGTCCTGCTGAGCGTCGGCGGTATCGCTTCGGCCACCACCTTCTCGCGCGGTGGCTTCCTCAAGGAAGCGGACCGCGAGGCCCTGCTGGCGCGCGGCGCCGTCGGCGACCTTCTGTTCCATTTCTACGACCGCAACGGCGATCTGGTCGACCATCCCGTCAACAGCCACGTGATGTCGGTGGATGTCGACCGCCTGCGCAAGGCGCCGATCCGCATCCTCACCTCCGGCGGCGAGGAGAAGACCGACGCGCTGCTCGGCGCCATGCACCTGATCGCGCCGACCATCCTAATCACCGACGAGGAAAGCGCGCGCCGCATGCTGGCCGCGCATGGGGCTTGAATTTGACGATCGGCTGAGCGCGGAGACGGAAGCAGTGACCGCAGTGATCTGGATCTGTTGCTGCGGACTTGCGCTGATGGCGGCGGGTTACCTTGGCGTCCTCGGCAATTCGATTGGCATGCCCTTGGACGGTCCGTCCGGCCGACGTTTCCTGAAGAAGGCAGTGAAGAAACGAGGGGTTGACCTGACCCGAATTCCGGATCGGGTTTGGTGGGAGATCGTTGAGGTGAGCATTGCGACGGCGAGGTACAATGGCAATTTTCGCGCCGAATTTGCCTGCCAATTGATCCGTGAGGCCGATGCCATCGCAAGAACCGTGTCAGGCGTGACAAGTGAACCCCAGGATCGCCAGGTCAGGGACATTCTCGTGCGCAACGGCGTCATCGCGCCCTACTGACGGATCGTCCGCTGGGATAACACTGTCGAGCACGCGCAGGCGGCGTTCATGGGGATTTCAAGGGTTAGAATGGTCGGAGTGGCCGGATTCGAACCGACGACCCCTTGACCCCCAGTCAAGTGCGCTACCGGGCTGCGCTACACTCCGGACCGGGTGGCGATGTATCGTGATAAGGCGGTGCGGGTCAACCGAATTCGGTGGCTATCGCGCAGGTGAAATCGCAAGGGCGGATGCCGGCCTCGCCAGCCGCAATTCCCGCTGGTGCCGGTACTCCAGCGCGATCGCGCCCCAGACTAGGCCGAGCAGCAGGTAGAGATGACGCCAGTGGTCGATGTCGATGAAGGTGCCGAGGCCGATATTGCCGAGATAGGCGACATAGGCGCACAGAAGATAAGGCTGCCATGGCCGGTCGCGCAAAAGGATGCGGAAGCCGGCGCCGATCGTCCATAAGGTCAGCGTCAGGAACGACACGAAACCCAGCCAGCCGTAATCCATCAGCGCCTTCAGCCAGATATCGTGGGTATCCTCGCCATAGATCGTGCCGAACACCAGCGGGCCGATACCGAGCGGATGCTCCATCGCAAGCTGGAAGCCGATCGTGTAGCGGGCGAATCGGCCGAGCCGAGCCGAATCGTAGCTCTGCTCGAGCTGCGCGCGCTGCGTGAACATGTCCGACACGCCGGGCAGTTGCAGGATGATCAGGAAAGCGATGACCAGTAGCGCCACGGCCGCGATCGTCATCACCACCACCCGCAGCCGGAACCTGCCGCTGGCGCTCTGCAGGAACAGGCACGCGGTAAGCAGCACCGCCGACACCGCGAACATGCCCCAGGCGCCGCGCGAGAAGGAGAAGAAGATGCCGGCGGTGATGATGAGCAGCGGCACCGCAAGCAGCGGCATGCGCGACACCGGGCCGGTGAGCAGCAGGTAGAGCAGGTAGGTGCCGGGCAGCACGAGGAATGGCCCGAACACGTTCGGGTCCTGGAAGGCGCCGGCCGCGCGGTCGTATTTGGTGAACATTTCCGCGCCGGGAAAGGCATGGAAGTAGCCGGCGATGCCGAGCAGCGACGTCGCCACCGCAGACACGACATAGGCGATGAAGATCAGCCGGTAGAGGCTGGGCTGGACCGAGGTCACGGAGGCGAAGAACACCGCGCTGAAGGCGAGGAACAGCGAGACGGCGAGGTAGAGCGGCGTGTTGGCGAGATCCGCCATCTGCGTCATGGCGATCATGCCGCCGATGTTCATCGCCACCAGAAGCACCAGCAAGGGCACGATCGCGCGCGAGATCCGCAGCCCGAACAGCGCCMACACCGCGATCAGGCCGGCCATGTAGATCTCGTAAGGCGCGGGCTCGCTGATGACGAAGCCGGAGAGCAGGATGCCGACGCCGATCGCCGCCGATGCGATCAGCGAAATCAGCTTGGCGTTGATCGCCTGCGGCGGCAGCTCATGGGCGATGGCGCTCAATAGGCATTTTCCGTGTTGAGCAGGCGGACCGGCGTCAGGAACAGGATGCGCAGGTCGAACAGCATCGACCAGTTCTCGATGTAATAGAGGTCGTATTCGGTGCGCATGCGGATCTTTTCATTGGTGTCCATCTCGCCGCGCCATCCGTTGATCTGCGCCCAGCCGGTGACGCCCGGCTTGACCTTGTGGCGCGCGAAATAGCCGTCGACCACCTCGTTGTAGAGCAGATTGTGCGACTGCGCGGCGATCGCATGCGGGCGCGGCCCGACCAGCGACAGAGAGCCGAAGAGCGAGTTGAAGAACTGCGGCAGCTCGTCGATCGAGGTCTTGCGGATGAAACGGCCGACGCGGGTGACGCGCGGATCGTTCTTGGTCACCGTCTGCTTGGCGGTCGGGTCGGACCGGTCGGCATACATCGAGCGGAACTTGTAGACCTCGATGATCTCGTTGTTGAAGCCGTGCCGCTTCTGCTTGAACAGCACCGGCCCCTTGCTGTCGAGCTTGATGGCGATCGCCGTGGCAAGCATCACCGGCGAGAAGACGATGATGCCGACAAGCGAGAAGACGATGTCGAAGGCGCGCTTGGCGACCGAGTCCCAGTCGTTGATCGGCTTGTCGAAGATGTCGAGCATCGGCACGGAGCCGATATAGGAGTAGGCGCGCGGCCGGAACTGCAGCGCGTTCGAATGCGCCGAGAGCCGGATGTCGACCGGCAGCACCCAGAGCTTCTTCAGAAGCTGCAAGACGCGCGATTCGGCGGTGAGCGGCAGCGACACGATCAGCATGTCGATGCGCGCGATGCGGGCGAATTCGATGAGCTCCGAGATCGTGCCGAGCTTCGGATAGCCGGCGACGATCGGCGGCGAGCGCTTGTCGTTGCGGTCGTCGAAGATGCCGCAGATGCGGATGTCGTTGTAAGGCTGCTTCTCGACCGAGCGGATCAACTGCTCGGCCGCCTTGCCGCCGCCGACGATGAGGGCGCGGCGCTCCATACGGCCGTCGCGCGCCCAGCGGCGAATGAGCCTGGACATCACCAGTCTCAGGCCGAAGATCAGCACGAAACCGACCACGAACCAGGTGCCGAACAGCAGCCGCGAATAGTCTTCCGACGCCTTGATGGCGAAGGCGGTGAGCGCCATCAGCGCGAAACTGCCGGCCCAGACAAGCAGCACCCGGCCGAAATTGGCAAGCGGGCGCATCAGCGCCGCGATCTGGTAGCTGTCGGTGACGTCGAGCAGCACCACGGCCAGGAACGACGTCGCCGCGATTGCCAGCGGATATTGCCAGGCCAGATAGCTGAAGAAGCCGACATAGTAGAAATAGACGCCGAGCCCCGACAGGAAGAGCACCGCGAACTCGACCATGCGCAGCACGCCGCTGACCATGATCGGCGACATCGTATCGCGCCGGTATTGCGAGGCGACCTGGCGCGCCACATCGTTGATGCCGCCCGGCTTGCCGCCATCGGCGGGAGCATCGTAATTGCGCACCGCATCCATGGAAAAGCGGCGCGCGGGGTCGATCTCATTCATGGGAACTGTCCGCGAGCTTCGCGAAACTGCATAGCAAAAGAGAGCTAAGAAAGACTTGAAACAACCGGTGGTTTTGAAGCTGTCGGGCCGGCCGCAGCTATTTGTTCAGCGCGGCGAAATAGGCCTTCTCGATCTCGGCCGCCATCACATCGGCTCCGAACCGGGCCTTGAGCTCGTCCGTCTGCGGCATCGCCTTGCGGTACGTGTCGCGGTCGCCGAACACTGTTTCCATTTTGCCTGCGAGCTGCGCGGGATCCGGCCGGATCAGGGCAGGGGAGCCGTCGCCGAAGATTTCCGGAATGCCGCCGACCGCGGTCGCGATCATCGGCATGCCGGCGGCCAAAGCCTCGAGCACGATATAGGGCATCGCCTCCGCCCGGGACGGCACAACGATCAACCCGGCCAGAGCGAAAGCTTGTCTCGCCGGCATGGGCGGCAGGAATCGGACGTGACTCTTCAGGCCGAGTCGCTCCACTTGCGCGTGGTAGCGCGGCAGGTCGTCGCCGTCGCCCACCATCACGGCGCTCAACGGACGGCCCAACGCGCTGCCGGCCAAGGCCAGGGCGTCGATGAAGATATCCGGGCCTTTCAGGTCGCGCATCATGCCGATGTATAGAAAATCGGCGGCATTCGCCGCCGTCGTCACCGGTTCGAATTCGGCTGCGCGCAGGCCGTTGTAGACAAGCGTGTTGGGTATGGGCGGCTCGCCGACCTTGCGGCGATAGGTGTTGCGCTCATAGTCGGAAACGAACAGCAGGCAGTCGGTGAAGCGCGCCATGAAGCGCTCCAGGCCGAAGAACAGCTTTCCCGTCGCCGTCGTTTCGTCATAGTGGAGGGAGCCGCCATGCGGCGAATAAAGGCGGGCCACGCGAGACCTTGAAACCCGCAACAGTGAGCCGAACAGCCGGGCATAGGCGCCACCCTTGGCGCCATGCCCATGCAGCACGTCCGGCCGCAATTCCTTGATGATTCGATAGGTGCGCCAGGCCGAGGCGAGGTCGCCCGGCCCGACATGACGCTGCATCGGCGTGCGATGGATGCCGAGCGCGAGGCTGTCCTTCATCGCCTCGAACAGCCGCTCCTCGTAGTCGCCGCCGGTCGTCGAGTCGCAGACGATGCCCACCGCATGGCCGGCGGCGACCTGCGCCTCGGTCAGGTCGCGCACGTGCCGGAAGATTCCTCCGACAGGTGAGCGGAAGCAGTGGACGATCCTGAGATTCACCGCCACGACGGATTTTCAGAACAGGCGTTCGCGGACGTAGACGGTGTCGCCGGGCAGGAGCGGATCGGATGTCAGCACCCGTCCGGTCATCACCTTGCCGTTGATGTCGCGGGTGATGTCGACGCTCTCCTGATTGGCGCGCGGCGTGAAACCGCCGGCAATGGCGACCGCCTTTTGCACCGTGAGTCCCGGCACATAGGAATACTGGCCGGCAGCGCCCACTTCGCCCATGACGAAGATCGGCCGGTAGCGGTCGATTTCGACCGAAACATCGGGGTCGCGCAGATAGCCTTGGCGCAATTTGTCGGCGATCTCCTTTTCCAGCTGCTGCGCAGTATGGCCGCGCGCCGGCACCGCGCCGACCAGCGGGAAGGAAAGATAGCCGGACTGGTCCACGCTGTAAGTGTTGGTCAATCCGTCCTGCTCGAACACCGTGACACGGACACGGTCGCCGGCGCCGAGCCGGTAGGGCTGGTCGAGCACCTCGTGAAAGGCGGCGGGCGTCGGGCGGTAGCTCGAGCAACCGGTGAGCAGCGACAGGGCAAGCAAAGCGCGAAAGAGGGAAGCAGTGCTTTTCATGACCGGCCAGGAACCTTCATCGCTCTTGCCGCAAGCCGCGGCACAACCCCAGGAAAGTGCGACCGTTATCATCCTGTTAGGGTTAATGGGCGGTAAAGGAGCATGGTCCGGGACCGCGTCGATCGGCAAAAAACCAATTGTTCTATTGCTTTCGAGCAATCTTCTTTGAGTGTTCTCTAATAAGCATGCGTTCTGATCTTAACGGGTGAGTTACCATAGTTGTTTACGGTCCATCCTCGACTCAAAGTTCGGAGCAGGATGCATGTCCGTTCAGTCCGCGGCCGCTGATGTCGATGTCGACC
The DNA here is from genome assembly GCF_001854795.2 of Mesorhizobium sp. LCM 4577. Lineage (NCBI taxonomy): Bacteria > Pseudomonadati > Pseudomonadota > Alphaproteobacteria > Hyphomicrobiales > Phyllobacteriaceae > Mesorhizobium > Mesorhizobium sp. LCM 4577. The sequence continues at coordinate 26,112 of NZ_MDDU01000055.1, read as the reverse complement.
TGAGACAGCTTTTCGCCAGCCTGGCGCGAAACTGGCTGCGTATTGTTCTCGTGACCCTCGCGGTCACCGGTCTCGCCTTCGCTTTGGCCTGGCTCGCGACGCCTTATTATAAGGCGACGGCCAAGTTGGAGATCGGCTCGCGCGAATCGGAATACACCCGGCCGCCGGGCACCAATGACGACGAGAAGCCGATTCTCGACGAACAGGGCGTCGCCACCCAGGTCCAGATCATTTCCTCGCCCGACATCCTCAAGCAGGTGGCGGCCAAGCTTAATCTGGACAAGCTGCCGGAGTTCGACGAAACGCTGAAGATGTCGGCGCTCGGACGCATGCTCGTTCTTGTCGGCTTGAAAAGCGATCCCTTCGATATTCCGCCGGAAGAGCGCGTGCTGAACGCCATGCACGACAAGCTCAATGTCTATGCCGTTGAAAAGACGCGTGCGATCGCCATCGAGTTCGCCTCGAAGGATCCCAAGCTTGCCGCTGACATCGCGAACGGCATCGCCAACGCCTATATCGCCTCGAAGGGCGACGCCAAGCTAGAATCGAACGCCGCCGCCACCGACTTCCTGGCGCCGGAAATCGCCGACCTGCAGAATCGCGTGAAGGACGCCGAGGCGAAGGTCGCGGCCTTCCGTGCCCAGTCCGACCTTCTGATGGGCGGCAACAATGCGGTACTGCCGACTCAGCAGCTCGCGGAACTATCAAGCGAGTTGTCGCGCGTGCGCGCCAGCCGCGCCGCCGCCGAGGCGAGCGCCGAGAGCGTGCGCCGGGCGCTGCAGAATGGCGGTTCACTGGACAGCGTGCCGGAGGTCCTGTCCTCGGAGCTGATCCAGCGCCTGCGCGAGCGCCAGGTGGAGCTCAGGGCCAACATTGCCGACCTTTCCACGACCTTGCTCGACAACCATCCGCGTATTCGTGCGCTGAAGTCGCAGCTTGCCGACCTCGACGGTCAGATTCGCAATGAGGCGCAAAAGATCATCCGGGGCCTGTCGGCTCAGGCTCAGACGGCCAAGGCGCGCGAGGATCAGCTGGTTGCCGACGTCAACACGCTGAAGGCCGCCTCGGCGCGCGCCGGCGAGCAGCAGGTGCAGCTGGACGCCCTGCAGCGCGACGCGAGCGTTCAACGCCAACAGCTTGAATCCTATATGGCAAGTTACAATGCGGTGGCCTCGCGCAAGGATCGCAGATACTCGCCTGTCGCGGCGAGCCTGATTGCAAGCGCCCAGGTGCCGTCCCAGCCTTACTTCCCGAAGATCGGGCCGATCACCGGTGCCGCTGCAGCCGCTTCCCTGTTGCTGATGGCGATCGGCACGCTGCTTGGCGAGTTGTTCTCGGGCCGCGCCATGCGCCCGGCCGCCGGCGCCCGCTTCACCGATATCGAGCAGGTGGCGATGCCTGCGGCCAGGGTGGAACCGATGGTCGCCGAGGCACATGACGAGGGTCAGGCTTTCGCGCCTTACGAGGAAGCCGCTGCTGGACACTCGATCGCCGAAGCGGAGCTCCCGAGACCGACCGAAAGCGAGCTGGCCGAGGATCGCGCAAGCGCAGTGAAGGCCTCCGAGCCGAGCGAATCTGTGCCCGAGCCAAGGCAATCCAGGCTCGGCGAGATCGATATCGAGAAGGCTGCTGAGAAGCTGATCGCCTCAGGCGCCGCGCGGGCGATCTTCGTGTCGCCGGAAGGCGACGAGGCGGCAGCGTCCGCCGTGCTCGTGGCGCGCGAAGTATCCGACGCCGGTCTGCGCGTGCTGCTGCTCGATCTCACTGCATCGGGTGCGGCGTCGCGGCCGATGCTGGACTCGAGCCTGTTCCCGGGCATCACCAATCTGCTCGCTTCCGAGGCGCAGTTCAGCGACGTCATCCATCCCGATCTCTATTCGGATGCACATGTCATTCCGGTCGGCACCGCCGATCCGGTCCGCGCTATGCGCGCCGCCGACCGGCTGCCCATCATCATGCAGTCGCTGACCACGGCCTACGACCTCGTCGTGGTCGAATGCGGCCCGGCCGATGCGCAGGGCATCAGCCGCCTGGTCGGCGACGGCACCGAAGTTTTCCTGTCGATGCTGGAAGCCGACGATCAGGTGACGCAGGCCGCGGTGAAGCTGATCGAGAACGGCTATCCGGACGTCACGCTGGTCACACCGGTCGGCCATGAACCGGGGGATCCATTGCCCGGACGCCGGTCGGCCGCGTAAGGCTGGAGGCCGGGGCCGCGGCGAATCGGACTTGGCTCAGCCCGGGCCGTTCTTAGCTGCAAGAGCGAACCGGGCATTTCTCTACGACTCCTGTACTTTACATCGGCGGCGAGGCACCTAGTTTTGGTGCTTCGCGCTGCGCATTTCGTGCGTGGAATGGTCGAGAGCGGGACCGTGAACCCTAGGCCGGTCCCTCAAAACTCCCAAAGGATGGCTGTTATGACACAGGCCAAGAACGGCGACACCGTACGCATCAACTACACTGGGCGTCTGGTCGACGGGACCCAATTCGATTCTTCCGGCAGTGAACCGTTGCAGTTTACACTGGGTGAAGGACAGGTAATTCCTGGCCTCGAAACCCATGTCGAGGGCATGGAGGTCGGCGCGAAAAGCACCGTCACCGTCCCCGCCGACGCCGCCTACGGCCCGCATCGCCCCGAGGCGGTCGTAACCATCGACCGCACAAGCGTGCCGGACAACATCAACGTCGATATCGGCACCCGATTGCAGGCCCGCACCCGCGAGGGACGACCCATGCAAGTAACGGTCGTCGGCGTGGACGATTCCAGCGTCAAGCTCGACGGCAATCATCCGTTGGCCGGAAAGGACCTTGTGTTCGACGTTGAATTGGTCGAGATCGTTCAGGCGGCGTAGGAAATAGAGCGGTTCCGCCGAGTCCCCTCAGGGTCTCGGCCCGCTTGCGGGCATCGCCCGCTGCGGTGATTGTGCGCCTCTGACCAGGCCTAGCTGTCGTCTTCAACCGCGACAGGTGCTGCCTGCCCGGCAGCCTTGCGACGCAGCATCTTGGTCAGCTTCCAGACGGTCGGATTGTTCTTGATGAAAGCCTTCGCCCGCGCGCCTTGCCGCAGCCCTGTCGCCAGCGCCCGGCCCTTTAGCGTCAGCGGCGCAAGCACTTCGAAATGCTGGACCTCGATATCGCACCAGAGCCGCTTGTAGGGCTCGTCGCCGACCGAGAAGTCGTAGACCTCGAAGCCAAGCTCGCAGGCTTCCTGGATGTTGTCGAAGAACAGGAAATCGCCCGGGCTGGTGAAGGCGAGGTCGTCCTCGGCGATGGCACCGAACTCGCAGATCAGCCGCTTGCCCGAGCGGCTGGAGCCGGTGATCGCGCGCAGCTTGCCCGCCACGTCCAGGCCGTGCAGCAGGAAGGGTGGCTTTTCCTCGGCCAGCGCATCGGTAAACAGCGCCCGGAAGAAGTCGCGTACCTGCCTGTCGCCGAAGACATTGGCGATGCCCATCTTGGCGAAGCGCACTTCCTTCATATCGAGGAAAGCGTCGAGCAGCCTGTCGACCTCCTCGCGGGTGCGGGCCTCGACGCGGCGGAAGGTGCCCACAGCCTCGAACTTGCGCGTCTGCGAACGATGCTTCTTGCGCTTACGCTTGCYGCTCGCGCGCGACAGCAGCGCATCAAACCCGCCGTCGAGATCGACGGCGAGAGCGAGGTTTGGACTTGGGAAGCCGGGCAGCATGGCGAGCGGGTTGGCGACGCCATCGAGGTTGGGCAGCAGCCTTTCCAGCGAGATCAGGTCGATATCGGGCCGTGCTTTGGCGATCGCCTTGAACATCGCGCGGATCGCCGTGCCGTCGATGGCGGGCAGGAACTGCGGGTCAGTGGCGGCGAAATTGCCGTTGGCATGCCGACCGCCGGCGAAACGGGCAACCTTGAAAGGGCCGTGTCGCACCACTTCCAGTGCCAGCGACAGCGCCGGGCGAGCATCGCAGGCCATCGTCGCGACAACCATGTCGGCGCCGGTCGCGGTCGCCCAGTTGCTTACCCAGGATGCGCTTTGCGCCGGCGCAAACAGCGCCGAGGCGCAGAATTGAGCGTAACCGGCAAGGCCGGCGCCGTCGCTTGCGGCCGCAGTCCACCGACCCTGATCGGCTCGCATGGAGCGCGCGGAAATCTCGTTGGCCGCGACCCGGTTGCCGTCAAATGACGCGGCGGCGTCAACCATCCCTCAATCCTTAAGACGTATTGGTTCCGACTTGGGGGTTCGCATAGGCGAATGTCGTGCTTGGATGAGCCTAGGCGCAAAAGGTGAAGGAATGATCGACGGGGGCGAGGCAATCCGGAAACTGGCGTTGAACCTTGCCCGCTACTCCGGTCTCGCGCCCTTGGCGCGGCCGTTTGTCGGCGGCATCGGCGCCATCCTGATGTTGCATCGCGTGACCGCGATGCCGGAGAAGCCGAACAGCGTCAATCGCCATCTGAACATCGCTCCCGCCTTCCTCGACAGGCTTATCGCTGACATGAAGGGGCAGGGCTATACCTTTGTTTCCCTTGATGAAGCGATCGAACGCATCAGGAATGGCGGCAAGGACGGTCAGTTCGCCACGATCACCGCTGACGATGCCTATCGCGACAACATGACGGAAGCGCTGCCGGTGCTGGAAAAGCACCTGGCGCCGATCACCATCTACGTCGCGCCCGGCTTGATCGACGGCGCCGCCGACCTCTGGTGGGATGTGATCGAGGACATCGTCGATACCAGTTCGCGCCTGACGCTGACGATGGCGGGCAAGCCGACGCTGATCGATTGCTCGACGCCGGGCAGGAAGATCCAGGCCGTCGCGCGGCTGAACGCCTGGCTGACCGTGGAAGTCCCCGAGCAAGAGCAGGGCGCCGCTCTGCGCGAACTGGCCCGTTTGAATGGGTTCAAATTCGGCTCGGGCCGCCCATGCACCTTGATGAACTGGGATGAGCTTCGCACCATGGCCGCCCATCCGCTGGTGACCATCGGCGCGCACACCGTCAACCATCGCAACTTGAAGCGGCTGTCCGAAGCCGATGCGCGCCATGAGATCGGCGACGTCCGTCGCATCCTCAAGGAAAAGCTCGGCGAGGAGCCGCGTCATTTCGCCTACCCTTACGGCTACGCCAGCGCGGTCGGTTGCCGCGAGGTGGGCTTCGCCCGCGATGCGGGTTATGCCTCGGCGGTGACCACGCGGCACGGCGTGCTGCGCGCCGAGCATGCCTGCTTCCTGCATGCGCTGCCGCGCATCTCCGTCAACGGCCGCTACCAGAGTGTGGCGCATATCCGCACGATGCTGTCCGGCATCACGACGCCGCTCGCCAATGCCGGCAAGATGGTTGTCACCATCTAAACTAGCCGGCGGCGCCGGCGCCGGCGAGGCTCAACCCTTCGGCCGCTCGATGATCAGCCATTTGATGATGGCCATGGCCGGCAGGACCCAGAGAAAGCCGCTGAGCAGGAAGAACAGGAGATGCGCGGTGGGCCCGTATTCGGCGAGCCTGGTGACCGCGACAGCTGAGGCGATCAGCGCATAGATGACGACCAGCGCCACCAGCAATATGGTTCCGATCAGCTTTTTCAGGCGAATGGGCATGTCGCGATCTCGTTGATCGGCCCCGATTAGGCCGAATGATGGGCGCGCGCAACCGTCGCGGTCCGGCGCGACGGCGTGCCGCGCTGTCCAGTCTTGCCAGTTGGGCGGCCTTGGTCCACCAATCGCGCGTTTCAACCGCCGGACGACCGAAATGGCTGCCATCACCGCCACAGCCCCCTATGCCGCACGCGACCGCGACCTCCACAACCGCGCTTTGGTGCGCGGCTGGCTCTACGTCGTGCTGCTGGTGCTGGTTGCGCTGGTGCTGGTCGGCGGCTCCACGCGTCTCACCGGCTCGGGGCTGTCGATCACGGAATGGCAGCCGATTCACGGCGTCATCCCGCCGCTCAACGACGCCGAATGGCAGGAGGAGTTCCAGCGCTACCAACAGATTCCGCAATATGCCGAGATCAACAAAGGCATGAGCGTCGAGGACTTCAAGTCGATCTTCTGGTGGGAGTGGGCGCACCGCATCCTGGCGCGCAGTGTTGGCGTGGTCTTTGCCCTGCCGCTGCTGTTCTTCTGGGCGACGCGCCGCATCGAACGAGGCCTCGGGCTGAAGCTCGTCGGCATCCTGCTGCTCGGCGGACTGCAAGGCGCCATCGGCTGGTGGATGGTGGCCTCGGGCCTGGTCGACCGCGTCTCGGTCAGCCAATACAGGCTGGCCACGCATCTGACGCTTGCCGCGCTGATCTTCACCGCCACCATGGTGGTCGCGCGAGGTCTCGCGCCGCATTCGGAACCGGCTGCCGACCGGTCGACACAGCGGCTCGCCGGCTTCATCGTGCTCCTGACGCTGATCCAGATCTATCTCGGCGGGCTGGTCGCCGGGCTGCATGCCGGCCTTTCCTACAACACATGGCCGCTGATGGATGGAAGCGTGATCCCGTCCGATCTGCTTCTCTTGAAGCCCGCCTGGCTGAACTTCTTCGAGAACCCGAAGACTGTGCAGTTCGTGCATCGCATCGGCGCCTATACGGTTTTTGTCGTGGCGCTCTGGCATATGATCGCGACGTGGCGGCGCCAGCCCGGCACCACCCATGCCCGCCGCGCCACGCTTCTGTTCGCGCTGGTGGTCGTCCAGGCCTCGATCGGCATCGGCACGCTCTTGATGCAGGTGCCGCTGCACATGGCGCTGACGCATCAGGCGATCGCGCTGGTGCTACTCGGCTTTGCCGCCGCGCACTGGCGCGGCACCAAGGGCGCTTATCCGCTGCCGACCGAGATAAGCGTCAGAAGCTGACGACCGGCGATCAGAATTGTAGCCGAACCTTTCGAATGGCCTCAACGACGGCCAATTCGCGGTTCTCGTCGACCGCGTTCTTGTCCTCGCGATGCCATGCGGCCGACAGGCAGCCATAGGCGATCGCATGGTCGAGGATGGCGCGCGGCGACTGCCCGAGCGTCTCTCCGAATATGTCGGCCATATGCTCGATCCGGCGTGGATCGAGGCAGAGATCGTCGCGGTCGAGCGGATTGTAGAACATGTTCGCCGCATCGAAGCCGGGGTCGCCGAGCACCCCCTTGGGGTCGATCGCCAGCCAGCCGCGCGGGCCGAAGAGGATGTTGTCGTGATGCAGGTCGCCGTGCAGCGGCTTGATCTCGTGCTGATCGGCTAGCAGCCGCTCGGCGAGGTCCGCGGCGTGGACATAGAGGCTGGTTCGTCCGGCGGTCCGRTCGGCCTTGGCCACCCGGAACAAGCTCGCATATCGTTCCCGCAGCGGCTGCAGGTTKGGTGGAGGCGTGTGCTCGGACGACGACAGCAGCTTCGCCATCACGCCGGCTGCAATCGCGGTCGCGGCATCGTCGCCGTGCTCCGCAAGATGCTCGCACAGCAGCCTGTCGCCGGCATACTCGATCAGCATGCGATGACCGTCGCGGCTGAGCAGCCGCACCGCGCCTTCGCCCCGCCGCCAGGCGAGATAATGCTCGCCGCGCAACTCGTCCGCGACGTCGTCGAAGGGTTTCAGGTCCTTGACGATCGCCGGCGAACCATCCTCTCGCGTTACCTTCCAGATCCGGCTGGAAAAGGTCTCTGCAATGAGTTCGGGAGCGCTGACCTTCCAGCGCTCAGGGAATGCCTGCATGACCACTCAGTGCTTGATGCCGAGCATCAGGTCGAGATTCTGCACTGCGGCGCCAGACGCGCCCTTGCCGAGATTGTCGTAGACGGCCATCAGCAGCGCCTGCGCCCGCTCGTCATTGGCGAACACATAGACCTTCATCCGGTTGGTGCCGTTATAGACTTCCGGATCGATCTCCGGGATGCGCTCCATATGCGTGTATGGCGCGACCTCGACCACGCCGCCGTCGATCGATGCGTAATGGTCGGCGATCGCTGCGTGAAGCTCGGCGCCGGTCGGCACGCGGTCGAGACCGCCGAGCTGCAGCGGCACCACGGTGATCATGCCCTGCGCGAAATTTCCCACCGCCGGCTGCATGATCGGATCGTGCGACAGCTTCGCATAGGTGCGCAGCTCCGGCACATGCTTGTGCTGCAGCGTCAGCCCGTAGGGCAGGAACTCGGGCGCGTCCTCGCCCTTGCCGACATAATCCTCGATCATCGGCCGGCCGCCGCCGGAATAGCCGGAGATGCCGTTGACGGTGACCGGGAAATCGGCCGGCAACAGGCCGGCCGCAACTAGCGGCCGCAGCGTCGCGATCGGTCCTTGCGGCCAGCAGCCCGGATTGGCGATGCGTTTCGCGCTGCCGATCTTCTTCGCCTGGTCCTTGTCCATTTCGGCGAAGCCATATTCCCAGCCATCGGCGACGCGATGCGCGGTCGAGGCGTCGATCACCTTGGTCGTATCGTTYGTGATCAGCGACACGCTTTCCTTGGCCGCCGCATCCGGCAGGCAAAGGATCGCGACATCGGCCGCGTTGAGGAATTCGGCGCGAGCGGCAGTCTCCTTGCGGCGCTCGGTCGGAATCGAGATGATCTCCAGGTCGCCACGGTCGGCCAGCAGCGCCCTGATCTGCAGGCCCGTCGTGCCGTGTTCGCCGTCAATGAAGATTTTCGGTTTCATCGCTTACCAAATTCCCTGCGATTCCAATGTCATATGCCGTGAGCATGATTTATCGCGGCATGATTGCCGTTGTTCAACTCTTCCGCCCGTGCCTTTCGTTCCGCCAGCAGGCCAAGATAATGCATGGCGATGATCGATCCGGCGATCGCCGTTATATCGGCATGATCGTAGGCCGGCGCAACCTCGACGATGTCGGCGCCGACGATGTCGATCTGGCCGAGCTGGCGCAGCGTCGACAGCATCTTTGCGGAGGACGGCCCTCCGGCGACCGGCGTGCCCGTGCCGGGCGCGAAGGCAGGGTCGAGGCAATCGATGTCGAAGGTGAGGTAGGTCTTCTTCCCGCCGGTGCGCTCCACGATCGCATAAGCGATGTCGGAGGCGCGCATTTCCTCGACCTCGTGGCCGTAGAGGATCTTGATGCCGAACGTGTCGGGCGCGTGGGTGCGGATGCCGATCTGGATCGAGCGGTCGGGATCGATGATCCCTTCCTTCACCGCACGCGCGACGAAGGAGCCGTGGTCGATGCGCTTGCCATCATCCGGCCAGGTGTCCTGATGCGCGTCGAACTGCACCAGCGCCAAAGGTCCGTGGATCGCGGCATGCGCCTTGAGCAGCGGCCAGGTGACGAAATGGTCGCCGCCGAGCGTCAAAAGGAAAGCGCCTGATTTCAGGATCTTGGCTGCCTCGCGTTCGATGGTGCCGGGCGTCTTCTGGTGATTGCCGCTGTCGAGCAGGCAATCGCCGTAGTCCACCACCGAGAGGTGCTCGAAGAGATCGCGCGAGAACGGATATTGCGGGTCGTTATCGAGGATCGCCGACGCGCGACGGATCGCCTGCGGCCCGAAGCGTGCGCCCGGCCGGTTGGTGACGGCGGCGTCGAAGGGAATACCCCACACGACGGCGTCCGCGCCCTTCACGTCCTTCGTGTATTTGCGCCGCATGAACGACAGCGCGCCGGCATAGGTCGGCTCGAGCGACGCGCCCGTCTTGGAGCGGGCGGTGAAGGCGTGGTCGATCTCTTGATTCGCCATTACGGGTCCTCGGTTTTCATCGGGGCAGCCACCACTACAGAACCGGCACGCAACATGCCAGTCACAGCTTGCGGAAAGGAAGCGGCGCTCGGCGAGTGCCACGGCAACACAGGATCTGTATCATTATGGCTGAGACGGCTCTGCTCAACCTTGCGCCCGCACCCGCGGCGACCCGTGTCGGCACGATGGCCGGCGAGCGCTTCCTGGTGCTGGATTCCTGGCGCGGCATCTGCGCGCTGCTGGTGGCGCTGTTCCACTTCCCGACCACGTCGGTGATTTCGCAAAGCGCCTTTGTCGGCGGCTCCTATTTGTTTGTCGATTTCTTCTTCGTGCTCTCCGGCTTTGTCATCGCCAGCGCCTATGGCAGCCGCCTGAACGAGCAGGATGACCTTGCGCGCTTCGCGTTGGTGCGCTTCGGCCGCATCTACCCGCTGCATGTCCTGATGCTTGCCGCTTTCGCCGGCTTCGAGGCGCTGCGGCTCGTCCTGCCGGCGCTGCACGGAGCGGGTCCGGCACCCTTCACCGCCGGTTTCGACCTGAAAAGCCTCGTCGCCAACCTGTTCCTCTTGCAGGGCATGGGCGTCGAGGATCATCTAAGTTGGAACGCGCCGAGCTGGAGCATTTCGGCCGAGTTCTTCACCTATCTGCTGTTTGCCGCAGTTGTCTTCACCGCCGGCCAGCGCGCTTGGATATGGTTGGTCGCTGCCACGGTGACGGCGCCGCTTTTCCTGCTCGCGGTCTCGACCCGTCATATGGACGTGTCCTTCGATTTCGGTTTCATCCGCTGCCTTTACGGCTTCTCGCTCGGCGCTTTGCTTGCCTGGTTTCAGCATGATTCCATTGCAGAGGCGCGACAGGCATTGAGCGACGGGGCAGGGCGCCTCGCCTGGACGCTGGCGGAGCTTGCGATGATCGCGGGGATCGCGCTGTTCGTCTCCATCGCCGGCACCAACGACATCGGCATCGCGGCGCCGGTCGTCTTCGCCCTTGCGCTTTACCTGTTTGCGCATGAGGGCGGCTTGGTCAGCGCCCTGCTTCGCAGCCGGCCGATGCTGCTGCTCGGCTCGCTCTCCTATTCGATCTACATCGTCCACATTTTCGTCCAGGCCCGCATGATCAATGTCGGCGGCCTGATCGAACGCAAGCTCGGACTCGGCATCGTCGGCGACCTGATGCTGCGCGGCGATCACGCGATTGGCTTCGGCGCCGGCTCTCCCTGGATCGGCTTCGCGGCTCTGGTCGCCATGCTGGTCGCCGTCATCGTCGCGTCGTGGTTCACCTGGCGCTTCGTCGAAATGCCGGCGTTGGCCTGGTTCCGCCGCCTAGCGAAGAGGATTTGACGGACCTTGATGCGAAACAACTAGCCGGCTTCGTTCACTGCCCTGTCATGGGCATCGCCTAACCGGGGTTCCGACCCGGAACGGAGCGATTCCCCGATGCGAACACTCTGGCTGAGCCTTCTTCTGTCCGCCGCTTTTGCCGCCGTCTCTAGCCAAAGCTTAGCCGGCGAGACACGCGCCGCCCAAATCCTCGACCGCTTCGAGCACGCCAACCAATGGCGCGATCATGTGATGATCGCCGCGCATCGGGCCGGCAGCATGCAGGCGGGCAAAACGCTCTACGCCGAGAATTCGCTGGCCGCCGTCGAAGGATCGATCGCGATCGGCGCCGAGATCGTCGAGGTCGACGTCCGGCGCGCGAAAGATGGCGTATTCGTCATCATGCACGACAGCTGGCTCGACCGAACGACCACCTGCAAGGGCGAGGTTGTGAAATACACGCTGGCCGAGCTGAAGAAGTGCCGGCTGGTAATCGAGGGCACTGGTGCCGTCACCAACGAGACGGTGTCGACGCTGCACGAGATGCTGCTGAAGACAAGGGACAGGATCCTGATCAATCTCGACAACAAGCTGGAGGTCACGGACCTGCCGGGCATGATCGCAGAGGCGCGCGCCCTTGGCATGGCCGATCAGGTGATCGTCAAGGAGAACCTCTGGAACCGGCAGCGCATCGATGCAGCGGGCGCTGCGCTTGCCAAGGCCGGCAGTGGCTTTCAGTTCATGCCGATCCTCGCCGACGACGCCGTGCATGACGCCGTTTTCGCCGGCGAGGTCGATAAGGCGTTCGCGCCGCGCGCCATCGAATTGATCAACTGGCGCAACGGCGCCGAGACGCTGACGTCGACCGGCGGCCCCCTGTTCAGCAATCACATGCGGGCGGAAGCGGCCCGCGGCGACTGGCACCTCTGGGCCGACACCTACGCCATCATCCACAAGCCCGGCGGCTTCCTCGCCGGCGGCCGCGGCGACGAGCTTGCCGTCGCCGCCAGCCTGCCGCGCGAAGCCTGGGGTTTCTGGGTCGACCGCGGCGCGACGATCATCCAGACGGATGAGCCGAAGGCCGCGATCGAATGGCTGGCGGCGAATGGTTATAGGGTGCCGTACACGACGGACATCAAGCAGGCTGAGCCGGCGCATACGGCGAGTATTAACTAGCTGACGTCGGCGCTTCACCCCGCCCGGCGCTTCGCGCCGACCTCCCCATCGAGGGGAGGTAGAGCGTCGTGCCAACCTGCGTCGTTGCATGCCTGCGGCATCCTGAATGCTAAATCGGCGGTCGAGCATTAAGCGCGGCGCCCTACCTCCCCTCGATGGGGAGGTCGCGCCGCAGGCGCGGGCGGGGTGCTGCGCCGACCTACGCGGCCTTCGCCACGCCCTCCAGCTCCCGCAGCACATCCGACGACAGCTCCAGCTCGGCCGCAGCGAGATTCTCCCGCAGATGCGCGACCGACGAGGTGCCCGGAATAAGCAGGATGTTCGGTGACCGCTGCAGCAGCCACGCCAGCGCCACCTGCATCGGCGTCGCGCCAAGCCGTTCCGCGACCTCCGAGAGAGTCGAGGATTGCAACGGGCTGAAGCCGCCGAGCGGGAAGAACGGCACATAGGCGATGCTGTCGCGCGCCAGTTCATCGATCAGCGCGTCGTCGTCCCGGTGCGCCAGATTGTACTGGTTCTGCACGCAGACGATCTCGCAGATCTTGCGGCCTTCCGCGATCTGCGCGCGGGTGACGTTGCTCAAGCCGATATGGCGCACCAGGCCCTTGCGCTGAAGCTCGGCGAGCTTGGTGACCTGCGCCTCGATGGAGCCCTCCGCCGGGCCATGCACCCCGAACATGATGCGCAGATTGACGACATCCATCACCTCGAGGCCAAGGTTGCGAAGATTGTCGTGCACGGCCTGTTCGAGCTCATCGGCTGCGAAGGCCGGCAGCCAGGAGGCGTCTTCGCCACGACGGGCGCCGATCTTGGTGACGATGGTAAGGTCGTCAGGGTAGGGCGATAGCGCCTCGCGGATCAGCTTGTTGGTGACGTACGGACCATAATAGTCGCTGGTGTCGATATGGTTCACGCCTTGCGCTATCGCCTCGCGCAGCACGGCAATCGCCGCGTCATGGTCTTTCGGCGGCCCGAACACGCCTTTGCCGGCTAGCTGCATGGCGCCGTAGCCGAGACGGCGGATCGAGCGGTCGCCGAGTTTGTAGGTGCCGGATTTGTTTACGCTGGACATCGTGGTTCTCCTTCGCTGTCGACGACGGAGATAGGTCATGGCCGCTGTCCCGATAACCAGGTATAAGCAGCACGACTTGTGCGAAATTAAGAACAATGGCGACAGATCTCAACGATCTCAAGGCGTTCATGGCCGTGGCGCGCGCCGGCGGCTTTCGCGAGGGCGCCCGCGCCACGGCGGGCAGCGCGTCGGCGCTCAGTGAAGCCATCCGCAGACTGGAAACCCAGCTCGGTGTCAGGCTCTTCAACCGCACCACGCGCAGCGTCGCTTTGACCGAGGCTGGCGCCGGCCTGCTGGCGCGGCTCGGCCCTGCGCTGGGCGAGGTAGAGGCGGCGCTCGATGTGGTGAACGGCTTTCGCGACCGGCCAGCCGGAACCTTGCGGCTCAACGTGCCGATAAGCGCGTCGCGGTTGGTGCTGCCAAGAATCGTTCCGGGATTTCTGGCGGCCTATCCTGCCATTCGCCTGGAGGTGATTGCCGAGGAGAACTTTATCGATCTGCTGGTGGCCGGCTGCGATGCCGGCATCCGTTATGACGAGCGGCTGGAGCAGGACATGATCGCCGTGCCGATCGGGCCGCGCACGCAGCGCTTCACCACCTCCGCTGCGCCGGCCTACCTGGAACGGCATGGCCGACCGCAGCACCCGCGCGACCTGCTTGGCCATGCCTGCATACGCGGCCGCTTCCCGAGCGGGGTCATGACGCCCTGGGAGTTCGAGCGGGATGGCGAGGTGGTGCGGGTCGATACCACGGGACCATTGGTCGTCAGCATCGGTGGAGGCGTCGATCTTGCCGTCGATGCGGCGATCGCCGGCGTGGGCATTCTCTGGCTGTTCGAAGACTGGGTGCGCCCGCATTTCGAGAGCGGCGTGCTGGAACCTGTGCTGGAGCCGTGGTGGCAAAGCTTCTCGGGGCCGTTTCTCTACTATCCCGGGCGCCGCTTGGTGCCGGCGCCGCTGCGCGCCTTCATCGACTACATCAAATCGCCGGCTGGGCACTGGTAAGGGAAACAAAAAGGCCGCCCGGAGGCGGCCTTTCGAAAGCTTGGAACCCGCAATGCTTAGCGCTTCGAGAACTTGGCTCCAAGCGCCTATTAGCGCTTGGAGAACTTGGCCCCAAGCGCTTCTTAGCGCTTGGAGAACTGGAAAGAGCGGCGGGCCTTCGCCTTGCCGTACTTCTTGCGCTCGACCACGCGGCTGTCGCGGGCCAGGAAGCCGCCCTTCTTGAGCACCGAGCGCAGGCCCGGCTCATAGTAGGTCAGCGCCTTGGAGATGCCGTGACGCACGGCACCCGCCTGACCCGAGAGGCCGCCGCCGATGACGGTGGCGACGATGTCGTACTGGCCGGCGCGGTTGGCCGCGACGATCGGCTGGTTGAGGATCATCTGCAGCACCGGACGCGCGAAATAGCTCGCGAATTCCTTGTCGTTGACAGTGATCTTGCCGGAACCCGGCTTCACCCAGACGCGCGCGATGGCGTTCTTGCGCTTGCCGGTGGCATAGGCGCGGCCCGACTTGTCGAGCTTCTGGACATGCACGGGCGCGGCCGGCTGCGCGGCGACGGTGCCGAGTTCTGCGAGCGAGGAAAGCTCAGCCATTACGAAGCCCTCTTGTTCTTGGAGTTCAGCTTGGCCACGTCGAGCGTGACGGGCTGCTGGGCGGTGTGCGGATGCTCGGCGCCGGCGTAGACGCGGAGGTTCTTCATCTGGCGGCGGCCAAGCGGGCCGCGCGGGATCATGCGCTCGACGGCCTTCTCGACGACGCGCTCGGGGAAGCGGCCCTCGAGCAGCTGGCGCGCGGTGCGCTCCTTGATGCCGCCGGGATGGCCGGTGTGCCAGTAATAGACCTTGTCGGTGTACTTCTTGCCGGTGAACACCACCTTGTCGGCATTGATGACGATGACGTTGTCGCCATCATCGACATGCGGGGTGAAGGTGGGCTTGTGCTTGCCGCGCAGATGGTTGGCGATGACGGTGGCCAGACGACCGACGACGAGACCCTCGGCGTCGATCAGCACCCACTTCTTCACCACATCCGCAGGCTTCTGCGAAAAGGTAGCCATGGTTTTGCTCTCAGGTTGACCTTTCCTATCCAGGAGGGACAAGAGAAGGCGTTTCTTGTTGCTTGGATTGACGGGAAGCCGGAGCCACCCGCCAATAACAAAACGGCGGCCATTGCGGGCCGCTGCTTCGGGTCGGCTTATAGGCGAGGGTGCCTGACGCGTCAAGGCAATCGAAAATGCGTTCCGATGAATAAATATAGCAAAAACAGTACGTTGGTGAAGTGGTATTATTTTACCGCAAGCTTGACCAGCGCTGGATCCGCTTCGGGATTAGTGCTTGGCTTCGATTTCCTTGCGGGCTGCGCTTGAGAGAAACGCCGATCTGGTAATACCGCGCTCGCGCGCGGCGGCATCGATCGCGCGCAGGACACCGCGTTCGAACGTTACGTTCGCCCTGACCACGGCACTATCATTGTCGATCAGCGGCACCGAGACCAGATATGCTCCTTCCGACAGCGCGGCACGGATTTCGGGAAGCGATACAATCGCCTCATGGCTGGATGGTTCAGGGACGGACATATCCTCGGCCCAAAGCTGCAGAGCCTCGACGGCATTCGGCACGATATCCTCCGGCACGTCGGCCGCCGAAAAACAGCCCGGAATGTCGGGAAAGCGAATACCAAACGCGCTGTCGGCATCCTTCTCGACCAGCGCGAAATAGCTCTTCATTGCACCCTCCTGATTGCGCACGAATTCTGGTCTAGCGAATCCAGCCAGCCTGCTTGGCGATCGCGCGAGCGGTGCCGACTGGCAGGTCCTTCTCCGGGTGAGGAACGATAAGCACGATAGCGCCTTTTCGGAATTTGTGATGCGAGCCTCGAACCGAGACCAATTCGAAGCCATCGTCCTTCAACCGCTTTATGATGCGGCGACTGTCACGCTTGATCAAATGTCACCTATGCGCACATATATACACATTGCGTTGCGACTTCAAGGCTTCTTCGGGATCGAGTAGGTCCCCGTGGCATGCGCCACAGTGTGCCCATCGGGACCTGCGACGATGTCGATGTCGAACACCATCAGGCTCTTGCCGAGCTTCAGGATGCGGCAATGGCCGTCGATCGGACCGGCCTCGGCCTTGCGCATGAAGTTGATGTCGAGGTTGACCGTCACCGAAAGCGCGTCCGGTCCGGCATGGCTGAGCACGCAGACATAACCACCGATGTCGGCCAGCGTGAACAGCGACGGGCCGGATACCGTTCCGCCGGGACGCAGATGCCTCTCATCAGCGTTGAGGCGCACCGTGCAGCCTCCGGGAAACACCTCAATCGCCTCGTAGGAGGTGAAGTTGTCGTTGAGCTGCGGATAGACGCTCGCCATCAGCGCATTGACTTCGGCCGCGTTGAGCATTGGCTTCAGATCGCTTTGGGCGGGCATGGGCAACGTCCTATATGAATGGCAGGCTCCGGGCGGTATGCCTGGACCAAACGGTGCGACGGAGAAAACACGTCTCGCGGCTGTTCTTCAACCGGCAGCGTGCTAGTTCTGTTGCTCCATGCGCCGCGCGCGCTGACCCGAAAGGTTGGACATGGCAGAAGTCGTCGCCATCAAGCCCGCCGTCGCCGACGGCCCCGTTCTTGTCAGCCAGGACAAGGGCATCCTGCGCCTCACACTCGCCAGTCCGCCGGCCAATGCGCTGTCGCTGGCGACGATGGCGGCGATGCAGGCCGAGTTCGATCGCGTGAAGACCGATAAATCCGTGCGCGTGATCATCCTGGCGGCGTCGGGAAAAGTGTTCTGCGCCGGTCACGACCTCAAGGAAATGACAGCGCACCGCGCCGAAGCGGACCGCGGCAAGGCATTCTTCGAAAAGACCTTCGCGGCCTGCGCGATGCTCATGCAGACCATCGTGCGCCACCCGAAGCCGGTGATCGCCGAAGTCGACGGCCTGGCGACTGCCGCCGGTCTCCAACTGGTCGCCAGCTGCGACCTCGCCATCGCTTCGCATGAGGCCAGCTTCTGCACCCCGGGCGTGAACATCGGTCTGTTCTGCTCGACGCCAATGGTGGCACTGTCGCG
Source organism: Mesorhizobium sp. LCM 4577 (assembly GCF_001854795.2). NCBI lineage: Bacteria > Pseudomonadati > Pseudomonadota > Alphaproteobacteria > Hyphomicrobiales > Phyllobacteriaceae > Mesorhizobium > Mesorhizobium sp. LCM 4577. The sequence continues at coordinate 8,844 of NZ_MDDU01000055.1, read as the reverse complement.
CAACGTCTCGCGCAAGCAGGCGATGGAGATGCTGCTCACCGGCGAGACGATCGACGCCGCGACCGCCAAGGAATTCGGTCTAGTCAATCGTATCGTGCCGCGCGAATATCTCAATCAGGTCGTCAGCAAATACGCGCAAACTATTGCTTCGAAATCATCTTTGGTGGTCAAGACCGGCAAGGAAGCCTTCTACGCCCAGGCCGAAATGGGGCTGGCCGACGCCTATGCCTATACCGGCCGCGTGATGGTCGAGAACATGCTGGCGCGCGACGCCGAGGAGGGCATCGGCGCCTTCATCGGCAAGCGCAAGCCGGAATGGACCGACGAATAATTTTTCCGGATGCCGCGCATTTCTATCGCTGAAGGTTCGACGTGGCTGCCCGCAAGCAACTGACACGGCTCAAGGCGCCCTATCTCAAGCGCATCCTGCTTGAGCCGTCGCGCGTTGCCGACTGGGACCAATATCCCTGGAGCCTGCCGATCTTCCGCGACCGCGAATTCGAGTTCGAATTCGCCTCGGCCATCACCATCATCGTCGGCGAGAACGGCACCGGTAAATCGACGCTGCTGGAAGCGATCGGAGCATTGGCAGGTTATGACGAGGCGGGCGGCGGCAAGGGTTATCGTCCGGTAGATCATTCCATCGCCATCGACAAAAGCGGGGCGGCGCTTGCAGACACGCTGCGCGGCCATTGGCTGCCGAAAGTCACCGCAGGCTGGTTCTTCCGCGCTGAATCGTTCTACTCGGTCGCGCGCTACCTCGATAAGGTTGCGCTCGAAGATCCGTTCAAGCCGCCGCCGCCCGATTTCCTGTCGTGGTCGCATGGCGAGGGCTTCATCCGCTTCTTCGAGGAGCGCTGCCGCCGCCAAGGCATCTACATTCTCGACGAGCCCGAAAGCGCGCTGTCGCCGACGCGTCAGATAGAACTGCTCAAACTACTTCAGCGCATGGAGCAATCCGGCATCGCACAGGTCATCATGGCGACGCATTCGCCGCTGCTGATGGCTTGCCCGAATGCGGGGCTCTTCCGCATCAGCCGCTTCGGCCTCGACCCGATCGATTTTCAGGACACCGATCATTTTCGCATGATGCGCGACTTCTGCAGCGACCCACAGATGTTTATGGAGGAGGCGCTGCGGGACGACGATGAGTAGCGGTGGGCGCGTGAACCGGGAAGATCTCAGTTGGGAAGTGGAAGAAGCCTGTCGCGAGGCGTGGCCTGCCGCGCTTGAGACCGTGGCTCTGGGATGGATGCTTCGCCGCACAGGTGGGCGGATAAGGCGGCCGAATTCCGCCAACCCCTTGCGTGGCCGGCGCGGCGCGCCTGAGCGAGTGATCGACGCCGCCGAGGCGTTCTACGCCGGTCATGGCCAGGCCCCGCTGTTTCGCGTTCCCGACATCGCGCCAGAACTGGAACTCGAACTCGACCGTCGGGATTACAGCCGGGAAGGCGGTACGATACACCTCCATGCCGAGATCGACGCGCTTGAAGGAAACAGCGATGGCGACATCACGGTCTCGGCAGCGCCAAGCGAGCGCTGGTTCGAGGCGCGCTTCCGTACCGGCGGCTACGACGATGCGGAGCGCCGCATCTTTCGCCATATGACGAGCTTGATCGTGGGCGACAGGGCATTCGTGTCGTGCGAGCGTGATGGCCAAATCGCGGCCTTTGCCTTCGGCGTCATCCGCAACGGGCTGCTTGTCGTCGAGGCGGTTGAAACCGACGCCGGATTCCGGCAGCAAGGGCTCGGCCGCAGGACGGTCGGCGGTCTGATCGGCTGGGCCAGGCGAGCGGGCGCGAAGGCCGGCTGCCTGCAGGTGGTTGCCGACAACGCGCCCGCACGCGCGCTCTACGCTTCGCTCGGCTTCAACCGCGAGCTCTATCGCTACCATTACCGCAGGAAGACCATCGCAGCATGAATCACGATAGCTACGACAACGCCTATATCGCCGGCATTTTGAACTCGGTGAGGACGATCGCCATGGTCGGTGCTTCGCCCAACGACGTGCGGCCGAGCTATTTCGTGCTGAAATACCTTTTGGCCAAAGGCTTTTCGGTGCTGCCGATCAATCCAGGTCATGCCGGCAAGCAGATCCTCGGACAGACGGTCTATGCAAGCCTCGCCGATCTGCCGCACCCGGTCGACATGGTCGACATTTTTCGCGGGTCCGCGGCGGTGCCCGGCATCATCGACCAGGTGCTGAAGCTCGATCCGCTGCCCAAGGTCGTCTGGATGCAGCTTGGCGTGCGCCATGACGAGGCCGCTGCCAGCGCCGAGGCGGCCGGCATCAAGGTGGTGATGAACCGCTGCCCGAAAATCGAATACGGCAAGCTGTCGGGCGAGATCGGCTGGACTGGCGTCAACTCCGGCGTGCTGTCGTCGAAGAAGCCTTTGATGAGGCAGGGCTTCCAGAGCTTCGGTGTACGGCAGAAATAGGCTGGCCGCGCTTCGCGCAAAATTATTCCGGGAAGAAATGTATTTTTCCGGGCGTTCGTCGCAGATCGCGCCCCGAAAGGTATTTTCTTCTTTGCATTCCAACTCGGGCTTCGCCAAGAATGCCCGGCGATTTCGAAAGATCAGGAGAGGTAGGTTTCGATGACCCGTACGCCCGGTTTCAACACTTTAGCCGTTCATGCCGGCGCAAAGCCGGATCCGGCAACCGGCGCCCGCGCCACGCCGATCTACCAGACCACCTCCTTTGTCTTCGATGATGCCGACCATGCCGCCTCGCTGTTCGGGCTGAAGGCATTCGGCAACATCTACACCCGCATCATGAATCCGACGCAGGCGGTGCTCGAGGAGCGCCTTGCCGCGCTGGAAGGCGGCACCGCCGCGCTTGCCGTCGCCTCCGGCCATGCCGCTCAGGTGCTGGTCTTCCACAATCTGATGCAGCCCGGCGACAATTTCATCGCCGCCAACAAGCTTTATGGCGGCTCGATCAACCAGTTCGGACATGCTTTCAAGAACTTCGGCTGGGAAGTGCGTTGGGCTGAGGCGAATGACCCGGCGACCTTCGAAAGCCTGATCGATGACAGGACCAAGGCCATCTTCATCGAAAGCCTCGCCAATCCGGGCGGCATCTTCGTCGACATCGAGAAGATCGGCGACATCGCCCGCAAGCACGGCCTGCCGCTGATCGTCGACAACACGCTGGCCTCGCCCTATCTGGTGCGGCCGATCGAGCACGGCGCCGACATCGTCGTCCATTCGCTGACCAAATTCATCGGCGGCCACGGCAATTCGATCGGCGGCGCCATCATCGATGGCGGTACCTTCGACTGGTCGAAGTCGGGCAAATACCCGATGCTGTCGGAGCCGCGGCCTGAATATGGCGGCCTCGTCCTGCACGAGACCTTCGGCAACTTCGCCTTCGCCATTGCCGCGCGCGTGCTCGGTCTGCGCGACATCGGCCCGGCCATCTCACCCTTCAATGCTTTCCTGATACTGACCGGGCTGGAGACCTTGCCGCTGCGCATGCAGCGTCATTGCGACAACGCGGCGAGCGTCGCGGGCTGGCTCTCCAACCATCCCAAGGTCGCCTGGGTGAATTATCCCGGCCTGCCGGGCGACAAGAACAATGCACTGCAGAAGAAATATTCGCCGCAGGGCGCGGGAGCGGTCTTCACCTTCGGCCTCAAGGGCGGCTATGAGGCCGGCGTCAAGTTCGTCGAGGGGCTGGAACTGTTCTCCCATCTCGCCAATGTCGGCGACACCAAATCGCTGGTCATCCATCCGGCCTCGACCACGCACCGACAGCTGTCCGACGAGCAGAAGGTCAAGGCCGGCGCCGGGCCGGATACGGTGCGGCTGTCGATCGGCATCGAGGACGTCAACGATATCGTCGCCGATCTCGAACAGGCGCTCGGCAAGGTCTGATATGCCGGCCTTCCTCGCGGTCAATATCGACAGCGTCGAACCGGAGGCCGGCGCGCCGGCCCCGGATCGCGTGCTGTCGGGCGATCCGAAATTCCGGACCTGGAATGTCGAGGAGCGCGACGGCGGCCTCTATGCCGGCATCTGGGAAGCGTCGCCGGGCAAATGGCGCATCTCTTACGACGAATGGGAGTTCTGCCACATCCTGTCCGGCGTGTCGGTGATCGCCGAGGACGGCGGCGAGGCGCGCACCGTGCGGGCCGGCGACAGTTTCGTGCTAAGGCCGGGCTTCAACGGCACCTGGGAGGTGCTGGAGACGACGCGCAAGGAATATGTAATCAAGCTTTGATTGCGCTCTTTGATTGCGCTTCTTGTAGCGGGCTCTTCTTGCGTTGGAGATTGGGCAGAACGCCCATCGCGTGGTCATTGTATGGCGGAGCAAGGAGCGAAGCGACGCGCGCAGACCATAGAATCCATTCCGTGACATTGAGGCCGCTGCCACGGTGCAGAATTCTGCTCCGCTGCATCCTTCGGCCAAGGTCACGGAATGGATCCTCGGGTCTTCGCTCCGCTTTGCGTCGCTACACCCAAGGATGACGAAGTCGCGTGGGCCTCGGCTCAAAACGCGACCGCAACCCGTTCCAACCCGTGGAAATGGTAAGTGTCGCGGAAACGCGGCGCCTCCGCTAGGCGTAGATCCGGCAGCTGGTCGAACAGCGTCTTCAGCGACACTTGCAGCTCCAGCCTGGCCAGTGGCGCGCCGATGCAGAAATGGATACCGGCGCCGAAGGAGACGTTTTTCTGGTCGGTGCGGGCCGGGTTGAAAGCATCAGGTTCGGCAAAGGCCAAGGGATCGTGGTTGGCCATGCCGAGCAGCAGCGCCACTATCTCCCCGGGTTTGATTAGGATTCCCGGCGAAATTTCGATCTCCTCATAGGCATAGCGCAGGAACATGTGCAGCGGCGCATCGTAGCGCAGGCATTCCTCGACCGCCGCGACGTTTTTCTCCGGCGTCTCGAAGAACCGCCGCGGGTCGCCGCCTTGCGCGAGGATCGAGCGCACCGCATTGCCGGTCTGGTGCACGGTTGCTTCATGGCCGGCATTGAGGAGCAGGATGGCCGAGGACACCAGCTCGTCTTCCGACAGCTTCTGGCCGTTGTCCTGCGCCTCGATCAAGAGCGACAGCAGATCTTCGCCCGGCTTCTTGCGGCGCTCGCCGATATAGCCGCGCAAGAAGTCGGAAAAGTCGCGCGCGGCGCGGTTGGCCGCGTCCTCGGTCTCGCGCGTGCGGCCATGCATGTACATGGCGACCATCTGATGCGACCAGTCGAGCAATTGCGGCCCCATCTCGACCGGCACGCCGAGCATCTCCGCGATGATGGTGATCGGCAAGGGCGAGGCATAAGCGGGCAGAAGGTCGACGCCTTCTGGCTCGAAGCGGTCGATCAATTCGTTGGCCAGCACCTCGATGCGCGGTCTGAGCCGCTCGACCTGGCGCGAGACAAAGGCGCGGTTGACCAGCGTTCTGAGCCGCGTATGCACCGGCGGCTCGAGCTCCAGCATGGAATTGGCCTCGATCGCGTCGAAGGCCGTAAGATGCGAGCGGTCGTCGCCGACGCCCCGGCTGTCGGGAATCCCCGCCGGATTCTGCCGCCCGAAACGGCGGTCGCGCAGCAACCGATTCACATCGTCGAAGCCGCCAAAGCACCAGAAGCCGTAGTCTTCCCAAAAGAAGGCGTTCGCGGCGCCATGCAGGAAGGCGTAGGCCTCATAGGGGTTCTGCACGAAGGCCGGCTCATGCGGGTCGAGCCGCAGGCGGCGACTGGTCGGGTCGAAGGCGAGATAGGCTGGTGTCATGGCTGACCATTAGCGCGCCTTGTCAGTCCGATGCCAGTCGGTATCTTGAGGCCGAAGCGTTGAGCCAGACTGACGATCGAAGCGCCGGCTGCGCGCCGAAATGATCTAGTTGGATAGCCACTAGCCGCCAGCGTCAGTGCCCAGTCTTCAGGATGCTCGCGACCTTCGCCGCAATCGCCGCGTCGAGCGCCGGCCAGTTCGCCAGCAGCTCGCGTGGAAAACGGTAGGTGAGGCTGAGATCGTCGCCGACCTGGATGTCGCGCTCGCAAGGCGCCAGCGATTCCTCCGCGCTCGGCCCGCTCAGGCAGCGGGCGACGAACGGATCCCTGCCGGGACGTTCGGCGACGGCCAGCACCTCGTTGATATAGCCTGATTTTTCCGTGAAGGCGTAAACCGTCGTGCCGCCTGGGCCGGGCGTGCCCGGCTTTTCGATCAGGGCGCTGTAGATCGGCGCGAAGCGGCCGCTCATGTCGCGCGACATCATCCGCGGTTCGAACGACAGGAAGATGATCTTCCTGGTCGTCGTGTGGTTGAAGTCGTCGCGCGCGGCCGTGCTGTAGCCGTCCATCTCGGGATAGCGCAGATAGAGATCGAGCCGCGAGGCGATGCCGTCGCGCCGGGCCTGGTCGAAGCGGATGAAGTTTGCCGGCACGCTGATGAGATTGTTGCCCATGACGATCTGGCGCACCGTCGTATCGTCCGTATAGCCGGCCATGGCGATCGACCGTCCAAGCCATTTGCCGCCGACGCTGATCGCAACCGAAAGCAGCGCCAGCGCCGCGAAAATATAGAAGACCCGCTTCATCAAGGTCGAATCGACGACCTCGAAGTCCGGACTCTCGGCGACATTTGCCTGTCTCATTCGCTCTTTCCCGATCCGCCCGCCTGTCCTTCGGCGGCACAACCGGCGCGGCATGGCTCTTGCAGCGCATTGGCACGACTGTGCGTTTTCATGGTAAACGGTTGGTAAACATGGATCCCGTTGTGCTTGTTCTTTACGCGTTTGCGGTTGGCGTCACGGCTTGCGGACTGGTCGGATCGGCCATGGAACTGTTGTCCGGCCGGCGCCTGGCCTTTGCCGAACCCTATGTTTCGCCGGTCCATATCCTGCGTTCGCTTGCGGCAACGGCCTGCGCCGGACCGTTCATGCTCACCAACGAGGCCTTGGCCGCCCGCCGCGAGGGCCGCATCGGCACGATGGCGCTGTTGTCCTGCGGTTGCACGGCCATCGCCTGGGCGCTGGCGCTCGGCGTCGTGCTCATCGCCATTGCATCCTGGGCGACCGAGAACTTAGGGTCCTTCGAATTTGCTGGTTGAGACGATTCGGAGACGAACAATGCCGGTCTATGCTATCGATGGGAAAGCGCCCGAGTTCGAGGACGCCGATACGAACTGGATTGCGCCGGACGCCACGCTGATCGGCAACATCCGGATCGGCCGCAATGTCGGCTTCTGGTTCGGTGTCGTGATCCGCGGCGACGGCGAGCCCATCACGATCGGCGCCGACACCAATGTGCAGGAACACACGATCATGCACACCGATCCGGGCTTTCCGCTGACCATCGGCAAAGGCTGCACGATCGGCCACAGGGCGCTGCTGCACGGCTGCACGGTCGGCGACAACAGCCTGATCGGCATGGGCGCCATCGTTCTGAACGGCGCCAGGATCGGCAACAATTCGCTTGTCGGCGCCGGCGCGCTGGTGACGGAAAACAAGGTGTTTCCGGACAATTCGCTGATCGTCGGCTCGCCGGCCAAGGTGATCAGGACACTGGACGAAGCGGCGATCGAGCGGCTGCGCGTCTCGGCCGCGCACTACGTGGCCAACGCAAAACGCTTCAAGGCCAAGCTCAAGGCTGTGTGACGGCGGCGGACAGCCATCCATCATAGACGGCGATTGTTCAGCGCTTCGCGCAGCAGAAAGACGCCGGCTTCGAAGCCGGCCTGCTCGGCGCCTTCCAGTGCCGTTTCATAGTCGTCGATGCGGGTTCTCAGCGACGGGTCCGCGCCCGCCAGCAGCAGCAGACGGATCGCCTCGGCGTCGCGCCGTGACACCGCATAGTGCAGCGGCGTCCAGTCGTTCACGCCGCGCATATCCGGATCGGCGCCATGCTCGAGCAGGATGTGGACGACATCCAGCCGGTCCGGTCGTTCCGTCGACAATGCGGCAATGATCGAAGGAAAGCCGGCCAGATCTTCATAGTTCGGGTTCGAGCCGGCATCGAGAAGCGCGGTGATGAACGGGGCCGGGCTCCAATAGATCGCATATTCCAGCGGATGGCCGAGGCCGAGCTCGAACGGCATCCGCTCGTCGAACCAGCGCGCCGCGCCGCCAAGGGCGACGCCCAGGGCCGCGAAATCTCCGGCCTTGAAGGCTTCGTCTATGGCCTTGAACAACAGGTGGCGGGCGCCGCGATCCTCAGGGATTTCCAGCATCGCCTTCATCCGCAATGAAAGATCTATATTGCTCCCATCCGCCACGCTCGCAGGGCTGTCCGGGGAAAGTTAGACATAGGCGAGGCTCATCTGATCGGGAGAGCAACGGGAGTGCCTTCGACTTGGATTGACGGGCGGCGGTTTGTCGATGGCGGCGATGTGGCGCCGCTCGAAGAGGCATCGTGTCACCAGGTCGGTAAAGCGCAGGATCGGCAKWGCRACGCGATATGCTCGCGCTGCGATGCGCAACAGCGCGTAGGCGATCATGGCGGCGAAGAGYTGCAGGCGGATGGCGTTGTCGTTGTTGCCGAGGAACTTGCGGATCTTGAGATGCTGCTTGATCCAGCGGAACAGAAGCTCGATCTGCCAGCGGCCYTTGTAGAGGGCTGCTATGTCGACGGCCGAGCGTTCGAGGTCGTTGGTCAGCAGCGTGATGGTGTCGCCTTCGTTTCGCTTCACGATGATGCGGCGTAAGCGGATCGGCAGCTTGGAATCGCCCTTGCTGGCAAAGCTCACCTCGGCATCCTCAAGCACGGTGAAGCCATCGCCGTGCATGGTTGCGATGGCACGCTCGCCCACCAGCTTGAGCCCCATGTTGGATTTGGGCCGGGTAATGAAGGAGGCTCGTGCCGCAGCGATCGCCGTCCACCAGCCGTAGTGGCAGTAGCCCTTGTC